>NZ_JAAPBF010000046.1 GCF_022695985.1 Streptomyces sp. NP-1717 | reverse complement strand
CGAGTTCGACTACGTCGTCGTCGGCGGTGGTACCGCCGGCGCCGTCGTGGCCGCCCGGCTCACCGAGGACCCCGGCGTCACCGTCTGCGTACTGGAGGCCGGTCCCTCCGACGTGGGCGACGACAACATCCTCAGGCTCGACCGGTGGATGGCGCTGCTGGAGTCGGGTTACGACTGGGACTACCCGATCGAACCGCAGGAGAACGGCAACGACTTCATGCGGCACGCCCGCGCCAAGGTCCTCGGCGGCTGCTCCTCGCACAATTCGTGCATCGCCTTCTGGGCGCCTGCCGAGGATCTCGACGAGTGGGGCGCGCTCGGCTGCACCGGCTGGAGCGCGGCCGACTGCTTCCCCCTCTACCAGCGGCTGGAGACCAACGACGCGCCCGGCGACCACCACGGCCGCTCGGGCCCGGTGAACATCATGACCGTCCCGCCGAACGACCCCTGTGGCAGCGCCCTGTTGAAGGCGTGCGCGGTGGCGGGAATTCCCACCACACCGTTCAACACGGGTCGCACCGTGGTGCGGGGAGCGCACTGGTTCCAGATCAACTCCCGTACGGACGGCACCCGTTCGTCCGCCTCGGTGTCGTATCTGCACCCGATTCTCGGCAAGCGGCCCAATCTCGACGTACGCACCGGGCTCCAGGCGAAGCGGCTGCTGTTCGACGACGCGGCCGATCGGAGCCGCTGTACGGGAGTCGAGTATCTGGAGCCGGACACCGTGCACAGCGGCAGGGTCTCCGCGCGCCGCGAGGTCGTGGTCAGTTGCGGGTCGATCGACTCACCGAAGCTGCTCATGCTGTCGGGGATCGGCCCGGCCGGCCATCTGAGAGCGAGCGGAGTGGATGTACGGGTCGACTCCCCCGGCGTCGGTTCCCACCTCCAGGACCACCCGGAGGGTGTGATCATGTGGGAGGCGAAGCAGCCCATGGTCACCAGCTCCACCCAGTGGTGGGAGATCGGGATCTTCGCCGACACCGAGCCGGGACTGGACCGGCCGGACCTGATGTTCCACTACGGCTCGGTGCCCTTCGACATGAACACCTACCGGCGCGGCTACCCGACCACCGACAACGCCTTCTGTCTGACGCCCAACGTCACCCGTGCGCGGTCGCTCGGCACGGTCCGGCTGCGTTCACGTGACTTCAGGGACAAACCGAAGGTCGATCCGCGCTACTTCACCGACGAGCACGACGTCCGGGTGATGACGTACGGGCTGCGCCTCGCCCGCGAGATCGCCGCGCGGGAGCCGATGGCCGAGTGGCGGGGCCGTGAGCTGGCGCCGGGGCCGGACACGCGGTCGGACGAGGAGCTGCTGGACTACATCCGTAAGACCCACAACACCGTCTACCACCCGGCGGGCACGGTGCGGATGGGGCCGGCGGACGACGCCGATTCCCCGCTCGACCCGCAGTTGCGGGTGAAGGGGGTGACGGGGCTGAGAGTGGCCGACGCGTCGGTGATGCCGTTCCTGCCGTCGGTCAATCCGTGCATCACGACGATGATGATCGGCGAGAAGTGCGCGGACATGATCAAGGCGACCTGAGCGGCGGGGCGTTGGGGCTGCGGGCAGGCGCGCAACCTGGTCGCAACGTCAGCGCTCCTAGCCTCGCGGGGAGCGCCGTCCAAAGGCGGGCGGCACCCTCACCGGGAGGCCACAGAGATGACCCGATACGCAGCGCCGGGCACCGACGGCGCGATCGTCTCGTACGAGTCCCGCTACGACCACTGGATCGGCGGCGAGTACGTCCCGCCGGCCCAGGGCAAGTACTTCGAGAACCCGAGCCCGGTCAACGGCCGCCCCTTCACCGAGATCGCCCGAGGCACCGCCGACGACGTCGAACGCGCGCTGGACGCGGCCCACGGCGCCGCTCCGGCCTGGGGCAAGACGTCGGCCGAGACCCGCGCGGGCATCCTCAACAGGATCGCCGACCGTATGGAGGCGCATCTGGAGGAGTTGGCCGTCGCCGAGACGTGGGAGAACGGCAAGCCGGTACGCGAGACGCTCGCCGCCGACATCCCGCTCGCCATCGACCACTTCCGCTACTTCGCGGGTGCCCTGCGGGCGCAGGAGGGCTCGCTGAGCGAGCTCGACGACGACACCGTCGCCTACCACTTCCACGAACCGCTCGGCGTGGTCGCGCAGATCATCCCGTGGAACTTCCCCATTCTGATGGCGACTTGGAAGCTGGCGCCCGCGCTCGCGGCGGGCAACGCCGTCGTCATCAAACCGGCCGAACAGACCCCGGCGTCGATCCACCTCTGGATGAGCCTGGTCGCCGATCTGCTGCCGCCGGGCGTCGTCAACATCGTCAACGGCTTCGGAGCCGAGGCGGGCAAGCCGCTGGCCTCCAGCGCACGGGTGGCGAAGGTCGCGTTCACGGGCGAGACCACGACAGGGCGGCTGATCATGCAGTACGCCTCCGAGAACATCAAGCCCGTCACCCTGGAGCTGGGCGGAAAGAGCCCGAACCTTTTCTTCGACGACGTCTGGGCCTCGGACGACGACTTCCGGGACAAGGCACTTGAGGGCTTCACGATGTTCGCCCTCAACCAGGGCGAGGTGTGCACGTGTCCCTCGCGCGCGCTGATCCAGCGCGGTCACTACAACGAGTTCCTGGAGGCGGGCATCGCCCGCACCGAGGCGATCGTGCCGGGCCACCCGCTGGACACGGACACGATGATCGGCGCCCAGGCGTCCAACGACCAGCTCCAGAAGATCCTTTCGTATCTGGACATCGGCCGGCAGGAGGGCGCGAAGGTCCTGACGGGAGGTCAGCGCATCGAGCACGGGGGTGAGTTGGCCGGGGGCTACTACGTCCAGCCCACGATCTTCGAGGGCGACAACAGGATGCGGGTCTTCCAGGAGGAGATCTTCGGCCCGGTGCTCGCGGTGACGTCCTTCCATGACTTCGACGACGCGATCAAGACGGCGAACGACACGCTGTACGGTCTCGGCGCGGGAGTCTGGACCCGCGACATGAACACCGCGTACCGCGCGGGCCGCTCGATCCAGGCGGGCCGGGTCTGGACGAATTGCTACCACGCCTACCCGGCCCACGCCGCGTTCGGCGGCTACAAGCAGTCGGGCATCGGCCGCGAGAACCACCGGATGATGCTGGACCACTATCAGCAGACGAAGAACTTGCTGGTGTCGTACTCGCCGAAGAAGCTGGGCTTCTTCTAGGGCCTCCGAAGAAGGTGCCTGACCTGGTCCTCTCGCCAGTCAGGCACCTCCCGGTCCCACCACTCACAACGGGGCCTGATTTCGGCCGTATCTCGCAGTTCCTCCCGCACCTGTCCCGTTCCTGACCAGCTGTTCCGGTCTGTCTCCGGTCCAAGTCGGGGTTCATCCGACAGGCGGCAGCGGGTCCCGGCCCAGCCCCCGGCCCGGGGCGGTCGAACTCTGTGAGCCGCCCGGCCCGCCGAGCGGCCGCGCTGGTCCGCTCACGTCCCCACCCTCATTACATGTCGAGGACGATCTCCGCGCTGGTCGGGCGGGAACAGCAGATCAGCACCTGCCCGTCCGGCGGCGCTTCGAGTGGGGACGGCGAGTACGCGACCGTACCGGACATCACATTGGTGACACACGTGTGGCACACCCCGGTGCGGCAGCTCCAACGAGCGGGTACGTCACACGCCTCGGCGAGCTCGAGCAAGGTGCGCTCGGTGTCGCGGAACGGGGTGGAGACCCCGCTGCGGGCGAAGGTCACCGCCGGACCGGTCCCGACGGGGCCGGCCGGCCGGTGCGGCTTTGGCCTCGCCTCCCCGGTCAGGCCGGGGTTGACGGAGGGGAGAGCGCCGAACAACTCGTAGTGGATCGCGGTCTCTTCGAGCCCGGAGGCGGTGAGGGCGTCCTTCATGTCGGCCATGAACGACGTGGGACCACAGACATAGGCGGTGGCGTCCACGGGGATACCCAGAGCCGCGAGGCCGTCCCGGCCCAGACGCCCGGAGACGGCGTGCTCGTCACCGGTCCCGTGCGGCGTCGCCGCGCTGTAGAAAACGTGCTCGCTCGCCCGTGGCAACTGCGCGATCAGCGCGTGTGCCTCGGCCGCGAGCGGATGTTCCCGAGGGCTGCGGGCGCCGTGGATCCACCACACCTCACGGTCGCTGCGGCTGTCCGCGAGCTCGTGCAGCATCGCGAGTACCGGGGTCACGCCGATGCCCGCGGAGATGAGCAGGACCGGCCCGCCGTCCTCCTGGAGGACGAAGTCCCCCCGGGGGGCCGCCGCGTCGAGTACGGCCCCCGGGTGCAGCCGGCTTGTCAGATATCCGCTGGCGAGTCCGTGGGGTTCGTGCTTGACGCTGATCCGGTAAGGGTCGGCGCCGGGCGCGGAGGAGAGCGAGTAACTGCGAACCGGGGCCGGTTCCCCGGCTCCGGGGATACGCAGCGTCAGATACTGGCCGGCGCGGGCGGGAGGGAGCCGGGATCCGTCCGCGGCCTTGAGACGGATCGAGGAGACACCGGCGCTCTCGGGAATCACCTCGGACACCCGTAGTTCCCGGAACCCCTCCCACGCCGCTTCCGTGGCCGGGGCGGTGCTGTTCGCATTCTCCTCTGCCTTCTTGAGCAGGTCATGGAAGGAGCCCTGCCAGCCGAGGCTCAGAGCGGGGATGTCCAGGGCGAGCCGGAGCTTCTCGGGATCCCTGTCCGGCAGGTAGAGCAGGGCGTCGATCTCCGTCACACTCAGCGCGCCCGGTCCGGTCAGCGTCTTGACGATCTCGTCGCCCGCTTGGACGTGCCCCTCGCGGATGACCCGCATGTAGAAGCCGGGGCGGTGGTGGGAGACCAGCAGCGCCGCCATCTCGGGTTCGCCGAGACGCATGCCCACGCGGTAGCAGGTGACCCGGGGCTGGGTGACCTCGAACTCGGCCTCACCGATGCGGTATCGGTCGCCGACGCACACCTCGTCGTCGGGCAGACCGTCGACGGTGAGGTTCTCCCCGAACTGGCCGTGTTCGAAGTCGTGGCGTCCGAAGTGCTGTTGCCAGTGCTCGTAGGAGTCGATCTGGTAGACGAGCACGGCGCGCTGTTCGCCGCCATGACCGGCCCTGTCTCCCTGACCGTCCCCGTCGAGGTTGATACGGCGGGCCATCACCGGTCCGGCTACCGGGTACTTCCACACACCTGTGTAGACGGTTCGGTCCTGCCAGGGCACGTTCTTCGGCATGCCGACATTCACCGACAGCAAAGAAGGCATCGGGCACTCCCCTGGAGGCTGCGACGAGTACGACGGTCAGGCGGGCCGGCCGTGAGCCGCTTCTTCATCGGGGTCGAGGTTGCGGTCGGCCCCGTGAGAGACGACGCCCTGTCCTGGATCCAGGCTCTGGCGTACGCCGTCGAGGTCGACCTGGATCTCGTCCGGTTCGAACGACACCATTACCGAGATCCGGCGCACTTCGTCCCAGGCGTCCTCGTAGGACCAGGCCACGCGCCGGGCACTGCCGATTTCGTAGTAACTGGCCATGCCTTTGTACGGGCAGAACGTCCGCCCCTCGGCCGGTGTCAGCGCGGATCGGTCCACGTCCTGGCGCGGAACGTACCGACGAGGGGCGAACCCGGACTCGTAGAGCACCGGCGGACCTCGGCTGCCGACAACCACACGATCGCCGTCGCGGACCACCAGGTGCGACGATCCGCTCGTCCTCCTCGAAGCAGGCGTCCATCGCCCGCCAGGCGAAGGCGACGCGTTCGTCGAGGATCTTCGCGTGACCGGGAAGATCCATATGCTGCCACGCGGCCCGCTGTTTGCTCTGCGGCCCCGCGTGAACCGTGAACCACGAGGTCGGCCCCAGATCCCGGTGCTGCGTCGTGTGCTCGGTCCCCTCCAAAGCGTCGGCGGCGATGTCGCCCGACGGAAAATACGCAACGGGATAGCGGCCCGGCTCATGGAGGAGGAGGAGAACGACATCCTCGCTGTCCGCGACCCAGATGTCCCCGAGCCTGACCCGCAGACGGCGGCGCGGCGGCTCGGCGAACACCATCCGTTCAGGGAGCGGGTCGGAGACCAGGAACTGCCCGACAGTTCCCGGCGCGAGTGGTCCTTGCTGCCAGGAAAGACCCATCGTTCCTTTCCCTTCAGACAGGACGCCGCGCAAGGCGCCCCCGAATGGTGAGAAACTCGCCGCCAGGGGGCGACGAGCCTTCCTGTTGCGGGCGCCGAGCCGCGAGAATGAGTCTCCACAGATGCTGCTGTCGATCGCGTTCGGACACCCGCCAGAGACGCGGATCGGACTGAGGCCCGAAGCCGAAAACGCCCTGCGTCACAAGCAGCGGGTCAACGAAATGTGCGGTCACCCGCTTGGCCGGCTCCTGTATACGTGCCCTGGTTCAAGTCTGCCTCCAGCGGCGCGGCCAGCGCATCCGCAGAGGGCCGCCATCCCCGTCAGGAACCGCTCGGCGATCTGCGGGGCTCAGGAACCGTCGCTTTACGTAAAGCGCTCAGCCGCGTGCGCCGCGGGAGGGCCCGGCCCGGTGTGCCGCTGGCCGCCCTCCCGCGGCTCACTCCTACACCGCTGTGCGTCCGGCGTCGGCGGCGATTGTGGCGCCGGTGACGTACGCCGCGCGGTCGGTGGCGAGGAAGTGGATGACTTCGGCGATTTCCCGCGGGGTGGCCGGACGGCCGAGCAATGTGGTGTCGGCGACCTTCTGTGCCCCTGCCTCGCCCATGGCGCCCAGCACCATGTCGGTGCGGGTGAGGGATCCCAGCGCCGCCTTGGTGGCGGCGTAGACGGACAGCCCCCTGTCGCGCCAACTCCGCCGGGCGCCCGACGGTCTCGATTCCACTCGGTGCCGTCGCCGAGTGGGCAGATCGCGGCATCAGCACCGCGGAGAATCGTTGGCCGCGCGCCCAGCCCGCACTCGCCGTGACGGCTGGTGTGCGCCGAGTGGGCATTCTCGGGCTGGGCCCGGGGCGTCCGCACCACTGTGGTGAGAGAGTGGGAGCATGCGGGCACTTCATGGCTCGGCATCTCTGACGAGCCTGATCAGATCCAGCAGGACCCTGTTCGCCCTCGCGAGGGCCCTGCCCTTCTTGGTGCTCCTGGCAGTGCTCGGCATCGAGCTTTCTCCTGCCCACTTCCTGTACACCGGCCCACTGCTCTCACCGGCCCCGGCGCTGGCCGCGGTCACGATGGGCCCGGCCGGAACCGGTTCCGTGGTCCTCATGGCGGGGGCGCTGAGCACCGTGACCGCGACCCAGAACCACGCTTGGGGCACCCAGGAGGTCTACAGCAACCTGCTGGCACTGCTCGTGGTGTCCGTGGCCGGCCTCGCGACCAGCACGGCGCGAGTACACCGGGAGAAGGAGCTTGCGCAGGCCCGTCGGATCGCCCAGGTCTCCCAGGACGTGGTACTGCGGCCCGTTCCCGCCCGCCTGGGGGGTGTACGGGCGGCCGGCCTGTACCTGGCCGCCGAGGAAGGCGCTCGCATCGGCGGTGACCTCTACGAGGTGCTGGCCACACCCTTCGGAATCCGGATCATCGTGGGAGATGTCCGCGGCAAAGGACTGCCCGCGGTGCGCTCGGCCGCCGCCGTACTCGGTGCGTTCCGCGAGGCGGCCGACTACGAACCCGAACTGCCCGACACAGTGACGCGGTGCGAGGCCGCGCTGCGACGGGAGCTGACTCGCGCACAGAGCCACGGCGAAACGACGGAACCTCGCGACCCGGCGGAAGAGTTCGTCACGGTGGTCATCGCCCAGATAACCGACGCACCCGTCGTCGAACTCGTCAGCCGCGGCCACCCCGCACCGCTGCTGCTCCGCAGAGGTGAGACCACCCCCCTGGAAACCGCCAGCCCGTCGCCGCCGCTCGGTCTGGAGGAATTCCTCGGCACGTCCCGCGTACCGGCCGAGAAGTACCCGTTCGAACACGGCGACAGGCTGCTGCTGTACACCGACGGTGTACTGGAGGCCCGCGACCCCGCCAGAAACTTCTTCGACCTGCCCACACACCTGGCGCAGCTCCACGAATTCACCCCCCAAGCACTGCTGGAACGGCTGCGCACCTTGCTCTTGCACCACACGAGAGGGCGCCTGGCGGACGACGCGGCAATGATCATCATCGAGCGGGACACATCCCGCAGCCCCGCACCGACAACTTCGGTGAGGAAGCCGCAACGTAGTGACCCGCTGCCTTCGCCCGACTGACCTCCACTACGAAGTGGACGGCGAAACAGGGCTGGCACGAGACACCACTCAGTATCGAAGGGCGTTATTTCATGGCGGAAAGTACGGGAGTCGACGTGCGCCCCTCCTCCCGAGCCCTTTGGCGATCCCACGCATCGTTGACAGTCCACCGCTACGACTCATCAGCGCGTTGATAGGCACCATCTGACGACCACAGACCCACCGCGAGGCGCTCACGGCCGCCGCCGCCACAGCTTCGGCGGCGGGCGGCGGGCGGCCGGCGGCCGGCGGCCGGCGGCCGGCAGAACCATGGCGCGTGCCGACCGTAGGGTCAGAACGTTCCCGCGGAATTGCACTTGGCCTTCTGGTTGATGCAGTCCTTCACCCGGTGTCCCAGAGCGGCGTTGTCCCAGGCGTTGAAGAAGTCGCCGTGGATGGACGATGCCATGCCCGACGCCAGCTTGAAGCCGGCGCTGCTCCCGCTGGTCGGGTAGCTGGTGACGAAGGAGAGGTTGGGGATGGCGACGGGGTAGGCGCCGCTGCACTTGCCGTCGTACGTGAACGCCACGTGCGACTTGTGGTCGGGACTGTCGAGGTTCTTGCCGTCCCAGCAGTCGGGGAAGACGAGTTGGTGGGTGAGGTTGGCGGTCGGGGCGCACCGCGGCCAGTTGCCGTCGGCGCTCCGGCCGACCTCACCGCCCGGGCCGGCGCACCAGAACTGGCCGGGCGATCCCGCCGGGGTGGGCGTCTGGGTGACGGCGCTGCCCGCGATCATGCGGAAGCCTTGCGGGAAGGGCACGGTCACGGACGGGTCGGCGAGCCGGGAACCGTAGTAGACGATCATCTCCCCGGGCTCGACGGCCCTGTCGTTCTCGTAGAGGGTGGGGATCCAGTACGCCGAGAGGTCGTTGGCGGGCGTGCACGTGGTCGGCGTGTTGGCCAGCAGCGAATCGGTCGTGGTGAACGCGTTGGTGCTCTTGTTGCCGAAGAAGCTGTGCATGTGGGACGCGCCGGCGAGTCCCGGGAAGACGATGGGGTCGTCCGGCTTGGAGTGGCTGTACTCGCAGGTGGCGTTGAACTCCGGCACCCGGACGTTACCGGCGGGCACCGCGGCGGGGGTCATCGCACGGAACTGGGCCAGCTGGGCGTTCCACTTGGCCTGGTCGACGGGAACCCATCCGGCCGCCGCGGTGTCCCCCTGGCCGACGAACGAGAACCAGTTGATGTTGACGAAGTCGCCGGGTGTCGCGCCGCGCAGTACGGCGAACACCGTCTGGGAACCGGTGGGGTGGGTGGTGACGTCGGTGGCCCGGGTCGCCCAGTTCTGCCAGCCGCCGGTCGGTGAGACCGGTATGACGGCCAGGAGCGGTCCGTTCAGGGTGGCCGTGCGCAACTCCACGGTGCCCGAGCCGACGGCGGAGGCGATCCGTGCCGACACCGTCAGCCGGCCTGCCGCGCCGAGGTCGACGTTGTCGAAGCGCAGCCAGTCGCCGTCGGCGAGGAACGCGGCGTTCTGCCCTCCTCCGACGTCTGCGGTGGCCTCCAGCCCGACACCGGACTGGGCCGCGTAGGACTCGGCCTGGACGGTGACCGTAGCGGCCTGCGCCTGCTGGGTCGAGACGGTCAGGCTCAGGGTGGCGGCCAGCACGACCGCCAGGGCGTTGGCCAGCAGGGTGTGGAGAGGAACGGGATGTCTGCGCATGTCATGTCCTCACGGGCATCGGGGGTGGCGGGCTCGCTTGGTGCGATCTCGGCGTCGGGGCGGCGGCCGGGCAGTGGCGTGACCGGGACGCTCCGGGACGCCCGCCCCGAGGGAACGGGGCGGGGCCGGCCCGGAGCTTCGCGCGCTGAACGGCCGGACAAGTGGGGGTTACTGATAGACCCGCACGTAGTCGACGAGCATCCTGGAGGGGAAGGGGGTGCTGGCGTCGGTCGGGCCCGGCCAGTCGCCTCCGACCGCCAGGTTGAGGATCATGTAGTGCGGGTGGTCGAAGATCCACGGCCCGCGTGTCTGCTCCACCTGGTCCTTGTCGATCGTGAAGACGGTCCGGCCGTCGAGGCTGTAGGTGATGCCTCTGCTGTTCCAGTCGGCGGCCCAGGTGTGGAAGTCGTCCGAGAAGTCGGCGTTCCCGGGCAGGGTGTACGGCGACCCGATCCCGCCGCCGCCGTTGTAGGCGGGCGCGTGGACGGTCGAGTACGCGGTCTTCACGTCCTTGCCGAGGACTTCCACGATGTCGATCTCGCCGTTGTACGGCCACGGCCGGCCGGTCAGGAAGTCGGAGCCCATCATCCAGAACGCCGGCCACAGGCCGTTGCCCTTGGGCACCTTGATACGTGCTTCGACGCGCCCGTAGGTGAAGTTGAACGTCGCGCCGGTGTTCATCCGCGCCGAGGTGTACTGGCACGTCGTGCTCCCGCTCAACGGGTCACGCGGGCACGAGGATCCGGCGGTGACCTCCTTGCGGGCCTCCATCACCAGATGTCCCGCCCCGTCGAGCGCGGCGTTGCGGTTGTCGGTGTAGTACTCCAGCTCGTTGTTGGGCCCGGTGCCCGGGTCCGCCCGCCACTTCGAGGGGTCGGGCCTGCCGCCCGCGGCGCCGTCGAAGTCGTCGCTCCACACGAGCCGCGGCGGGTCGGCGGGGTCGCTCGGCAGGGGCGGAGGCTGGATCGGGGCGCCGCCCGTGCCGTACACCTGGAACTCCCACAGCGAGTAGCCGTACGGGGTGGCGCGCTGCGTCCCGTACATGCGCACGTAGCGGCCGGTGCCGGAGACGGCCAGCGTCTGTTTGAAGCCCGTGCCGGACGTCGTCGAATAGATCGGCGTCCAGTCGGTTCCGTTCGACGAGACCTGGATCTGGAAGGACTTGGCGTAGGCGGGATCCCATTGCAGGACGACCTTGTCGATCTGCGCCGTCGCGCCGAGGTCGACGGAGATCCAGCCGGGGTCGGTCCATCCCGTGGTGGAGCTGGTGGCCCATCGGGAGGCCGGATCGCGGTCGAAGGCCCTGGCGGGCGTGCACTCCCAGCAGTTCCCGTCGGCCTGGGAGGAGGAAGCCGCGCCGGTCCTGCCGTAGGAGAGCAGGGCGCTGTCGCCACCACCGGGACCGCCGGTGCCGGCGGTGCCGTACACCTGGAACTCCCACAGCGAGTAGCCGTACGGGGTGGCGCGCTGCGTCCCGTACACGCGCACGTAGCGGCCGGTGCCGGAGACGGTCAGATTCTGGGTGCCGCCGGTGCCCGTGGCCGTCTGGTGGACGGCCGTCCACCGCTGCGCGTCGGTCGACACCTCGATCCTGAAGGCCGTGCCGTACGCGGCTTCCCAGTTGAGGACGACCCGGCTGAGCTGGGCACTCGCCCCGAGGTCGATCTGAATCCACTGCGGGTCGGCGAAGGCGCTGGACCAGCGTGTGCCGGGGTCGCCGTCGACGGCGTTCCGAGCGGCGAAGGCTCCCTCGGTACTCGACGCGGTGGCGGTCTTTCCCTGGGAGAGCAGGACCTCCGCGGCTTGGGCGGAAGGGGCGGGGAGAGCGATGAAAGCGACCAGTGAGGCCGCGACGGCCAGGAATAAGTTGAAGCGGCGCAGCAGCGTTTGCATGGGCGACTCCTCAAGCGGGGGAGGTGGGGGAGCGCTCCCTGAGAGGGAGGATGGAGGGGCTGGAGAGGGCTGTCAAGACCTCTTTCACCTTGAAAAAACAGGGGAGTTACGTCGATGGCACGCCCGGGGAGCGGTATCTCATCGGGTGGTTCGGCACGGCGGGAGCCATCCGAAGTGGCGCCGGGGAACAGGCACTTGTGAGCGGGGCCGTTCGACCCCGGCCTGCGGATACGCTGATCACATCGTCATGACGCGGAGCCGGAGGTCGCCCCGATGAGAGAACCCGCTCAGCGCACGGATCCGGGCGCCGGTACGGAGGACGGACAGGTATGAAACGCCCCACCCTCGAAGTGGTCGCCGCCCGCGCGGGCGTGTCCAAGTCGAGCGTCTCCCGTGTCATCAACGGAGAGGCGACGGTCGCCCCGCAGATCCGCGACGTCGTCCTGCGCGCCGTGGAGGAACTGGGTTACGTGCCCAACGGGGCGGCCCGCAATCTCGTCACCCGCCGCACGGACACGCTCGCCGTGGTGGTCTCCGACCCGCCGCAGGGGGTTGTCTCCGATGACCCCCTGTTCTCCGCCGTGGTCCGCGCCGTCAGCAGGGAGCTGGAGTCGGCGGGAAAACGGCTCGTGCTCATGCTCGCGGAATCGGACCAGAGCCGGACCCGCGTGGTGGAGTACATCGCGGGCGGCCACGTGGACGGTGTGCTCCTGGTCGCCCTGCACGGAACGGACCCGCTGCCGTCCGCACTGGCGCGGCAGGGCCTGCCGGTCGTGTCCTTCAACCGCACCTCCGCGCAGGACGTCCCGTACGTGGCGCTGGACAACGCCGGTGGAGCGGCACTGGCGGTGCGTCACCTCCTGGAACGCGGCCGGCGCCGGATCGCCACCATCACCGGGCCACTCGAACTGCACGAGTCACGTGAGCGTCTTGAGGGCTACCGTCAGACGCTGCGTGACACCGGCCGTCGCTCCATCGTGGCGCTGGGCGACTTCACCCGCGCCTCGGGCGCCGAGGGCATGCGACAGCTCCTGGAGGACGATCCCGGTCTCGACGCGGTCTTCGCGGCCAACGACCTGATGGCGATCGGCGCCCTGCGCACCCTCGGGCAAGCGGGCCGGCGTGTCCCCGACGACGTGGCGGTCGTCGGCTTCGACGACATCGAGGCCGCGTCCTACACCAGTCCCGCCCTGACCTCGGTACGCAGCCCGATGGCCGACCAGGCGACGGCGGCCGTCCACCTGCTCCTCGGCCTGATCGACGGAGAATCCACGGGGCCGGTGATCATGCCGAACGAGCTCGTGGTGCGCGAATCGACCTGACGGCCGGACCGGCGTCGTGCGGCGCCGACCGCCGTGATCCGGCCGCGTCGGACGTCGGCTGCGGAGCCGGACCGATGCCCACGAAGCGGCTCGGCGCCCACGCGAGGCTCGCCCGGCAAGTGCTCACCAGCCTCCACCTGCCGCTCGGCCCACGGGCGTACGGAGCGGAAACGTTGACCGACAAGCTCAACGGGAAGGCGGGCCGGGCTCGGTACGGGCCGGGCTCGGTGCGGGCCGGGCTCGGTACGGGCTCGGTACGGGCCGACCGAAGTCCGGGTTCCCCGTCCCGGAGTCGGGACCAAGTGGCTCAATGCGCAGGGAAGTTGGTGTATCCGCACGCCTGGGCCGGCGGGCCCCTCGGCCCCTCGGGGAAAGTCCCGGGACCCGGGTGAGGGTTGTCGCCCGCACACCGGGACCGCGGCCCCCTGCATACGGTTACACGGAGCCCGCCGCCCCCGACACCAGATGGTCCGTCAGACCGACCAGTGGTCTCGTGCCGGGCCCGGTCCGGTCAGCCCGAGCAGGCGCGGTGGCCCCTCCCCGTCGGCATCCTGGTCCCGAGCGGGCGGGAGCCGTATCCACCACCGCGCGGAAGGGAGGACACCGTCAGTCTCGTCCGCCCTTGTCCTGGGCCGGCCACGTGCCGGTGACCCGTTCGACGGCCTTGGCGCCCGACCGGTCCACGGCACTGCGTACCACCGCGAAGATGGCGCCCTGCACGGCTGCGGCAAACAGCACCTCGCCCCACCCGCGGTCGCGGTCCAGGGCGTCGGGTGCGTCGTCCTCGTGCCGAATCGCCTTCCAGGTCTTCTGGAACGCGAGCCCCGCCAGCGCTCCACCTGCCCATCCGAGAACGAATCCGACGGGCTTGTACGCGAGCGGCAGCTTCTGTTTGTGCTTCTTCTTCATGGGTGTCTCCCTCTCTCGTACCGGCCCCATCCAGTCGCGGGCTCGTAAGCAACCCCACGGGTGCCCTCCGACGGCACCCCCACACCCGGGACGGTGACAACCACCGCCCGACGCCAACAGGATTTCCGCCGGCCAAGAAGATCGACCGGACCACCTGGCACACCCGCATCCACGCCCGCGCCGGGTCTCGGGACGCAACTCCCGGGGCACGTTGAGCGCGTTGGACACGGCCGGCGAGCAGACGCCCGGTTGAGCAGCGGGAGGGTGTCGTCGACCCAGCGTTTGACGCTGGCCTGTCCCAATCCTGAGCTGGATCTGGTTGGAGATCCGAACCACAGATCCCTGTGGAAATGATCCTCTCTGTGCCGCCGTCTCCACGCCCCCGTTCTGGAAGAGCTCTGGATGCCCAGGCGCTCCGGGTGATGCCTTCGTCGCGGTACCGAACCTGAACCAATCCAGGTGAGGGAGGTCACCGAATGCACACCGACAACGACAGTTTCACCGTCGCCAGGGAGATGCTTCGCAGTGATACGTCAGCGCACAGCCCGGTACACAGCCCTACTCGCCCTGCCCGCCGCCCTCGCACTCGTCGCGGCCTCGCCCGCCCTCGCGAGCGGCACGGACAGCGGACACAACGGACACGACGGCAAAGCCGCGACCACGTCCGCCGCCGAGGAAGGCGAGGCGTACCAGATCGATCTGGAGGCGCTGAACGAGTCCGGCGCCACCGGAGCCGCCCTCGTCAGCTTCCAGGACCGGAAGTTGACGGTGAAGATCGAGGCCACCGGCCTGGTCCCCGGGCAGCCGCACGCCCAGCACATCCACGGTTCCACCGACGGGCACGACTTCCGCTGCCCCGACGCGAGCGCGGACAAGGACGGCGACGGCATCGTCAGCACCGCCGAGGGCCTGCCGCAGTACGGGGACATCAACATTTCCCTGACGACCAAGGGCGACACGTCCAAGGACAGCGGCCTCGCGGTCGACCGGATGCCGGTCGCCGACAAGGACGGCAAGCTCACCTACTCGCGCACGATCGATGTTTCGCAGGACGTCGTGGACCACATCAAGGATCTGCACATCGTGCAGCACGGCATCGACCGCAACGACGACGGCGAGTACGACTTCGGCGCCGGCAAGAGCGAGCTGGACCCGAAGCTCCCGCAGGAGGCCACCGCACCCGCCAACTGCGGCATGGTCAAGGGCGCGGCGGTCGGCTCCATGCCGGTGGGCGGCGTCGAGACGGGCACGGGCGGCACGGACGGCGCTTCGGGCATCGCGGAGCCCGGCATGCTGGCCGGCGGCACGGCGGCCGTACTCCTCGCGGGCGGCCTCTTCGCGGTCAACCGCCGTACGCGCACCGCGACTTCTGGCACCGACCGGCGCGGCTGAACCGGTGAACGGTGGTGGGCCGATGGTGATTGAGCCGACCGGCGGGAACGAGGGCGGTTCGCAGGGCCAGGGCACTGGGCAACGCTCGGGGCGCCGCACGGCACTGATCGTCGTGATATCGGTTCTGCTGGTCGTCGGCGGTCTGCTGCCGGCCCTGGGGATGGGCCGGCAGCAGACCGCACCGCCTCGGGCGGTCGACAAGGGCGGGCCGCCGGCAGGGGATTCGGCTTCCTCGTCGACCGGCCCCGCAACGCCAGGCACCGGCTCGGCATCGGGGCCAAAGACCGAGCGGAAGCAGACGGCCCCCCTCCCCGCCTCGGACCCCGTACGGGTCAGGATCCCCTCGCTCAAAGTGGACTCCACCCTGGAGCGGCTGGGACTCGACAAGAACCAGGCGATGGAAACACCGAAGAACCCCGACAAGGCCGGCTGGTTTCACCCAGGCCCTACCCCCGGCGCCAACGGCCCCTCGGTCATCGCCGGTCACGTCACCTGGGACGGCGCGCCCACCGTCTTCTTCGACCTGGCCAGGATCGATCCGGGCGACAAGGTCGAAGTGGCGCGGAAAGACGGCACAACGGCCGAGTTCACGGTCGACCGGGTACGGACATACCCGAAGGACAAGTTCCCCACAGTCGAGGTTTACCGCAACCTCGATCACGCCGGCCTGCGCCTGATCACCTGCGGTGGCGACTACTCCGAGGCCGACCGCCGTTACGCAGACAACGTGGTCGTCTACGCGACTCTCACCGGCAGCCACAAGTCCACCCCAGACACGGACTCGGCGCCGTGAGCCCGAGGCCGAACGATCGGCACGCGACGGTCCGGGCGGCACCAGGAAATCCGGGTCCACGACGAGAACCAACCAGAACGGAGAAGATGGATACGAGCCGGTGGCAGGAAAGATCCCCCGGGGAACGAACAACTGCCAGCCCCAGATGACTGGACCAGGTCCTTCGCCTGGACGATCCACCCTTCACCGTTCACCCAGTGACGTCACGCCCATATTCAGTACCGCACAGAGTCGTGGTCGCACACCTGGCCTTCACTGTCGCGGGGGGGGGGACCACTGACACCTCGCCGGCGAGCGGTCCGGGCCCCTGCCCCTCCGACGGGGGGCCACCTCTCACATACCCGGTGTGGACACGGAAATCGCTGAGACATGAGTAATGGCCCGAGCAGACGGCTGTCCTGGTCGCCTGCCCGGGCCATGTACGAGTGCCTTCTCCCGTCCTGGCGATGCCGGGAACGGCAGTCAGTCGGTGAGGGCGTCCTTGGCCTTCTCTTTGGCCTGCCGCGCATCGCCCTTGGCCTCCTCGGCACGGCCCTCCGCAGTCAGCCTCTCGTTGCCCACGGCACGGCCGGCCGCCTTCTTGACCTTGCCCTTGGCCTGCTCCGTCTTGGCCTGAGTCTTCTCGTCAGCAGACATCTCGCACATCCCGCTCATGTCGGTGAAACTGTCGCCAACCATGTAACCGGGCCGTCGGCACGTAAACGTGAACTCCCCAGAAGGACCCCAGCCGGACTCCGCTTGCCGTCCTCGCGTGTGATGTACATGCCGGTCGGCGCGATCGGGGCGGCGGCCACCAGTTCCCTGCACGGGGAGAGCCGCGCCGAGGTCAGGGTCCTGTCGAACACGGGGAAGTGGGTGGGATCACCACGTCGCGCGCGGTGACGGTGAGACCGCTGCCTTCGTCGGCCACCAACACGCCCCGTCGCAGGGCCTGTTCGGTCCACGAGAATCCGTAGGTACCTCACCTGAATGCGCCCTTCCCCTGGGCCCTGAGTTGGGCCCAGGGGCCCTGCGCGTGGGTCTCGGTGATCTCTAGTGTCTCTGCAGCCGGGGCGGTCGCAGGGATGAGGAGCCATTGTGGGCACAGGGAGCACCCGCAGAGCACTGCACCGTAATGAGCGTGGGCAGGGTGGTGTCGAGTACGTCGCGCTCATAGGCGTCGTGGCCGCGATCGTCGGCGCGATCCTGGCCATGACGGTCCCCGACGACACCTCGGTGGCGCTGAAGGACGCGGTGTGCCGGATTGTCAACGCCGGTGACGGCGGCGAGGGGTGCGACTCCGGCGACGGCGGCGGGGACGGCGGCGGGGGTGACGGAGGCGGAGGCGGCGAGGACGGCGGGATACCCGGTGATCCCTTCCAGCCCGCGAAGTGTCTGCTCTCCCAGGATCAGACCAAGGACACGGTCGTGATCCAGATCCTCTTCATCAAGATCAGCGGCTCGGAACAGCTCAAGGTTCAGCAGTGGTCCGACGGCACGGTCACCCTGGAGCGGGTGACGGACAGCAGTGTCGGCGTCACGGCCAGCGTCTCGGCGGGCATTCCGGGGCTGAAGGACTGGGGCGGCAGCGCCTCGCTCAACGGCACGTACAGCAAGGGCAAGGGCCAGGGCGGGCAGTGGGTGTTCGCCTCCAACAAGAGCGATGACCCGCAGGCCGACCTCGCGGCGAACCTCGCCGATGCCGAGGAGTTCGCCGCCGCGCTCAAGCAGTCGGACGTGTGCGACGCGATGATCGGCTCGCCTGTCTCGCCGATCAGCCAGGTCGGGTGCAAGAACAGCGCCGTGTCGCAGATGCAGGCGGCCAACCCGGAGCGGATGCCGGACGTCGACATCACCAAGACCAGCACCGAGGTCTCGGGCGGTGTGAGCTTCGGCAAGGGGTTCAAGAAGGGCGCGGGCGGCAAGGACGAGAGCGGCAAGTCCAAGGACCTCGGCAGCATTTCCGCCGACGGGCTGAGCGGTTCGATGACCGAGGACGTGGTGGTCATGCGTACCAACACGGGCCCCGACGCGGGGAAGATCACCTTCGTCTACACCTTCAGCGTCGACGGGAAGGGCGGTCAGGGCGCGCAGGGCAAGGCCACTCGTATGCAGCAGGTCTCCGTGACGTACGACGCCGCCACCTTCGACCAGGAGGAGAAGGACGGCAAGGAGCACCGTCCGGAGAAGCTGGTCATCACCACCAGTCAGGAGAACGGCGAGGGCGCCGGAGTGCAGGTGGGTGCCGGTGCCAACGTTCCCGGCACGCCGGTGACGATCGACGTCGGCGGTGGTGGCGGCAACATCAAGTCCCAGATCCACACCGAGTCCGCCGAGGTCGTCCTCGACAACGACGCCGACAGCAAGACGGTCGAGGACTGGCTCCGCGGCCGGGGCGACTTCCCAGCCGGCGACGTCCTGCCCACCCCCTCCGACGCCGCCGAGGTCCCGGGCAGCGACGCCGGACCGCTGGAGCGCCTCCTCCACGACAAGGGCAAGCTGTCGCGCCTGGACTACAACGCCAACACCGACTGGTGGAACGCCTCCCTCGGCATCGGCTTCGGCATCTCCGCCGGCCAGGTGACGATGGGGTTCAAACTCTTCGGCATCGACATCACGCACGAGGAGAAGAACCAGACGATCACCGGCAACCCCACATACGCCACCGGCCCCAGGAGCGGTGGCGCACGCCCCTGGGTCGAATGGACCAACTGCACCCGGACAAGCCCGATCGTCTAGCGCCCGGCCCGTCCTCCGAGCATCACTCCACCCGGCCCGTTTCTGTGGCGTCGGCCAGGAGATCCGGGCAACGAGGTCGGCGCGGTCAGGGCGGCGGAAGCCCTCGCACGCGGTCTCCCTGGTCTTCGCCGGGCCGGTGGGCACAGCCGGGGCTTACGTCGGACGGAGCGGGCGCCGGTACGGGGCCGGGCGCCAGGATTCGCAGGGCGCGTACGACGGTGCGGCCCGCTCCCGTGTTGGCTGCCGTGACGATGCGGGGCTGCTCCAGGCGGGCCTTTGTCGCCCACGCCGACGACTGCAGACACACGGTGAGCTGGCCGAGGTCGTGTCGTACGACACGGCGGCGACGTTCCCGGCGAACTCGGGGGCGATGGCCGCCCACTTCGTCCTGCCGGGCGCGACTACTCCCGCTCGTACGCCTTCGCCCACGCACTGGCAGTCACGTCATGGTGCAGCTGCTGCCCGGTGGCCGAAGCCCTCCGCCGCAGTACAGCAGTCGACAGGGGCCGGGGCGGCTACTGGACGACAGGCGGGCGCGGTCGGCACCCTGGCAGGGGACCGACCGCGCCCTGGGACGGGAAGGGATCAGGACTCGGAGGCGGCCGGGGCTTTCTCCGCCGACGGATCCTCGGCTTCGCCGCTGTTGTGCCGGCGTACGTACGCCAGGAACGTCTCGAGTTCCCGCTTGACGACCGGGGCCAGGAAGTAGAGGCCGATGATGTTGATGACGGCGAGCGTGAACAGGACGGCGTCCGCCATGTCGATCAGGGTCTGGAGGGTGAGCAGCGAGCCGGCGATAGCGAACAGGGTGTAGATCACCTTGTACGTGGTCTCGCTGGCCCTGCTGCGGCCGAAGAGGTACGACCACGCCTTGAGGCCGTAGTAGCCCCAGGTCAGGACGGTGGAGATCGCGAACAGCATGACCGCGACGGTGAGGATGTAGGGGAACCAGGGCAGCACGGTCTCGAAGGCGTCGGAGGTGATCGTCACGCCGCCGATCTCCTCGCCGGTGCGGGCCTCGGCCCAGCTCGCGGGATTGGCGATGACAATCGTGAGTGCTGTCATCGTGCAGATGATCACGGTGTCGATGAACGGCTCCAGCAGCGCCACCAGGCCCTCGCTGGCGGGGTGCTTCGTCTTGACGGCCGAGTGGGCGATCGGTGCGGAGCCCAGACCGGCCTCGTTGGAGAACGCGGCACGCTTGAAGCCGATGATGAGCGCGCCAAGCACGCCGCCCGCGACCCCCTCGGGGTTGAAGGCACCCTCGACGATGGTGACGACCGCGGACGGCACCTCGCCGACGTTGACGAGGATGACGACCAGACACGCGGCGATGTAGATGCCGGCCATCGCGGGGACCAGACGGCTGGTGACCGAGGCGATCGAGCGGATACCGCCGAGCAGTACGATCCCGACGAGCGCCGCCACCAGGACACCGAAGAACAGGGCGCCGGCCGAGGACCCCATCGCGCCGTCCTCGCCGCCGGTGACCGACACAAGCTGCGCGTAACTCTGGTTGACCTGGAACAGGTTGCCGCCGAAGAGACCGAAGAACAGGATCATCGCCGAAGCGAGAACCGCGAGGACCTTGCCGAACGTGGCGCCGCGGCTGCCGAACCGCTCGGCGAAGCCCTTCGGCAGGTAGTGCATGGGCCCGCCGGAGACAGAGCCGTCAGCGTGCACCTCCCGGTACTTCACACCGAGTGTGACCTCGACGAACTTGCTGGCCATGCCGAGCAGCCCGCACAGGATCATCCAGAACGTCGCTCCGGGGCCACCGATGCTGACGGCGACCGCGACACCGGCTATGTTCCCCAGGCCCACGGTCCCGGAGACGGCCGCCGTGAGCGCTTGGAAGTGGTTCACCTCACCGGCCGCCGACTTGTCGTCGTACTTGCCCCGCACCACATCGACAGCCAGCCGGAACCGGCGGAACTGCACGAACCCGAACCAGCCCGTGAAGACAAGACCCGCCACGACCAGCCAGGCCACGATCAACGGCAGATCCGTGCCCCCGACGGGAACGGCGTAGAACACCACCTCCCCCAGCCAGGAGGCGATCGGTTCGAAGAACCCGCTGACGGATTCGTCGACCGACTCGGTAAAGGAATCAAGTGACATCTGGCTACCTCGGGAGCGCAGGCCGACGCGTAAGCACACGTCGGGTGGGGGCAGGCATGGGGGAGACAGCCATGTCCGGGACCGTCAAGGGCGACCCGGACCGCGGACCCGGACCGGGCTCACCCCGGTAGTACGTACCGGTGCGCACCGGTGACACCGCCACCGGAAAGTGAACTTCCGGCAAACGGATTCATGCAGTCCTACCATGCTCTTTACGTGCCTTTTAGTGATGCGTGTCACAAGTCCGGGCCTATTCGCGGGACGCATGGGCCCACTGGGCGTGATCGTTACAAGGATCTGAGCCTCAGTTGAGACAAGGACGGCACCCGTGGGAACGGGTTCGCGTCCGGCGGCGGTGTGCGGATGGGACCACCTGGTCGTTGACACCAAGGGCCTGCCGCTGTTCGTCATGGTCACCCCGGCCGACATGACCGACCGCGAAGCGGCACTACCGAACCCCCCGCCGGGAGCGGAAGTCGAACCTCAGACCGGCACTCCAACCCCACCTCGCGATCCACGGCGCGCTGTTCCTCCAAGCAAGCGCATCAACCCATGACCGGTCAGCAGTCCCTGGAACCAACCTTGTTCGATTCCTGACTTGGGTGAAGACCGATAGGACCTTTAGGAACAGGTATTCAGCGGCCGTTCCACTTCTGTCGAGGCGCCGGCGACTGCCCTACGAAGTATTCGGTTGTTCATGAAGGGCTGAACCTGCGACGGTCACCGGCATGAACGTGGTTCTCGGAGACAGGCTCAGGTTCGCCGCAGAGGTCGGCGCGCCAGCGTCACTGTGCCGAGTCGACCTCTGGGCAGCTGAAAAGTGGCTGACCTGCGACGACAATATGGCCTACGTCCCCCAGTTCCGCCGAGATGTGCTGGACACCGCCGCCTGGCTGCGGTCCGGCGAAGGTTCTCCCCTGCCGTTCGCTGGCTTGTCCGCCGCAGCCACACACCGGCGTCTCATGCAACGCGCGGGGGACGACGACGAACCCGAGACCGACTACCAACTGCGTTGCCGGTTTCAGGTCCTGCTCTGGGGGCCTACCACCGACAACCTGACGGCCCACCTGTTCCGCGAAGAGGACCGCCTGCTGATCACACTGTCGTTCTGGCGCAAGGAACACCTCCTGCACCACCCTGAAGACGCCGGTGCGGTCTTCGTGGTCGAGATCCCGGCCGAGGAGTTCGTCGGGATCCTTGAGGGCATGGCGACCGCGCTCGACGCCAGCTAGAACGAGAGCCGTTCGCGAGGCCCCGGGCGGCTGCTCCTGGAGATGCCACGAGACGCAAGCAGTTCGATTCCGGGACTCACCCAAGTGACTCCCGAAGTCGGGCTCTGGTCCACTTTCTGTGGAGGGCTCACCGACAGTGATGTCAGAGGCATGTGGTGAGATGGCCGCTCTCTATCGGCTGTCTGTGGGAGATCGTTCCGATGCCTGTGTACCCGTCGCTGACCCGCGCTCTGGCGGAGGCTTTGGTCGATGCCCTCTGGTTCGTTGAGGGGTGCACGGACGAGCAGATGGATCCGGATGACGCGGTGAAGGTCTTGGAGGGTGTCGCCCATCTGGTGTCACAACTGTCGAGTGATCAGCGAAGCGAGTTCATCGACCTACTCGGTTCGATGGCTGCAGAGGAGGCTGATCCTTCGCGCCGCCAGTTCCTGGAGGGCTTCTCTGACGGTTTTGGACTCGTTGAGGACGACTCCTGACCTGGGATCCATGCGTAGAGCAGGACGCGCTTGCGGAGGAGTTCGAATCCTGCGCGGCCATACATCTGACGCTTGAGCATCTTGATCCTTTTGACATGGCCCTCCACCACGCGGGAGTTCCAGGGCAAGGTGAAGCCGGCGGTGACAGCGTCGAGATCGCGCAGGAGGTGCTGAGCGAAGTGGCGGAGGCTGGGCAGTTCGGCGGTGGCGCTGGCCGCTTCGACCCATTCGGGGAGCTGGTCGCCGTGCAGGTGCGTGAGCATGTGGGCGAAGGAGCGCACGTGTTCGGCGAGTGCGGTCAGTTCGGGGCAGTTGGCCAGGGCGGCCTTGAGCTGGATCCGGTCGCTTTCAGGTAGGGCGTCGGGATGGGTGAGGATCCAGCGGGTGACGGCGCGGGCGGATGGTGGCCGGGGGCCGACCGGTTGGGGCTTGCCGCGAAGGGTCCTGCTGACGTAGTCGCGGACGCTTGCCTATCCGCGTGAATAGCGCTGTTCCTTGATCTCCTCCCACAGTTTCCAGGCGTGGGTGCAGCCTTCCTGCCAGCGCTGATCGAGGTAAGGCTTGTAGTCGTCGAGCCTGGTCGCACGGCTTTGCCACTGACCGGTGAACATCTCCTCCGGAGTCGTGGCGCGGGAGAAGCGCAAGATCGTGTTGAGGGTCATGCCGAGCTGCCGGGCGACGGACCGCTTGCTGTGACCGGCCGCGAGGAGAGCGTGGATGGTGGCGTGCTTGGCGCGGGTGCGTTCGGCGAACCGGTGCCCTGTCGGCCAGGGCGACGACGCGGTCGGCTCCGCCTCTTCCTGCGGCTGCTCCGGCTGAGCCGGCGTGGGGCGTAAGCAGCCGCGGTGTCGGTAGACGCACTTCTCGGCGGCTTCTCCCAGGTTGTGTCAGAGATGCCATCGGTCGGCGACCTGGAGGGCTTGTGGGGCGCCGCGGGTGGCTCCTTCGGAGAAGAAGGTGGCCCGGTCACGGCAGATGATCTCGATGCCAGGCCGCTCGGCGAGCCAGGCCGCGAGCGTGTTCGCCTCCCGGTCGGGAAGGAGGTCGACCGGCCGACGTGTTTCGACGTCGACAAACACGGTTCCGTAGACACGGCCCCTGCACTGGGCGTACTCGTCCACGCCGACCACGCGGGGGCTGCTACGGCGACGTCCGGAAGCGAGGCGATCAGCCTCAACAGGGTGTTCCGGCTGACCGGAACCTTGAAGGCGCCCGTCATCCGGGCACCGGCCCGGCCCGCGAGCGCAAGACCGACCGTCGCCAGCGTCGACCGCAGCCGCTCGGTCCGTCGCCCGAACCTGCGGGTGAGTCCGGGTACTTGCTCGGTGAAGGTCTTGCGCGGGCAGCAGTCCTCCGCGCAGACCAACCGCCGCACACGTAACGACACCACGACGAGCTTGCCGGCTGTCGGCAGGTCATGCGGAAAACGCTGGTAAGAGCCATGTATTCGGCCCGATCAGCACCCGCACCCCGGGCAGGCCGCCCGCCCTGCGGTCGTACGAGCCTCGATCGGGACGGTCGTGTCTGTCACCTCGACCGACTCCACCAACACGCCCTCGACCGAGGAGAACAACAGCTCATCCAGCTGTGGCAGCACTTCGTTCACGGCGAAGGACTGTCGACCACACCACCGCCCATCCGGGCGATTTTCGGGCGAACTCAACCGGCATCACGCGAAGATCAACGGTCACCCTGCGTACGCACCCACAAGAAGTGGACCAGAGCCGGTTCTCATCAACAGAGCCAGGCGGGAAAGCTTACGTCGAGCGCACCGGCCGCCGGAACACGTCTGGTGCGACTCTTCAGCGTCGCTGGGTGAGAATCGGCCTGGTTTGCGATGCAACTCGCGTGGGGCCTCATCAGATGACGTGTGTGTTGCTCTTCTGGGCCAATGCCCACGGTCGACGGCAACACCCACTTCTACGGCTTCGAGTGCGTCAACCTCGGCAACGGGACCGATCCCTGGCCGGCCGCCCAGCTCATGGCGATCGAACGGGTCGGTACCGCGATCTGCCGCACCCACAAATGGGGCGCCCAGAGCGTCATCGGCCACCTCGAATGGTCCAACGACAAGATCGACCCCAAAGGCTTCACCATGCCCGGCATGCGCGACCGCATCACCCGGCGCCTGACGACTCCGCTGCCCAGGAAGTGACACCACGGGCCGACTGCGGGACCTGATGTACAAAAGGCCGTTCCAGCGCGTGTCGCCACCTGAGTTCGGCGACGGCCAACGGATCCTTGCTGGCCAAGCGGTCGAGAATCTGTACGGCAACGACTGGGACCTGCTCCAGCCGGCAAGCGCGTAGGGCGTGTCTGTGGATCAGGCCTGATCCACAGACACGCCCTGGGTTCTGCCCTCCGGCGGCGGGTCGAACCTATTCAGTCACCGACGAAGTAGAGGTAACCGGACTTGCGGATGGCGAGTTTTGCTCCGTCGAGTGCTCTCTGAATCGACGACGTCATCTCGCTTGCCGGCAGAGACTCCAGCTCCTCGACAAAGCGGTGCAGCTGAACGGAGTTGAACATGGTGTCAGCGAACTGCATGACGCCACGCCGCAAGCTGTCGTCAGGCGCTCTCTGGCACATTTTTCTGAAGGAGTCCTCCGGACCATCCGTGAAGAACTCGATCTCGTAATGCGCCTGATTCCTGATACGAATCGACAGACTCATTCTCTTCTCTCCGTGACGGGCTATTTGACGGGAAACATGTTGACGACACTTTCGTACTTACTGATGACGAGGATGACTCGGCTCGTGGGTACTGCCCCTGAATCTCCGGAAGTGAACCCTATGACATCCGAGTAGTTGAATTCCTTCTCGTAGTAGAAATCCTTATTTTCCTTGAAGAGTGCAGCGTCCTCCATGCCCGCCTCGAAGATCTTCTGCAGATCTTCATTTGTCACGGTGCCCTTGAAGAGTCCCTTGCTGCTATCTACTTTTGACCCGCCAGGGAAGTGTGAACCCCTGATCCCTGTGATCGCCCATTCATCAAGCACGGGGACTCCGACACCCGGGGGAAGCTTCCAGTTGCAAGGATTCTTCTCCGCCGACGCGGCCTGCACGGTACGTGCCGGCGGTGCGGCTCCCACCGAGAGAGGTTCCGTGCAAGGCGGGTTGGGGCTGGGGTTTTCCTTCTCCTTCTTCAGCCTCGCGATGAGGTCCCGGTAGCGCTCAACGGCGCGCTCGGCCGTTTTGGAGGACTCGTAGAAGGCGTCGATGCCCCCCGCGACGTTGTCGATCGCTTTGATGACCCTGGGGGCCTTGAGGATACCGATCGCCACACTGGCCAGGTCGAACAGGGCCCACAGGCAGGTTTCGATGTCCCGCGTCGACACGCAGTTGACCATGTTGTCGATGCCGAAGACCTCAAGAAGGACCTCGCCGCCGTTTTCCTTGATCCAGTCGATGACATGGAGCGCGGCGAGCTTCTTCACGGCCCGGAAGTCGTCCACACACTGCTGGCCGCAGTGTTCGCGCAGAAGGGCTTCCTCGTCGGTGGACAGGTCCGGGCCTGTGGTGTCCTCTCTGCCGGACTGCGCCCATGCGGCGTACTCGGCGGCGGCGCGCTTGCGTGCCTCCGCCTCGGCGCGGGTCGCCGCCTCGTCGGCCTCCTTGGCCGCGCTGTCCGCGTTGCTCGCCGCGGTCTCGGCGGCGGTCGCGTCTTTCTCGGCCTGCGTCGCGGCGGTGTCCGCGGTGGTCGCGTCCTTCTCCGCGGCGCTCGCGGCCGTACGCGCGCTGCCGGCGTCCTTCTCCGCCTCGGAGGCGGCGGCGTTCGCCGCCGCAGCGTCGCTTTCGGCGTCGCCGGCGGCCGAGTCAGCGTAGAAGGCGTCGGTGCCGGCCTGGGAGTTGTAGGCGGTGGTATTGGCGTCCGCCTTCTTGGCCGCTGCGGCGGAGTTGGCCGCCGCTGTCGCGGACGTACGTGCGTCGGCGGCGGATTTCAGCGCCTTGGTGGTGTCGGCCGCCGCGTCGGCGGCGGCCTGGGCGGCGATCTTCGCGTCGCCCGCGGCCTTTTCGGCCAAGAGCTTGGCCGCAGCGGCTGCCTGAGCCGCTTCGACACCCTTGGAAGTGGCTGCCGCTGCCTGCTGTTCGGCCAGGGGTTTGGAGATCTGGCCGACCAGGACCGCGAAAGCGGCGGCGCTGTCGGTCTCCCGGAAAGGGGTACCGATCGCGATGGCCTCGTTGGCGGGCTTGATCACCTCGGCCGCCGAGTCACGCGCGGCGGCGGCCGACTCGGCGGCGGCGAAGGCGAACCCGGCGGTCTTCGCCGACCAGGCCGCCGTCTTGGCGGCCTCGTCCTTCGCTGCCAGCGCCTCCTGATGTGCCTTCAGCGAGGCTGCCTGAGCCTTCTTCGCTTCCGCCTCCGCCGTCCTGGCGTTCTTCGAGGCCGCTTCGGAGGCGTCGATGGCCTCAGCCGCGGCGGCATGCGCGGTCTGCGCAGCGGCATAACTCGTCTGGTAGGCCGACCACGCCCGGTCCGAGGAGGCGCGGGCGCGGGAAGCGGCGCCATCCGCCCTGGTCGCGGCGGCGCGCGCGTTCACCGCGGCGGTGGACGCCTCGTCAGCGGCGGTACGGGCCCTGGTGGCGGCACCGGCCGCGTTGTTGGCGGCGGTACGAGCCTCGGTCGCCGCCTGCCGAGCCTCGGCCGCGGCATCGGTTCCCTCGGCGGCAGCGGCGGCGGCCTCAAGGGCCTTGGCGCGGGCGACGGTTGAGTTCTTGCGGCGTTCGGCGGCCTCGGCCTTGTCCCGTGCCAGAAAGGCGCGGTGCTCGGCGGTTTCGGCGGCCGTGCGTTGTTCGCTCGCCGTTTCGGCGGCTGCCTGGGCCGAGCTCAGCGCCCTCCCCGCGGTCTCCCGTTCGCTCTGAGCCCGCTCGTTCGCGGCGCCGGCTTTGGCCCGCTCGCTGTCTGCGGTCTTGCGTTCGGCAGCCGCGTTCGTCTTCTCTGTCTCGGCGTTGGCTCGCTGCGCCTTGGCCGTGGCGGCAGCTGCCTTGGCTGTCTTCTCCGCGTTCTCCGCCGTCGTCTGTGCCGTCTTCGCCTTGGTGGCGTTGGCGGCGGCCTCCTTGGCCTGGACATCGGCCGCCGTCGCGGCGGCCTTCGCCTGGGCGGCGGCCTCCAGCGCGGCAGCCTTACGGAACTCGGTGTTGACCGCGTGGGACTGCGTCTGGCTCAGCGCGAACAGCGCCTTGCTGTCCGCGACCGTCGCCGACGCCGCGTTCGACGCCGTTTCCGCTGCCTTGGCCGCCGCCTGGGTGGCCGCGTAGGAAGCCTTGACCACCTGGGCGGACTGCTGCGCGAACACCAGCCCGCGGCCCCTCGGCGCCCCGAGACCATCGGCGATCTCGTAGGCGGACTTCTGTGCCGCCGTCACCTTCGTCGCCAGTGGACCAGCGTTGCGGACTGCCGTAACGGCCCTGAGCGAGCTGGCCTGGGCGGCACGCTGAGCAAGTTTCAGATCGAGGTTCGCCTGGGTGAAAACTTCGGGCTTCGGCCGCAGGATGTCATTGGCGGGCTTGGACGCCCATTCCTTCTGCCAGAGCAGGATCTGCTCGGCCAGCCACGCCTGGCCGATTCCCGCGATCATCTCGTCGGTGGCCTTCTGCGCCTCGGCGGCGGCCGACGCCTCGGCCTCGATGATCGTGTTCCGCTGCTCGGCCTGCGCGGCGTACTCCGCTTCCCACTCCGCGGAGGCCGTGACCAGCACGGGGTTCAGAACACGATCGAAGTCGACGGGGTTGAGGCTGTCACACGCACCCCAGGCGTTCTTCAGATACTCGACCTCGACGCGAAATTCGGGAGACCCCTCGGCCGGAGCCGTTGCAGGAAAGCCCCCGCGCCTCAGGTAGGCGGCGATGTCGCTACTGGTGGTCTGCCTGTAGTAGGGCGAGGAGCCGTCGCGGAGGATCCCGTCGATGATGAAGTCGTTGTCGACGTCCTTTCCCCGGTTCTCGTCCGCGATTTCCGCGGCCCTCCGGAGCGCTTTCTCAGAAGGAGGCGCGTGACCGTCCTCCCCGAGTTTGCTGGCCACTCTGAGGTAGCCACCCTCGGTAAAGTCCCTTACAGGCGCGTCGAACCGAGGGGCATGCAGATCGACTTCACCGTCGTAGGACGATTTCGCGTAAACACGATTGGCGTCCTCCCAGCCCTTGTGCCTGGCATCGGACCTGTCACGGTACTGATCCGCCAGCTCCTTGTCCCCGCCCGCCGCCGACGACAGTTCGTTCCAGTGCGAGGGACTACCGACGATCGCGGCGAGTCGGGCATTGGTTCCCTTCAGCCCTTCGATGGCCTTCGCCTTGAGGGCGGGGCCACCGATATGGAGTGCCACACCGGCGGTGCAGCGCAACAGCCGAGGTTCCTCACCGATGCTGCTTCGGTAGAGACCGGTGTCCTCCTCATCCGCCACTCTGATGGTGGCCGACGCCGGAACCGTCGTGATGAGGGTGGACAGGACCGAACTCGCCACGAGGAGAGCGGTACCCGCCAGGAAACGCTGCACATTGGTGCTTGTCGTACGCCGCATCGGACGCGAAGGTCTTCGCACTGAATGGCCTTTCGTTGAGATTTTCGACCAGCTAGAGCGGAATCCGGAAGCCGATTTTTACGGCATGCCGAAATTCCCGATGCATAGAGATCTCCGAGAGCACGCGCGATCTCCGCTCTCGGACCGCCTTGATCACGGCGGCCGTCTCGTCGGTGACGACCACTTCCTGCCCGTGCGCGTCGCGTCGGTGATGGCCCACGCCACACCTGGAGGCTTGGCGCGCTCGGCCGCCCACGCGATATCCGACACGGGGATGTCGGCTGCCGACGGCCGGACCGTCTTCGCGCTGCCTCGCCGGCGCGGGCGCCGCGCCAGTCAGGCAGCGAGGCCCGACTGTGAAAGCCGCGCCTCGGCGACCAGGAGCAGCGCGGGAGCTGTCACGAAGCGCGCGCGCCGGGCGCCGCGGCACTTGCCATCTGTATGCAGACACGAGGGCGTGTGTCCCTTCCTTGTAGGAAAAGTTAGACGTCTGCACGAAAGATGCACACGAGCACAGAACTTAGGCGCAAGTACGCCACAAACAAGGGCAGTTGCCAGCCGTGGCTCATATCCACCGCCCACGATGCTTGAGTTGCTGCCGAAGCCGTATGCAAACGCGGCGATGATCACACCATCTGACCTCGCCGCAGGGCCACCGCATCGGCTGCCCCCATGCAGTTCTCGCAGGCGTAGAACCGACTGGTCGCTCCAGTGCCCGGCGTTCCAGCACGGTCCATCGATCGCCTCCTGGAGCCTGCAGTCGATGCAGGCTGGGCCAGACCTGGAATTCCGACGGTGCAGGTTCTCACTTGCGATGTCCTGCGCCGCGGCTGTGGCGGCGGGGAGGAGCGAGGGGTCATCCCCGCGCGCGGGGATGATCCTCGGGGGCATGAAGAACTGGACTCCACGCCCTTCGTGTACGCATCCAGGTCAATCCCCGCTTCACTCCGGACGGCTCCACCTTCCGACAGTGCGTCAGCGTTCCGCTGACATGCGGTCACTGTCGGTGCCAGAGCGGCGTCATGGCGATGGACTACGCGGCACGACAGCAAGCGACACGCAAGGTCAGAGGACTGCTCAAGGAACGGCACAACGACGGCAACGACTTCGTGGATCCCGTGCGGGTGATGTACGCGGTGCGCGCCGCAGCGTACGACTCCGCACGGGCGGGCGAGGAAGCTCCGGAGGTGCCGGTGGACGATGTCCTGGCGGCGCTGACCATGCTGGACGAAGCCCGCGCACGGCTGGACGCCCTGAATCTGCTGCGCGCGGCGCGCTCGCGCGACGCCTCGTGGGCCACGGTCGCCGACGCCCTGGGCCTGAGCGCCCGGCAGTCCGCGGAAAGCCGGGCGCTGCGCCTGGAGCGGTCTAGGTGCTCCCCGCACGCGCGGGGATGGTCCCGCCTTCCTACCGTCAGGGAGACGACACCGGCGTACTTCGCGTGCTCCCCGCGCCCAGTGGACAAGCTGACGAGCCGACAGCAGTGAGGCGTCGGACTGCGTGTTCTGCAGCAAGGAACTCGCAACGGGCCGAGTCACGGACCTCGGCCCACTCCCCCTCGTCGCACACGGCATCAAGGCACGCTGGTTCCCGCGGGCGTGCCGACCACGGTCGCGCCATGACCCGCCCCTTGCGGGACCCTCCCGCTTCGATGTCTTCCGGCACCGCCAGGAACACGGCTCCGGGCCGCTCGCTCTGCGCGGTCTTGAACGCCTTGCGGGTCATCTTTGGCACCGCGTCGGGACACTCGATGCGGGCCGACCACTGGGTGACCGGAGCGAACATCGACACCAGGTCGGTGACCTGGTGCGATTCCTTGTGAACACGGCGCAGCGACCCCTTGGCGGCCAGGGCCACCATAGGGGAGCCGTTGGTCATCGCGTCGCGGTGCCGAGCAGCAGATTAATCGCACCAGGTCCCAACGTCGCCGAGCACATCCCGGCGCGGCCGGTCAGCCGTCCGTAGATCTCCGCCATGAACGAGGCGGCCTGCTCGTGACACACCAGGATGTACCGGACCCCGGAGTCGCGTTTTGGCTACCCATGACACGAACTGAGGCACGCCCACCGAGCCCGGCCACTCACAGGCAGCTGGCCGAGGCGGCGGTGCGGACACCAATGCCTCGGGCATGCCGAGGCCATTCGGCGGCCCTGTGATGGCGGCTGCTGCGGGCTGCCCGCAGGCTGAATCCGGATGTGGACGCGCCCCGCCGAGCATCGTGCTGCGCAGAGAGTTCCGGGAGGACCGTGTGACCGCCTCGTCGCCCGCCACCGACACACCGCCGGCCCGCTACGAAGACCTGCGGGCTCTGGTGATCAACTGCACCCTCAAGCGCTCGCCGGGAACGAGCAACACCCAGGGCCTGATCGGCCGCAGCACCGCAATCATGGAAGGCCAAGGTGTTCACGTCGACATCGTCCGGGCCGTCGACCACGACATCGCCACGGGCGTGTGGCCCGACATGACGGAGCACGGCTGGGAGACCGACGCCTGGCCGGACCTCTACCGTCAGGTCATGGCGGCCGACATCCTCGTGCTGGCCGGACCGATCTGGCTGGGCGACAACAGCTCCGTGATGAAGCAGGTGATCGAACGCCTCTACGCCTGCTCCAGTCTTCTCAACGACGCAGGCCAGTACGCCTATTACGGTCGCGTGGGCGGCTGCCTGATCACCGGCAATGAGGACGGCGTCAAACACTGCGCGATGAATGTGCTCTACAGCCTCCAACACCTGGGGTACACCATCCCTCCCCAGGCCGACGCCGGATGGATCGGCGAGGCCGGCCCCGGCCCCTCCTACCTCGACCCGGGCTCCGGCGGACCCGAAAACGACTTCACCAACCGCAACACCACGTTCATGACCTGGAACCTGCTCCACCTGGCCCGGGCATTGAAGGACCTGGGTGGCATCCCCGCCTACGGCAACCAGCGCACCGCCTGGGACGCAGGCTGCCGCCACGACTACGAAAACCCGGAACACCGCTAGGGACACCAGTCGCATGGGCAGCCGCGTCGGTTGGAAGCAGAGGCCCGTCCCTGCACCAGTCGCGGCAATCGCACAGAAGCTCGACGAAGAGGCGATGTCGAAGTCGGGACCATCCCCGCACGCGCGGGGAGCACAGGAGGACCGCAGGGATGGTCCCGCCGCGCGGTGTGGCACGAGTGGACAGACGGCGTGCTACCCGCGCCCGCAGGGATGATCCCTGGACCCAGGGCGCGTCTGCGGCGGCTGGACTGCTCCCCGGCCGCGGCCGTCGCGGACCTTCCACCCGAGCGGCACCTCCACCACAAGGAACGATTGATGGACCGCATCGACCGCGACCACGCCCATGACCATGAGTTGGCCCTTTCCTCCGCCGTACCCCCCGGCCCGCCCGACGACTCCTCCGTCCCGCGATCCTCGTCCCGGTGACGGCGCTGGCCCTGGCCGGAGCGCTCACGGCGGGCATCGCGCTCACCACCGACGACCAGCGGCCCGACACCGCGACATCCCCGGCCTCGACGAACGACACCGCGCGGCTGGCCACCGCCCTGCTGCACCAGATCTCCGATGTCGCACTCAAGAGCGACGCCCCCACCGTGCGGGACGACCAGTTCCTCTACACCCGGTCCAAGGTCCGCGGCGCCGACGTGACCAGCGAAGGCGGTCGTCGGACACCGGAGGCCCGTGACGCAATCGACCGGCGAGGTGTCGGCATCGCGCGTGACGACATTCGGTACGGCACCCGCACCGAATGGGTCTTCGACGCTACGGGCTTCACCTTCCTCGGCTCCCGCAGCTATCTGACCGAGGACTCCACGTACGGAAAGGCCGGCACCCTCCTGTCCAGCAGCGCCGAGATCGCGCACGGCGTGGTCGACAAGGCGGGCAGCAGGCCCGCCGAAGAGTCCGCGGAGGGAGGCACACGGGAGAGTTAGGGACTGTCGCCCGGACCCGTGATCCCGGCGGCGACCGACAGATGGTCGCCGCCGGTCGCGGGCAGCGTGCGGATGTGCCACAGTCACCGAACGGGCCATGACCTGGTCGATCCGGGCCGGCGGGAAGGCGGTGGGGGCTGGAGACGAGGCCCCGTACGGCCACGTTCAGCCGTGAGGTCAGTGGGGCCGGACCACGGTCGTCCACCGTGCAGCAGCTTCCGGACCACGCCCACGAAGCGCTGGTCGCCGGCCACTTCGGCACGCCACGTATCTGGGCTTCCGGGCAGGAGTCCGGCTTCAGGGGGCAGCTCACCTCAAGGGCCCAGTGGGTCGCGCAGTTCCTCGGCCGCGTCCGAGACCCGTCGGAGCAGGCTCATGAAGAGGGCCTGCTCCTCGGGGGAGAGCGGGGCGAGGAAGACCTGGTTCATGCGTGCCGTGCGCACCCTGAGCTTGCGGTGGGTGCGGGCGCCGTCGTCGGTGAGCCGCAGGAGGAACCGGCGGCCGTCCGCCGGGTCGCGGGTCTTGTCCAGCAGACCACGGGCGGTGAGCCGGCTGATGACCTCGGCGATGGTGGAACGGTCGAGGCCCACGCGCTCGCCGACCGTCCGCTGATCCAGGCCGGGCTCGGCCATGAGCGCGTTCATGACGCCGAACTGGGGGGAGGTGGTCTCCTCGGAGACCATCGAGTTCCACAGCAGGTGGTGTGCCTGCTGCAGGCGCCGGGCCAGGTGCCCGGGGTGGGTGGTCAGATCCACCGCGGCCATCAGGTCCTCCCGTTGGTAAGTTTGTCTGTGCACTGAAGGATACCGCTCGTTCTGGGTGCTGACTCGCAGGCATAGGCGAGGGCGTTGACGCATCACTCCTCGGGTGTCAGCATGAAATCGCTTCGAAGAAATAATCAGTGCCCTGAGTAAATGTGATCCGGGGCATGGGTGCTCCCGAAGGATGAGGCTCTCGCATGGACAAGGTGATCGCCACAGCCGCTGAGGCAGTGGCCGATGCCCGGAACGGAGCGACGCTCGCCGTGGGCGGGTTCGGCCTCAGCGGCGTTCCGAACGTACTGATCAACGCGCTGTACGACCTCGGGGTCTCGGGCCTGAAGGTGGTGTCCAACAACTGCGGGGCGATGGACTCCGGCCTCGCCGTCCTGCTGTCCGCGGGCCGTATCTCCCGGGTGACGGGGTCGTACATAGGCGGGAACAAGGAGTTCGCCCGCCAGTACCTGGCCGGTGAGCTGGACGTGGAGATGATCCCCCAGGGCACGCTGGCCGAACGACTGCGGGCCGGGGGCTGTGGGATTCCCGCGTTCTACACCCCGGCCGGTGTCGGCACGCAGGTCGCGGACGGCGGTCTGCCCTGGCGTTACGACGGGCAGGGCGGGGTCGCGCTCGCCTCGCCTCCCAAAGAGGTACGGGAGTTCGACGGCACCGAGTACGTCCTTGAGCGTGGCATCCGCACGGACTTCGCGCTCGTACGGGCCGCCAAGGGGGACCGGCACGGGAATCTGGTCTTCAACAAGTCCAGCCGCAACTTCAACCCGCCGGCGGCGATGGCCGGGAAGGTGACGATCGCCGAGGTCGAGGAACTGGTCGAACCCGGTGAGATCGAGCCGGACGCGGTGCACGTGCCCGGGATCTTCGTCCAGCGCGTCGTGGCGCTCACCCCTGAGCAGGCCGGCGAGAAGCGGATCGAACGGCGCACGATTTCCGCGCCTCCGGCACGAGGAACCACGCGATGACCTGGACCCGTGAGCAGATGGCCGCCCGCGCCGCGCGCGAGCTGAAGGACGGCCAGTACGTCAATCTCGGCATCGGGCTGCCGACGCTGATCCCCAACTACCTCCCCAACGACGTCGAAGTGGTTCTGGAATCGGAGAACGGGATACTCGGCACCGGTCCTTACCCGGCCGACGACCAGGTCGACCCGGATCTGATCAACGCGGGCAAGGAGACCGTCACCGTCCTTCCCGGCGCCTCCTACTTCGACTCGTCGCTGTCGTTCGGCATGATCCGCGGCGGGCACATCGACGTCGCCGTGCTCGGCGCCATGCAGGTGTCCGCGAATGGCGATCTCGCCAACTGGGCCGTCCCCGGCAAGATGATCACCGGCATCGGCGGGGCCATGGATCTCGTACACGGCGCGCGGACCGTCATCGTCGTGATGACGCACAGCGCCAAGGACGGCTCCCCCAAGATCGTCGAGGAGTGCGCGCTGCCGCTGACCGGCAGGAGCTGTGTCAACCGGATCATCACCGACCTCGGTGTACTGGACGTGACCGAGAACGGGCTGGTCCTGGTGGAGCGCGCGGCGGATGTGCCGACCGAGGAGATCGTGGCGAAGACCGCCGCGAAGGTTCACATCCCTGGGGAGGTCACGACGTGAACCGCCGCGACGTCTACATCGTCGATGCCGTCCGCACCCCGGTCGGAAAGTACAACGGCTCGCTGGCCTCCGTCCGCCCGGACGACCTGGCCGCCCGGGTCCTCCGGGAACTTCTCGCCCGCACGCCCCATTTGGATCCGTCACGGATCGACGACGTCTACGTCGGCAACGCCAACGGCGCGGGCGAGGAGAACCGCAATGTGGCCCGGATGGCCGCCCTGCTCGCCGGGCTCCCCGTCGCCGTGCCGGGCGTCACCGTCAACCGCCTCTGCGCCTCGGGGCTCGAAGCCGTCATCCAGGCCGCGCGGGCCATCGCACTCGGCGACGCCTCCATCGCCCTGGCAGGCGGCGTCGAGTCGATGACCCGCGCACCCTACGTCCTGCCCAAGAGCGACCGGCCGTTCCCCGCCGGCCACACGGAGCTGTACTCGACCACGCTGGGCTGGCGCATGGTCAACCCGAGGATGGACCCGCGGTGGACCGTCCCGCTCGGCGAGTCCGCCGAACTCATCGCGGACAAGCACCACATCACCCGCGAGCAGCAGGACACCTTCGCGCTGTCGTCGCATCAGAAGGCGGCGGCCGCGTGGAAGAACGGGCTCTTCGACGCGGAGATCGCGCCCGTCGCGGCCCTCGACCGGGACGAGTGCGTGCGTCCCGAGGCATCCCTCGCCGCGATGGCGACGCTCAAGCCTTCGTTCCGTACGGAGAACGGCACCGTGACACCGGGCAACGCCTCCCCGCTCAACGACGGCGCCGCCGCGCTGCTCCTCGTCGACGAGGAGGGTCTGAAGGCGACGGGCCGCGAGCCCCTTGCCCGTATCAGCGCCTCCGGTGTCTGGGCGACCGATCCGCACTACTTCGGTCTCGCCCCGGTCGAGGCGGTGAACCGCGCCCTCACCAAGGCGGGCAGGACCTTCGGCGATCTGACGACTCTTGAACTGAACGAGGCATTCGCCGCCCAGGTCCTCGGCTGCGTCGCCGAGTGGCCCGAGTTCGACCCGTCGATCCTCAACCCCCAGGGCGGCGCGATCGCCCTCGGCCACCCGCTGGGTGCCTCCGGGGCCCGCCTCGCCGGAACCGTCGCCCACCAACTGGCCCGCAAGGGCTCGGGCACGGGCGTCGCCACCCTCTGCATCGGCGTCGGACAGGGCCTCGCTCTCGTCCTCGAACGCTGACCCCGATCACGTACACCCGGAGCCGACCCCCATGACGACACCGCTCACCACCACACCCATGACCGCGGCACCTCTGACCACAGGGCCCCTGCCCGACGGGCTGAGCCAGCGCATGATCGACGCCGAGGTCGCCAAGGCGCAGGCCGCGTCGACCACCCAGAACCACCCGCCCCGCGACTACCCGCCCTATCGCAGCAGCCACTTCCGCCACCCCAAGCAGCCGCTGATCCCGCTGCGCGACCCCGAGGCCGTCGAGCTGACAGGACCCGCGTTCGGCGTCACCGACATCACCACCCTCGACCACGACCTCACGCGCCGGCACCCGGGCGAGCCGCTCGGCGAGCGGATAACCGTCTCGGGCCGGGTCCTCGACCGCGCCGGCCGGCCCGTACGCGGCCAGCTCGTCGAGTTGTGGCAGGCCAACGCGTCCGGCCGGTACGCCCACCAACTCGACCAGCACCCCGCCCCGCTCGACCCCAACTTCACCGGCTTCGGCCGCTGCCTCACGGACGACGACGGCGGCTACTCCTTCACCACCATCAAGCCGGGCGCCTACCCGTGGCGCAACCACGTGAACGCCTGGCGCCCCGCCCACATCCACTTCTCGCTCTTCGGATCGGCGTTCACCCAGCGCCTGGTGACACAGATGTACTTCCCGGGCGATCCGCTGTTCCCGTACGACCCGGTGCTGCACTCCGTGACCGACGAGGCGGCGCGCGAGCGGCTCGTCGCCGCGTACGACCACGACCTCTCCGTCCCGGAGTGGACCCTGGGCTACCGCTGGGACATCGTCCTCGACGGCCCGACCGCCACCCGCTTCGAGGAAGGTCACGACCACTGATGTCCTACGCTCCGACCCCTTCCCAGACCGTCGGCCCGTTCTACGGCTACGCGTTGCCCTTCGCGGGCGGCCCCGAGGTCGCCCCCGCCGGGCACTCCGACACGATCACCCTGCACGGGTACGTGTACGACGGCGCCGGAGCCCCGGTGCCCGACGCGCTGATCGAGACGTGGCAGCCCGCCCCCGACGGATCCCGCACAGGTGCGCCCGGGTCCGTGCGCCACGACCCGGTGACCGGCGAGGTCATCGGCCGCGACGGGGTCGCCTTCACCGGCTTCGGGCGCGTTCCGACGGACGCGGACGGCCACTTCGCGGTGCGGACGCTGCCGCCGGGGGGCGTCGCGTACATCTCGATCGCCGTCTTCGCACGCGGGCTGCTCCACCACCTCTTCACACGCGCCTACCTGGACGGCTCCGGGGACGTGCTCCTCGACTCCCTGGAACCGGAGCGCCGCGCCACGCTCGTCGCCACGCCGGAGCCGGGCAACCCCCGTACGTACCGTTTCGACATCCGCCTTCAGGGCGACGGCGAAACAGTCTTCCTGGAGTTCCCGTGACAGCCGTCCTCCTCGACGCGGGTCTGCTCGCCCCCGGCCGGGCCGGCTCCGCCGCCGAATCCGCGACCGGCGACACAGCGTTCCTGCGGGCGATGCTCGACGCGGAGTCCGCGCTGACCCGCGCCCAGGCGGCCGTCGGCCAGGCGCCTGCCGAGGCCGCCACGGCGGTCACGGCCGCGGCCGCCGCGACCCACTTCGACATCCACGATCTCGCGCTGCGCGCGCGGGGCGGGGGCAACCCCGTCATCCCGCTCGTCGCCGACCTGACGGCGGCGGTGGGCGAGAAGTACGGCCCGTACGTCCACCGCGGTGCGACGAGCCAGGACGTCATGGACACCGCGGCCATGCTGGTCGCATCCCGCACGCTCGACCTGGTCCTGGCAGACCTGGCCCGCACCGAACGCGCCCTGGCCGAACTGGCCGCGGCGCACCGCGACACGGTGATGCCGGGCCGCACCCTGACACAGCACGCGGTGCCTACGACGTTCGGCCTCAAGGCGGCCGGCTGGCGGTCGCTGGTTCTGGACGCACGGGACCGGGTGCGGGCGGTACGGGACGCTCTCCCCGCTCAACTCGGGGGCGCCGCAGGCACCTTGGCCGCCTTCGAGGCATACGGAGCCTCGGACGACACCACCGATCCGCTTGTCGCGGCCTACGCCCACGAGACCGGCCTGGCGCGCCCCGCACTGCCCTGGCACACCCTGCGTACCCCGCTCGCCGACCTCGCGGGAGCCCTCGCGTTCACGGCGGGCGCCCTGGGCAAGACGGCCGTCGACGTCCTCACCCTCTCCCGCACGGAAATCGCCGAGCTGGCCGAAGGCACCGGCGGAGGCTCC
>NZ_JAAPBF010000459.1 GCF_022695985.1 Streptomyces sp. NP-1717 | reverse complement strand
CCGGCGGAGCCCTGCGCATCGCGGCGGCGCTGTGGCTGCTGGCCCACGGCGCGGAGCTGGTACGGCCCGACACCCTCTCCGGGGTGCCCGCGCCCGTCGGAGTCGTACCCCTGCTGGTCATGGCGCTGCCGGTGTGGCTGGTCTACCGGTCGGCGCGCGACGCGCTGGAGCCGGACGAGGGCCGGCCCCAGCTCACGGCGCTCGGCGCACTGTGCACGGTCGCCGGCGGGTACCTGCTGGTCGGCGGGGCTGTCCTGCTCTACGCGCGAGGCGGGGCGCTCTCCACGAACACGTTCGGCACCGCGCTCGAACTGCCCCTCGTGCCCCTGCTGTCGGCCGCGGCGGGGGTGTGGGTGGCGAGCGGCCGGCCGCTGAGTCCGCTGCTCGGCCGGCTGACCCGCCCCGGCCGGGCGGACACGCCGGCGCCGCCGACCGCCGGGGCGGCGGGCAGACGCCGCCGGGCGCTTGTCGTGATGCGGTCGGCGACCGCGGGGACGGCGGCGCTGCTGGGCGGCGGGATCTTCCTGGTCACCTGTTCGCTGCTGTGGCACGCGGGCGCCGCACAAGAAACCTTCCTGCAACTGGCGGCGGCCTGGTCCGGACGGATCGCCGTGCTGCTGCTGACCGTCGCCCTGCTCCCGAACGCGGCGGTCTGGGCCGCGTCGTACGCCCTCGGCCCCGGCTTCGCCCTCGGCACGTCGGCGACGGTCACCCCGCTCGCCGTCACGGGCAGCCCCGCCCTGCCGCCCTTCCCGCTGCTGGCGGCCGTGCCCGCCGAGGGGCCCGGCATGGTCGTGACGTGGGCGACGGGGGTCGTGCCCGTGGTGGCCGCGCTGGTGATCGCCCGGTTCACGGTACGGGTCGCCGCCCCGCCCTACGCCGAGCGGGACGAGGCATGGAGCGCGGGCGACACCGCCCT
>NZ_JAAPBF010000458.1 GCF_022695985.1 Streptomyces sp. NP-1717 | reverse complement strand
TGTATTGATCACGAGCGTTGTTAACGCCGACTGGTCTTGATCATGGCGAAGACCTCCGGTGTGGTGGAGCTGTCTAGGACTGCACCACTCGGAGGTCTTCGTGTCCCACCGTAATGCCCGGCTGACTGTTCACGGCAGGCGGCTGCTGGTCGAACGGGTCCTCGCGGGCCGTCCAGTCGCGCACGTTGCCGCAGAGATGGGCATATCCCGGCCCACCGCCCACAAATGGGTCCGTCGCTGGAGGGCCGAAGGCGACGCGGGCCTGGCCGACCGCTCCAGCCGGCCCCGCACGACCCCGCTCCGGACCTCCGCGGCTGTCGAGACCCGTGTCTGCCGGCTTCGAGCCGACCGGAAACCCGGCCCGGCCCGGATCGGCCCGATCCTGGGCCTTCCCGCTTCGACCGTGCACCGCATTCTGGTCCGCCACGGCCTGAACCGCCTGGCCTGGCTCGACCGGCCCACCGGCGAGCCGATCCGCCGCTACGAACGCGACCGGCCCGGAGAACTGATCCACGTCGACATCAAGAAACTCGGCAACATCCCCGACGGCGGCGGCTGGCGAACCGTCGGAAGGACGGCCGGCGACCGCAATCGTCAGGCCACCACCACCGAACGCAGGAGCTGCAAGCCGGTGATCGGCTACAGCTACATCCACTCCGCGGTCGACGACCACTCCCGCCTCGCCTACAGCGAGGTCCTGGCCAACGAAAGACAGGAAACCGCTGTTGCCTTCTGGCAGCGGGCCCAGGCGTTCTTCACCACTCACGGCATCACCGTCGAACGCGTCCTGACCGACAACGGCTCCTGCTACAAATCCAGGCTGTTCACCCAGACCCTGGCCGCGGCCGGAATCGCCCACAAGAAGATCAGGCCCTACCGACCGCAGACCAACGGCAAGGTCGAACGCTTCAACCGCACCCTCCTCGACGAATGGGCCTACCAGCGCCCCTACACCTCGAACACCGAGCGCACCGCGGCCCTGGCAGACTTCCTCCACACCTACAACCACCACCGCAGCCACACCGCACTCGCAGGCAAGCCACCCATCCATCGCGTCAACAACCTCGCGGGTCAATACACCTAG
>NZ_JAAPBF010000457.1 GCF_022695985.1 Streptomyces sp. NP-1717 | reverse complement strand
GCGCTGCTGCTCGACGAGGGCTCGTTCCGGGAGGTCGAGCAGTTGCGCAGGCATCGGGCCACCGGGTTCGGGCTGGAGGCGAAGAAGCCGTACACGGACGGGGTGATCACCGGCTGGGGGACGGTCGAGGGCCGTACGGTGTTCGTGTACGCGCACGACTTCCGGATTTTCGGCGGTGCGCTGGGTGAGGCGCATGCCACGAAGATCCACAAGATCATGGACATGGCCATCTCGGCGGGTGCGCCGCTGGTGTCGCTGAACGACGGGGCGGGTGCGCGTATTCAGGAGGGTGTCTCGGCGCTCGCCGGTTACGGCGGTATCTTCCAGCGCAACACCAGGGCCTCGGGTGTCATCCCGCAGATCAGTGTGATGCTCGGGCCGTGTGCCGGCGGCGCCGCCTACAGCCCGGCGCTGACCGACTTCGTGTTCATGGTCCGTGAGACGTCGCAGATGTTCATCACCGGTCCCGACGTCGTCAAGGCGGTCACCGGTGAGGAGATCACCCAGAACGGCCTCGGCGGTGCGGACGTGCACGCGGAGACCTCGGGCGTGGCGCACTTCGCGTACGACGACGAGGAGACCTGCATCGCCGAGGTCCGCTACCTGCTGGCGATGCTCCCCTCCAACAACCGCGAGAACCCGCCGGCCACCGAGTCCGGGGACCCGGCCGACCGCCGCTCCGACGTGCTCCTGGACCTCGTCCCGGCGGACGGCAACCGCCCCTACGACATGCGCAAGGTCATCGAGGAACTCGTCGACGACGGCGACTTCCTGGAGATCCACGAGCGCTGGGCCACCAACATCATCTGCGCGCTGTCGCGGCTCGACGGCCGCGTGGTCGGTATCGTCGCCAACCAGCCGCAGTCCCTCGCCGGTGTCCTGGACATCGAGGCCTCGGAGAAGGCCGCGCGCTTCGTCCAGATGTGCGACGCCTTCAACATCCCGATCGTCACCCTGCTGGACGTGCCCGGCTTCCTGCCCGGCGTCGACCAGGAACACGGCGGCATCATCCGCCACGGCGCCAAGCTGCTCTACGCGTACTGCAACGCCACCGTCCCGCGTATCTCGCTCATCCTGCGCAAGGCGTACGGAGGTGCTTACATCGTCATGGACTCGCAGTCCATCGGCGCCGACCTCACCTACGCCTGGCCCACCAACGAGATCGCGGTGATGGGCGCGGAAGGCGCCGCCAACGTCATCTTCCGCAAGCAGATCGCCGAGGCCGAGGACCCCGAGGCCATGCGCGTACGCATGGTCAA
>NZ_JAAPBF010000456.1 GCF_022695985.1 Streptomyces sp. NP-1717 | reverse complement strand
TCCCCGGTCCCTGCGTCTGACGTGAATGCGCGCCCGGTACCGGCGAGGTTCGGCTGTTCGGCGGGATGCTCGCTCATAGTGGCCGCATGCGCGCGCCCTCATCGGACCAGTCGACGAACGACCGGCACTCATGACCCGGGAAAGATCGTCCATGCTGACCCGGGTGGTGATGGCGACGACCATCGGCACCGCGCTGGAGTGGTACGGCTTCATCCTGTTCAGCGCCATGAGCGCGCTCGTCCTGAACCGGCTGTTCTTCCCGCCCGGTGATCCGGTCGCGGCGACACTGGCGTCCTTCGCCACGTTCGCGGTCGGGTTCGCCGTCCGGCCGCTCGGGGCGCTGGTCATCGGGCACTACGGGGACCGGCTGGGCCGCAGGAAGATGCTGGTGATCACGTTGGTCACCGTCGGCCTGTCCAGCGCCCTGATGGGTGCGCTGCCGACATACGCGGCCGTCGGGGCGTGGGCTCCGGTGCTGCTGGTCGTGCTGCGGGTGATCCAGGGGTTCGGCGCGGGAGCCGAGTACGCGGGCGCTTCCCTCACCATGGCCGAGTTCGCGCCGCCGGGACTTCGCGGGCGGTACGCCGCCATTCCCCCGGCGGGTGCGGCGCTCGGCGCGCTGCTCTCGGCCGGGGCCTTCGCCGCCGTGTCGACCCTTCCCCCGGACGACTTCCTCAGCTGGGGATGGCGCCTCCCCTTCCTGGTCACGATCCTGGTCACGGCGACCGGCTTCTACATCCGCATGCGGGTGGCCGAGAGCCCGATGTTCGAGAAGGCGAAGCGGGAGCAGGGAGTCGCGCGGGCGCCGGCCGTGGAGCTGGCCCGAAGGGCTCCGCGGACCCTGTTCCTCGGGGTGGTCAGCGGTGTGGGGCCGAACGTCGCCGCGTACATCCCGGTGGTGTTCGCTCTCACGTACCTCACCGAGCAGCTCGGCGTCTCCCGTACGAACACGCTCATCGGTGCACTGATCTACTTCGCGTGCAGCGCGGCGGTGACGCCGGTGGCCGGGGCGCTGGGCGACGTGGTCGGCCGCCGGATCGTGCTCGGCGGGGCCATGGTCTGTGCGGCCGTGTTCGCGTTCCCCTTCTTCTGGCTGCTGGACACCAAGGATGTCGGGTACGTGTGGTTCGCGTTCGGCGTGAGCGGGTCGCTGCTGGGGGCTCAGCTCGGGGCCCAGGCCGGCTTCCTGGCGGACCTGTTCACGACCAGGACCCGGTTCAGCGGGGTGGCCCTCAGCCGGGAGATCGCCGCCGCGCTGGCGGGCGGCACCGCACCGCTCATCGCGGCCGCGCTGCTGGACGCCACCGGGGGGAAACCCTGGCCGGTGGTCCTGTACATGAGCGTGCTGCTGCTGGTCAGCGCTCTGGCGGTGGCGCTTCTGAAAGGTTTCGGAGGGCGCGAGCAGCGGTGGTGAGGCCGGGG
>NZ_JAAPBF010000455.1 GCF_022695985.1 Streptomyces sp. NP-1717 | reverse complement strand
CGGCCCGTCTCGCGTACGGGACCGCCGACCGTCAGCGGACGGTGGTCGCTGCTCCCGGTGCCCGACCCCGACGCCACACGCCGCGCCCACGCCCTGGCCCGCACGCTCCTGGACCGCCACGGTGTGGTGACCCGCGGCGCGGTCGCCGCCGAAGGTATCGAGGGCGGCTTCTCGGCCGTGTACCGGGTGCTGTCCGCCTTCGAGGACAGCGGTCAGGCACGACGCGGCTATGTGGTCGAGGGCCTGGGCGCGGCCCAGTTCGCGATGGACGGGGCGGTGGACCGCCTCCGCGCGGCCTCCACGGCCCGTGACCGCGCCGCCTCCGACCCCTCGCCGCGCGCGGTGGTGCTGGCCGCCGCCGACCCGGCCAACGCCTACGGTGCCGCGCTGCCCTGGCCCGAGCCGCCCTCGGGCGCCGGTCACAAACCGGGCCGCAAGGCGGGCTCCCTGGTCGTCCTCGTCGACGGCGCTCTGACGCTGTACATGGAACGCGGCGGGAAGACCCTCCTCGCCTGGCCGGGCGATCCCGGCGCCCCGTCCGACCCGGATCGTGCGGACGCCGCCGACGACGACGTGGCGCTGCGTTCGGCCGCCGAGGCCCTGGCCGGGGCCGCCCGGGCCGGCGCACTCGGTACGGTCACGGTGGAGCGGGCGAACGGGGAGCAGGCGCTGACGTCCCCCGTGGGCCGCGTCCTGGAGTCGGCGGGTTTCCACGCCACCCCGAGGGGCCTGCGTCTGCGGGCCTGAGCCCGGCCCGGCCCCCGCCGCCGCCGCGACAGGGGCCGGTCGCCGTACATCTCCGCACGCCACACCCCGTACGCCGCTCGTCACGGCGCCCGTCTCGCGCATGATGGAAACATGCCCGAAGGTGACACCGTCCTCCAGACAGCCCGGCGCCTGCACACCGCCCTCGCCGGGCGGCTGCTGACCCGGTCCGACCTCCGCGTCCCCCGGTTCGCGACCTCCGACCTCACCGGCCGGACGGTCCTCGACGTCACCCCGCGCGGCAAGCATCTCCTGACCCGTATCGAGGGCGGCCTCACCCTCCACTCACATCTGCGGATGGACGGGGCCTGGCGGGTGTACGGCGCCGACGAGCGCTGGCGCGGCGGTCCCGGCCACCAGATCCGGGCGATCCTCGGCAACGCCGAACGCACGGCCGTCGGCTACCGGCTCCCGGTGCTCGAACTCCTGCGGACGGCGGACGAGGAGCGTGTGGTGGGCCATCTGGGCCCCGACCTCCTCGGGCCCGACTGGGATCCGGAGACCGCCCTGCGCAATCTGCTCGCCGACCCGGCACGCACGGTCGGGGACGCGCTGCTGGACCAGCGCAATCTCGCGGGCGTCGGCAACGTCTTCCGGTGCGAGACGTGCTTCCTCACCCGCACCACCCCCTGGCTGCCCATCGGGGACCTGCCGTCGCCCGAGCGGCTGGTGACGGCCGCGAAGAAGCTCCTGGAGGCCAACCGCGAGCGGTCGCGCCGTCATCTGTACGTATAC
>NZ_JAAPBF010000454.1 GCF_022695985.1 Streptomyces sp. NP-1717 | reverse complement strand
GGCGCGGCCGAGGGCCTCGACCTCGCCGTCGTGGTCGAGCTGGGTGAAGTCGACCTCGAACAGGGCGCGTTCGGTGTTCCAGCGGACGGCGTCGACCTGGTGGCCGAAGTGGAGTCCGGGGAGTTGTTCGCTGACCCAGCGGCAGTAGGCGTCGTACTCGGCGCGCTGGATGTGGAAGCGTTCGGCGAAGTAGAAGGGGTAGAGCCGCTCACGTGCCCTGAGGTAGTTCAGGAAGGACCAGGGGCTGGCCGGGTCGACGAGGGTCACCAGGTCCGCCAGGAAGGGCACTTGGAGGGTGGCGCCGTCGAGGAGCATGCCGGGGTGCCAGTGGAAGGCGGGTCGCTGTTCGTAGAAGGCGGCGGCGAGTCCTCCGTGGATGCCGTCGGCGAGCGCGGCGAGGGAGAGGTTGAACGGGCCGACGCCGATGCCGACCAGATCGTGCGGCCGGTGGTGATCGTCTGCTGACAGATCGGTCATTGGGGGTCCTTCAGGGCGCGTGGGGCAGCTGCACCGGGGTGCCCGGGGTCCGGGGGTGGTGCCCACGGTGCACAACGACCCGGACCCCGAAGGGGTATTGGCGTGCGCTGAAGGAGAGTGGGGGCGTGCCCTCCCACGGAGGACGGGCCGGCACCCGGGGCGGGTGCCGGCCCGTCGTCAGCGGGAAGGGGGCGGGGTCAGCCCTCTCGTACGCGCAACGCGCGGCGCAGGTCGTCGAGTTGGTCGGTGAGCTTGCGGCGCAGGGCGGGCAGGATGTCCGGGGCGGTCAGGCTCTCCTCGCCCAGGCGCAGCGATTCGGGGTCGACGGCGTGGACGGGGAAGGCGTGGCGGCCGGCGAAGTCGGCGATGACCGGGCCGCGGCGGCGGGCGAGTTCGACGGCGTCGGTGTAGAAGCGCGGGACGTACTTGCGTACGAGGTCGGTCTGTTCGGGCTGCCAGAAGCCCTGGGCGGTGGCGGTGAAGAGGTGGTTGGAGAGGTCGTCGGTGAGGAAGAGGCGTTCCCAGGCGGCGGCTTTGGCGTCTGTGTCGGGGAGGGCGGCGCGGCAGCGGGCGGCGCCTTCCTGGCCGGTGGCGCTGGGGTCGCGGGCGAGTTCGTCGGCGATGGCGGAGTCGTCGACGGCGCCGAGGACGGCGAGGCGGTAGAGGATGCGCCAGCGCAGTTCGGGGTCGAGTTCGGGGCCGCCGGGGACGCTGTCGGAGTTCAGCCAGTCCTGGATGCCGTCGGGTTGGGTGGCGGCGGAGATGAAGTGGCGTACGCCGGTGAGGCGCAGGCCGGGTGCGTTGCCGTCCTCGGTGCGGCGGATGAGGGCACGGCAGATGGCGGTGAGGCCGGCGAGGGCGGCGGGGCGGTCGTCGGGGGCGAGGTAGCGGTCGGCGATCTGGGTGGCGGCGAAGCCGAGTACGCCTTGGACGACGGCCAGGTCCGTTTCGTGCGGGAGGTGGGTGCGGGCGGCTTCCAGGTAGGCGGTGGGGGCCAGTTCGCCGTCGCGGACCATGTCGCGGGCGGCGTTCCAGACGACGGCGCGGGTGAGGGGGTCGGGGATG
>NZ_JAAPBF010000452.1 GCF_022695985.1 Streptomyces sp. NP-1717 | reverse complement strand
GTCCGGGGTCGACGAGGTCGCGGTCGTAGGCGCCGACGGCGATGCGGTGGGGGCGGTCGCCGTGCTGGGTGACGTGGAGTGTCCAGCCGGTCTCGGAGCCGTTGCCGAGGCCGGTCCCGCCGCCGGTACCGCCGCTGCCGCCGCTGCCGTTGGCGGCGGCGGTGGTCCTGGCGTTGGCGACGGTGGGGGTGAGGGTGTCGACGCCGGTCGTGCGGAGCCACTGTTCGGCCCACCGGTGGACGTCGCGGTCGGTGGAGGCGGCGAGGGAGTCGATGAAGTCGGCGAGGGTGGCGTTGCCGAACTTGTGGCGGGTGAAGTGTGTGTTGATGCCCGCGAGGAAGTCCTTCTCGCCGAGCCAGGCGACGAGTTGGCGCAGCGCGGAGGCGCCCTTGGCGTAGGAGATGCCGTCGAAGTTGAGCATGGCGGCGGCGGTGTCGGGCACGCTGCCGGGGTCGGGTGCGACGGGGTGGGTGGAGGGGCGCTGGTCGGCGTCGTAGCCCCAGGATTTGCGGTCGATGCCGAAGGCGACCCAGGTGTCGGTGTGGCGGGTGGCCTCGGTGAGGGTCTGGTAGCCCATGTACTCGGCGAAGGACTCGTTGAGCCAGATGTCGTCCCACCAGGTGAGGGTGACGAGGTCGCCGAACCACATGTGGGCCATCTCGTGGGCGATGACCATGGCGCGGGTCTGCCGCTCGGTGTCGGTGACGGCGGAGCGGAAGACGAATTCGTCGCGGAAGGTGACGAGGCCCGGGTTCTCCATGGCGCCGGCGTTGAACTCGGGGACGAACGCCTGGTCGTAGGAGTCGAAGGGGTACGGCTCCTCGAACTTCTCGTGGTAGCGGTCGTAGCAGGCGCGGGTGACGGCGAGGATTTCGTCGGCGTCGATGTCGAGGTGCGGTGCCAGGGAGCGCCGGCAGTGGATGCCGAAGGGCAGGCCCGCGTGTTCGGTGCGCACGGAGTGCCAGGGGCCGGCGGCGACGGCCACGAGGTAGGTGGAGATGGGCGGGGTCGGGGCGAGGCTCCAGCGGCCGTCGCCCTCGTCGGTGGCGACCGAGTTGCCGAGGACGGTCCAGCCCTCGGGGGCGGTGACGCCGAGTTCGAAGACGGCCTTGAGGTCGGGCTGGTCGAAGACGGCGAAGACCCGCTGGGCGTCTTCGAGGAACATCTGGCTGTAGACGTAGGTCTCGCCGTCGCTGGGGTCGGTGAAGCGGTGCATGCCTTCGCCGGTGCGGGAGTAGCGCATGGTGGCGTCGACGAGCAGTTCGTGTTCACCGGGGGCGAGTCCGGGGAGCGCGAGGCGGTTCCCGTCGAGTGCGGCGGGGTCCAGGGGCTGTCCGTCGAGGGTGACCGAGCGCAGCAGGGCGGGCTTCAGCTCGACGAAGGTGTCGCCGGCCGCGAGGGCGGTGAAGTGGATGGCGGCACGGGATTCGAAGGTCTCGTCGCCGGTGGTGAGGTCGAGGGTGACCGTGTACCGGTGGACGTCGATGAGCTGGGCACGGGTCTGCGCTTCGTCGCGCATCAGTACGGACATGGAGGCCATGCTGCCCGATGGGC
>NZ_JAAPBF010000451.1 GCF_022695985.1 Streptomyces sp. NP-1717 | reverse complement strand
CAGTCGCTGTGCGGCGATCTCGGCCCTGCGGCGGTCCATGGTGAAGACGAAGCGGCGGCGCTCCTGGGCGCGCAGATGCACGATGTACACGCTCAGGAGTACGGCGGGGACGCCCGGCGCCCACAGGAAGGCGAGGCCCTGGACGCCGGCGACGACCGCGCCGATCGTGAAGGCGAGGAAGAGCACCACGGTGGTGCGCCGGCGGCGGGCGAGGACCTGCGAGCGCTGGGCGCGGCGGGCGCGTTCGGCCGCGTCGCCGGTGGGGCGTGCGCGCCGTTCGGGCGCGACGGGCGGTGCGGGCGCCGGGCGTTTCGAGGACGGTGCCGGGATCTCCAGCCGGGCTTCCGTACGGGCCGCGGGCGCGGAGAAGGACCGGACGTCGACGGAGCTCGTCGGCTCCGCCGCGACGTCCGGTGCATCGTCGGGCCCGGCCTCCTCGGTGGTGCGGTCCTGCAACTCCTTGGCGTACCGGCGCTCCATCCCCGCCCGGCCGGAAAGCAGCCGGATGGCGGTGCTGAAGCGTTCCGTCGGACGGGCTTCGTTGAGCTCGTCCTGCCTGCGGAGCCACATCGGTACCAAGTAGGCGGCCCAGGCCCCGACGATGACTGCGTAGATGAGGCCGCTGCTGCTCACGGTTCACACCGTAGAGGTCTACGCGCGAGGGGATCCGCCAATTGAGCCGGTGTGTCGCACGATCTGGCTGATATCACGGACTTTTTTTGTGATTGTTCGGATCACTTGATGGTCGGATGGCGACTAATTTCGAACACTTATTTCATTTCTGTGGCGTACCAGGTCGTGCCCGGTGCCAGCGGCGCAGGAGCCCGTCCCCTGCTTCCTCGGCCGTGAGCGCGAAGACCAGATGGTCCCGCCAGGCCCCGTCGATGTGCAGATAGCGGGGCCGGGTCCCTTCCTCGCGGAATCCGAGTTTCTCCACGACCCGGCGGCTCGGCCCGTTCTCGGGGCGAATGCACACCTCGATCCGGTGCATACCCGCCATGCGGAAACAGTGGTCGACGGCGAGGGCCACGGCCGTCGGCATGACGCCGCGCCCCGCGACGTCGCGGTCCACCCAGTAGCCGACGTGGCCCGAGCACATCGAGCCCCAGGTGATCCCGGCCACGGTCAACTGGCCGACGAGGCGGCCCTGGTACTCGATGACGAACGGCAGCATCCGCCCCGCGTTCGCCTCGGCGCGCAGATGACGGACCATCTGCCGGTACGTCGGACGCTGGGCGACCGGGGCGCCGGGGGGCGGCGGCGGGATCGTCGCCTCCCACGGCCGCAGCCACTCGCGGTTGCGCCGGTTGACCTCGCGCCAGGCCCGTTGATCGCGCGGCTTTATGGGGCGCAGGACGACATCGCCGTCCACCAGCGCCACGGGCCAGAACGGGTGGTTCATCCGTCGGTACGCGGGTGATCGCCGCCGTGGATCTGGTCGACGGCGTGGGCGAGCAGCGGGCCGAGGACGGCGAGCCCGTCCCGTACACCGCCGGAGGAGCCGGGCAGATTCACGATCAGGGTCCGGCCCGCGACGCCCGCGAGGCCCCGGGAGAGCGCGGCCGTGGGGACCTTCCGGGCGCCCTCGGCTCGGA
>NZ_JAAPBF010000450.1 GCF_022695985.1 Streptomyces sp. NP-1717 | reverse complement strand
TCTTCGCGGTGAAGAAGGACTCCGACTTCACCGACCTGCTGCTGCGCGCCGTCACCGACACCCGCGACACGGACGGGCTCGCCGACCTCGTCGGCGGCTTCGGCAACAAACTGGGCCGCCGCGCCGAACTCACCGCCGAGCGGGACTTCACGGCCGGCTCCGTCGACCTGCTCGGCCGTATCGTCGACGCCACCGACTCCCGGTCCCGGGCCCGCGACATCCACGCCGCCGCCGAGCGCCGCACCCGCACGCTCGCGCGCAGGCTCACGGCCCGCGCCGCCGTCGAGCGGGACCGCGTCGGCGACCTCGCCGAGCGGGTCACCGCCGCGGCCCACACCGTCACCGAGGCGGACGGGGCCCGCGGCCGCAGCGCGCTCATCACCGCCGAACTGGCCTACCGCCACGCCTCCCTGGCCCTCACCGTCGCCGAGAAGGCCGCCGCCGCCCAGCGGCGGGAGCTCAGCGACGCCCGTACGCTCCACTCCGCCTGGCAGGCCGCCGAGAACGTTCTGCGGCACCGCGCCGCGGCCGACCGCTCGGCGCGCGTCGCCGCCGCGATCCGCGAGGCCGAACGCGACGCGGCACCCGCCCTGGCCGCTCGTGCCACCGCCGCCGCCGACCTCGTCCGCGCGCTGCACTCCGCCGCCGCCGACGGCGAGAGCCTGGCCAACGAGGAGGAGGAGCGCTCCGCCGCACTCCAGGAGGCCGGCGAGGCCGCGCACCGCGACGCGACGGCGGCGGCCACCGAGGCCCAGCGCGCCCGCAGCGAGACCGGTCATCTGCGTCAGCGACTCACCGAGGTCGAGCAGGAGACCGCCGAGGCGGTACGGGCCGGCTGGCTCGACGACACCGCCCCCGACGCCGACCCCGCCCGCGCCGCGCTCGCCGCGAGCGACGCGGAGAAATCCGCGGTCGCCGCCTGGGACACGGCCAGGGAGGCAGCGCGCGCGGCCACCGACCGGGCCAGGGAGGCGGCGGCGGCCGAGTCCCGCGCCGAACTGTCCGCCGCGCGCGCCGTCGACGCCGCCCGCGCCGCCGAGCACGAGTACGAGGCGGAGCGCCGTACCGCCGAGTCCATCGCCGAGGAGGAACGCCTCACCGAGCTGCTCGGCCTGCCCGGCGCCCCGGCACGAGCGGGCGTCCCGGGGCCGCGCAGCGCCGCCCGGGGCGGCTCGGACGGCGCGCCGGGCCCCTCGGCGGGCGCGGGGACCGGTACGGCCGCGGAGCGGGGCCCAGGAGCCTCGGGAGGCGCCGCGGGCACCGGCGGCACGGAGCGACAGGACGGCACCGGCACCGCCCTCGGGCAACTGTCCCGAACCGACGGCCCGGACCCGCACACCACCGGCCCGCAGACCGGCCCGCACACCACCGGCCGGAACGCCACAGTGCCGCACCCGGCCGGCCAAGGCCCCCTCACCGCCGAGGAGTTGGACCGGTACGCCGACGAACTGCGCGAACTGCTCGACCAGGGAGTCGCCGCCGCCGAGCGCCAGCTCTTCGATCTGCGTACGGCCGCCGCCGACGACTCCCGCATCCTCGGCGCTCTCGGCGACGGCGGACTGCTGCCACCGGGACCCGACGTGCTGGCCACCGTCGAAT
>NZ_JAAPBF010000045.1 GCF_022695985.1 Streptomyces sp. NP-1717 | reverse complement strand
CAACGGTAGGGCGTTGGGGGTTGGCAGGCGATGGTGGCGCGGCAACACAGAAGCAGGGGCGTGGCGATCGTCGCCGCCGCCGTGACGGCGGCGGGCGTGGTGGCCACGAGCACCGGTTGTTCCGGGAGCGAGGGCGCCGCGGCCGACGACCGGCCCCTCGGCGATCCGGCCGCGGTCCGCGGAGCGGCGGACGTCCTGGCCGAGGCGGGCAGCTCCAAGACCCGGACCTCGCTGGTGATGGCGACCGGCGGGACGCGCGTCACCATCAGGGGCGAGGGCGGTTACGACTTCCGCAAGCGGATGGGGCGGCTCTCGGTCGTGCTGCCGAAGGACCCGGCCGGCACGGACGAGCACCGGCCGATCGCGGAACTGCTGGCCCCCTCGACCCTGTACATGAAGAACCGGGGCGCCGGGGTGCCCGAGGACAAGTGGGTCATGCTCGACTCGACCACCCTCGACGACGGCAATCTGGTCACCGGCGGCGCGACCGATCCGCTGACCGCCGCCGAACTGCTGCGCGCGGCGAAGGACGTGGTCTTCCTCGGGGAGCAGGAGCTGGCCGGCGTCCGCGTCTCGCACTACCGGGGGGTCACCGACATCGAGCGGGCGGCGAAGCAGGCGGCGCCGTACGCGCGCGAGGCGCTGGCCGCGGCGGCGAAGGGGTTCGCGGACGACGTCGTGCCGTTCGACGCCTATCTCGACGAGGCGGGGCGGCTCCGCAAGGTCAGGCACCAGTTCAGCTACCCGAATCAGGGGCGTACGGTCGCCGTCGCCTCCACCACGCTGCTGTACGAGTTCGGGGTCGCCGTCGGGGTGCGGCTCCCCCCGAAGGACCAGATCTTCACCGGGAAGATCAAGGTGTAAATGGTCCGGACGTGCCATGCGCGCCACGTCTCACCCTCCCTACCCTAGGAAGCCGGCAGTCGACACCGCCAGGAAGACGACACCGGCAGGAAGAGGTGAACGCACGTGGGTCTGTTGCGCACGCCGACCGTCCAGGACCACGTGGCCCTCGCCGAGATCGAACTCTGCGGAGAGCTGATGATCGCGGCGTCGGCCGCGGACGGTGAGCGGCTCAGCCCGGCCCGTATCGACGAAGTGCTGAAGGTGGGCGTGGAGCGCGGCGAGAGATCGTCCTGCCGTTGAGCCGCGGGCCGGAGCAGGAGGCCGGAGCCGCAGACAGGACCGGAGCGCGGTGCGGCGCGGTGCGGCGTGGTGCGGCGTGGCGCGCTCCGTGAGCCCGCCCCTCAGGTACGCAGCAGGCGCGCGATCGCCTTCGTGGCTTCCTGCACCTTGTCGTCGATCTCGTCGCCGCCCTTGACCGCCGCGTCCGCGACGCAGTGCCGCAGATGCTCCTCCAGCAGCTGGAGCGCGAAGGACTGGAGCGCCTTGGTGGAGGCCGAGACCTGCGTGAGTATGTCGATGCAGTAGACGTCCTCGTCGACGAGCCGCTGGAGTCCGCGGATCTGGCCCTCGATCCGGCGCAGCCGCTTGAGGTGCTCGTCCTTCTGCTTGTGGTAGCCGTGCACACCGCGGTCGTGATCGGTGACGATCTCCTCGCCGACGGCGGTGGCGGTCGTGGCCGGGCCGGAGGTCGCGTCGCCGGTCGCCGCGCCGGCCGCCTCGGTGGTCGTCATGGCGTCCTCCTGGTGGGGTGTACGTGAGAGATGTCCGAAAGGGCGGTAAATACCCCAGGTAGGTATATGATACCCAGTCGCGCGCGTAGGGGCAGGGGCACGTCATGATCGTCGTGTCCTATGCAGCACACTGAATGACGCCGGTTAGCCGTGGCCGGATGATGCGCTTAGCATCAGCCTGACCGAATCCGATGTAAACCGAGGATCCCCCGTGCGCTTTCGTCTGACCCCCAGGGAGACGAGCTTCTACGACATGTTCGCCGCGTCAGCGGACAACATCGTCACGGGCTCCAAGCTCCTCATGGAACTGCTCGGAGCGGACTCCTCCGCCAGAGCCGAGATCGCGGAACGGATGCGCGCGGCGGAGCACGCGGGGGACGATGCCACGCACGCGATCTTCCACCAGCTGAACTCCTCCTTCATCACGCCGTTCGACCGCGAGGACATCTACAACCTCGCCTCGTCGCTCGACGACATCATGGACTTCATGGAGGAGGCCGTCGACCTGGTCGTCCTCTACCAGGTCGAGGAACTGCCCAAGGGCGTCGAGCAGCAGATCGAGGTGCTGGCGCGGGCGGCGGAACTGACCGCCGAGGCGATGCCGCACCTGCGCACGATGGACAACCTCACCGAGTACTGGATCGAGGTCAACCGCCTGGAGAACCAGGCCGACCAGATCCACCGCAAACTGCTCGCCCAGCTCTTCAACGGTAAGTACGACGCCATGGAAGTCCTGAAGCTCAAGCAGATCGTGGATGTGCTCGAGGAGGCCGCCGACGCGTTCGAGCACGTCGCGAACACGGTGGAGACGATCGCGGTCAAGGAGTCCTGAACCACGTGGACACCTTTGCCCTGATCGTGACCATCGGAGTCGCGCTCGGCTTCACGTACACCAACGGCTTCCACGACTCCGCGAACGCCATCGCGACATCGGTGTCAACGCGCGCGCTGACACCGCGCGCGGCGCTGGCGATGGCTGCCGTGATGAACCTCGCGGGGGCGTTTCTCGGCCAAGGGGTCGCCAAGACCGTCAGTGAAGGGCTGATCGCCACGCCGCACGGGCAGCGAGGGATGGGGATCCTCTTCGCCGCGCTCGTCGGCGCGATCGTCTGGAACCTGATCACCTGGTACTACGGCCTGCCGTCGTCCTCCTCCCACGCGCTCTTCGGCGGCATGGTGGGCGCGGCGCTCGCCGGCGGGACCGAGGTCATCTGGACCGGGGTGCTGGAGAAGATCGTCATCCCGATGTTCCTGTCGCCGATCGTCGGCCTGGTCATCGGCTATCTGGTGATGGTCGGCATCATGTGGATGTTCCGGCATTCGAACCCGCACAAGGCCAAGCGCGGTTTCCGGATAGCCCAGACGGTCTCGGCGGCCGGCATGGCGCTCGGACACGGACTCCAGGACGCGCAGAAGACGATGGGCATCGTGGTGATGGCGCTGGTCATCGCCGATGTCGAGGGGCAGGGCGACGAGATCCCGATCTGGGTGAAGATCGCCTGTGCGGTGATGCTCTCGCTCGGTACGTACGCGGGCGGCTGGCGCATCATGCGGACACTGGGCCGCAAGATCATCGAGCTGGACCCGCCGCAGGGGTTCGCGGCGGAGACGACGGGGGCGTCGATCATGTTCGGCTCCGCGTTCATCTTCCACGCGCCGATCTCGACGACGCACGTCATCACCTCGGCGATCATGGGCGTCGGCGCGACGAAGCGGGTGAACGCGGTGCGGTGGGGTGTGGCGAAGAACATCATCCTGGGCTGGTTCATCACGATGCCCGCGGCGGCGCTCGTCGCGGCGGTCAGCTTCTGGATCGTGAACCTGGCGTTCGGTTGAGACCGGTGGGGGCTGTCTTCGGCCGGGGGTCCGGGGGTTGTCCCCCGGGGAAGCACAGTTGGATCGTGAACCTGGTGTTCGGCTGAGCCGGGCGTTCGGCTGAGACCGGTGAGGGCTGCCTTCGGCTGAGACCCGGCCCCCGGCACAGGAATGGGCCCGCCCCCTGGGAGAGGGGGCGGGCCCTTCGCCTTGCGGTGGCACCGCCATGCAGCACCGCAGGACGGTTTGGGGCGCCGGTGCCTATCCGAAGCGGCCCGAGATGTAGTCCTCGGTCGCCTGCACGGACGGGTTGGCGAAGATCCGCTCCGTGTCGTCTATCTCGATGAGCTTGCCGGGCTGGCCCACGGCCGACAGGTTGAAGAAGGCCGTACGGTCCGAGACCCGCGCTGCCTGCTGCATGTTGTGCGTCACGATGACGATCGTGAAGCGCTCCTTCAGCTGGCCGATCAGGTCCTCGATCGCGAGCGTGGAGATCGGGTCGAGCGCCGAGCACGGCTCGTCCATCAGCAGGACGTCAGGCTGGACCGCGATCGCGCGGGCGATGCACAGGCGCTGCTGCTGGCCGCCGGAGAGACCGGAACCGGGCTTGTTGAGGCGGTCCTTGACCTCGTTCCAGAGGTTGGCGCCCTTGAGGGACTTCTCGACGACGTCCGCCAGCTCGTTCTTGCGGTACTTGCCGTTGAGCCGCAGGCCGGCCGCGACGTTGTCGAAGATCGACATGGTCGGGAACGGGTTGGGCCGCTGGAAGACCATGCCGACCGTGCGGCGCACCGCGACCGGGTCGACGTTGGCGCCGTACAGGTTCTCGTCGTCCAGCAGGACCTTGCCCTCGACGCGGCCACCGGGCGTGACCTCGTGCATGCGGTTGAGGGTGCGGAGGAACGTGGACTTGCCGCAGCCGGACGGGCCGATGAAGGCCGTCACGGAGCGGGGCTCGACGGTCATGGAGATGTCGTCGATCGCCCGGTGGTTGCCGTAGTACGCGGTCAGGCCGCTGACGTCGATTCGCTTGGCCATCTTCAATCACTGCTTTCTGCGTGACCCCGCTCGGCGGAGCCGGATTTCGGGGCCTCAGCGGCCGGTCTTGGGAGCCTTCCAGCGGGCGATGCCGCGGGCCACCAGGTTGAGGAGCATGACGAAGGCGATCAGGACGAGTGCCGCGCCCCAGGCGCGCTCGACCGAGGCGCTGGTGCCGACCGCGTACTGCTCGTACACGTACAGCGGCAGTGACGACTGGGCGCCTTCGAACGGGTTCGGGTTGATGAGCTTCGTACCGAAGACGAGCAGCAGCACGGGCGCGGTCTCGCCGGTGATGCGCGCGATGGCGAGCATCACACCGGTGGTGATGCCACCGATCGCGGTCGGCAGGACCACCTTGAGGATCGTGCGCCACTGGGGCACGCCGAGCGCCAGCGAGGCTTCGCGCAGTTCGTTCGGGACGAGCTTCAGCATCTCCTCGGTGGAGCGGACGATCACCGGCATCATCAGGATCGACAGCGCCAGGGCGCCGGCGAATCCGGAGGGGCCGAAGCCGAGCATCAGGTTCCACGTCGCCAGGATGAACAGACCGGCGACGATCGACGGGATGCCGGTCATCACGTCCACGAAGAAGGTGACGGCGCGGGCGAGCTTCCCGCGTCCGTACTCGACGAGGTAGACGGCGGTCAGCAGACCGATCGGCGTGGCGATCACCGCGGCGATGGCGACCTGCTCGATGGTGCCGAGCAGCGCGTGGTAGATGCCGCCGCCCTCGTCCGTGTCGAGGAGGCCGCTCATCGAGTGGCTCAGGAAGTACCCGTCGACGACCGAGGCGCCCTTGCTGACGGTGGTCCAGGCCAGCGAGAGCAGCGGGATGACGGCCAGGACGAAGCAGACCCAGACGAGGCTGGTCGCGACCTGGTTCTTGCCCTGGCGGGCGCCTTCCACCTTGGCGGTGATCAGATACGTGGAGCCGATGAAGATCAGCGCGGCGAGCAGGGCCCACTGGACCTCGCTCTCCAGTCCGGCCGTCTCACCGATCAGCCAGCCCAGCGCCAGGGAGCCGGCGGCGATGGCCAGGGGGGCCCAGCGCGGCATGCGCGCGTGCGAGAGCGAGCCCTGGGGCTCGGCGACCGCGGGCCGCTTGTCCTGAAGCGTGTGGCTCATGCGTTGGCCCCCGAGTACTCCTTGCGGCGGGCGATGATCGCGCGGGCCGCGCCGTTGACCAGCAGTGTGATGACGAAGAGGACCAGACCGGAGGCGATCAGCGCGTCGCGGCCGAAGCCGTCGGCCTCGTTGAACTTCGCGGCGATGTTCTGCGCGAAGGTGCCGCCGCCCGCGTCGAGCAGATGGCCCGAGAAGAGGAAGCTCGGCGACAGGACGACCGCGACGGCCATCGTCTCGCCCAGCGCGCGGCCGAGGCCGAGCATCGAGGCGCTGATGATGCCGGAGCGGCCGAACGGCAGGACCGACATCCGGATGACTTCCCAGCGCGTGGCACCGAGGGCCAGTGCGGCCTCCTCGTGCATCTTCGGCGACTGGAGGAAGACCTCACGGATGACGTTGGTGATGATGGGGAGGATCATGATCGCCAGCAGGATGCCCACGGTGAACAGGTTGCGGGCGATTCCCTCGTTCGTCTTCTCGAAGATGTACGTCCAGGCGAAGTACTCGTTCAGCCACTTGTTGAGGCCGTCGAGGTACGGGACGAGGAAGACGGCGCCCCACAGGCCGTAGATGATGCTCGGTACGGCTGCCAGCAGGTCGACCAGGTAGGCGATCGGGGCGGCGAGCCTGCGGGGCGCGAAGTGCGAGATGAAGAGCGCGATGCCGATGGCGACCGGGACGGCTATCACCATGGCGATGATCGAGCTGACCACGGTGCCGAAGGCGAGTACGGCGATACCGAAGGACCGCGGGTCGCCCTGCGGGTTCCATTCGAAGGTCGTGAGGAAGTTCGTCTCGTCCTTGGAGATCGCGAGCATCGCGCGATAGGTCAGGAACGCGGCGATGGCGGCCATGATGACCAGCAGGGTGATGCCGGAGCCCCGGGACAGGCCCAGGAAGATCCGGTCGCCGGCCTGCTTCTTGCCCTTGGGCGTGCCCTGGTCCTCGAGCGGTGGCGGTGGTGGGGGGCTGGTGGTTGCGGCTGCTGTATCCATCGTTTCTCCGGTCTGCGGAGCCGGATCGCGGCTCCTGGCGGCGGTGCACCGGAAGACGTGGCCGGTCCCGCTCGGCGGGACCGGCCACGTCCGGGGGTCAGGACAGGGTGGGGACGATCTCGCGGACCTTGGCCGCGATCTCGGTCGGGAGCGGGGCGTAGCCGGCCTCGCTCAGGACCTTCTGGCCCTCGTCGCTGACGGTGTAGTTGAGGAACGCCTTGACGCTGGGCAGGGTCTCGGCCTTGTTGCCCTTGTCGCAGGCGATCTCGTACGTCACCAGGATGATCGGGTAGGCACCCTCGGCCTTGGTGGCGTAGTCGAGCTCCAGCGCCATGTCGTTGCCGGTGCCCTTGACCTTGGCGGCGGCGATGGCCTTGGAGGCGTTCTCCGTGGTGGCCTCGACCGGGGCGCCGGCGCCGGTGTCGACCTTGACCGTGGTCAGGTCGCTGGCGGTGGCGTAGGAGAGCTCGAAGTAGCCGATGGCGCCTTCGGTGTCCTTGACGCTGGAGGCGACGCCGGAGGAGCCGCTGGCGGCCTGGCCGCCCTTGGCCTCCCACGACTTCGAGCTGTCGTCGTAGTTCCACTCGGCCGGGGCCGCGGCCTTGAGGTACTTGTTCAGGTTCTGCGTCGTGCCCGACTCGTCCGAGCGGTGGAACGCCTGGATCGCGGTGCCCGGCAGCTTCGCGTCGGGGTTGAGGTCGGCGATCGCCTTGTCGTCCCACTTCTTGATCTTCGAGTCGAAGATCTTGGCGAGGGTCTGGGCGTCCAGGACGAGGCTGTCGACACCCGGCACGTTGAAGCCGATGGCGACGGGGCCGCCGACCATCGGGAGGTTGATGCCCTTGCCGCCCTTGCAGATCTTCTCGGAGGCGGTGACTTCCTCGGGCTTCAGCGCGGAGTCGGAGCCGGCGAAGGCGACCTGGCCCTGCGTGAACTTGGTGATGCCACCGCCGGAACCGATCGGCTGGTAGTTGATCTCGACGCCCGCACAGGCCTGCTGGAAGTTCTTGACCCAGAGGTCCATCGCGTTCTTCTGGGCACTCGATCCGGCGGCAAGGACCTGGCCCTTGGCGTCGTCACACTTGATGTTCGAGGCGGCGGCGGCGGTCTTGTCGCCGGAGCCGGTGCTCTCCGTGTTGTCGTCCGAGCCGCACGCCGTGAGAACCAGGGCGCCGGAGACGGCGAGGGCACCGAGCGCGGTGGCGCGCAGCCGGTTCTTGCGCTGAAGCTTCACTTCGGGTGTTCCTTCCAGAAGCCGCCTGTGTGCGTATGAGCACTTCTACGGCGGCGTGCGTCGAGGTGGTGGGTCCGGCGGTGTGCCGGTCACCGTGTAAGGCCGAAATTAGGCAGATCAGGTGAAGCCGCTGACGGATGGGAGTGAACGGGAGGTGAACCGTGACGGACAGCCTGGTGCGGCTCCGGCCGTGATCGGGGCCCGACACGGCGTGCCCGCCGAGAAAGTGCGCCCGATGGTGTCGGGGGTCGCGAACCGGACGTATCTCCTCGGCCAGGCCCTGGTGCTGCGGATTCCGCGTACGGAGGCGTTCGTCGCCGACCTGGTGAAGGAGGCGGCGGTCATTCCGGTCGCGCGGGCCGCCGGGGTGCGTACGCCGGCGCTCGTCACCTTCGACGACAGCCGTACGGACGCGGACGTGCCGTACATGGTGCTGGAGCGGGTGCCGGGGGTGGACCTCGCGGGCGTCGACGGGAGCGGCGCGGGCGCGGAGGGCGTCTTCCGGGAGGTGGGACGGGAGCTGGCCCGGCTGCACCGGGTGACGCCCGGGGCCGTCGGGGAGCCGGCCGGTGTTCCGGTGGAGTACGACCCCGACGCCGGGGCCCCGCACCGGCTGGTCGGCCTGCTGCTGGCGGACGGCATGCTCGACGCGGAGGCCGCGCGCTGGCTGCGTGGCTGGTTCGACCGCCTCGCGGAGCGGATCCCGGGCGCGTTGCCGCACGTCCTGGTGCACGGTGACATCGCTCCGCAGAACCTGCTCGTGGGGCGCGAGCCGCTCGCGCTCGCGGGGATCGTCGACTGGGGTGACGCGATGTGGGCGGACCCGGCGGTCGAGTTCGCCAAGACGCCGCTGTGGGGTGTCCCGGCGATGCTCGACGGCTACCGGGAAGGCGGCGGCGCGGGCGCGGACGACGGCTCGTACGCCGCACTGGAGGCCCGCGTCCTGCGCTACCACCTCACCTGGGCACTCGCCCGGCTGCGCGCCCCCGCCCCGGTGCCGGGCGAGCGCCACTGGACGGCGCCTCCCGCCTCGCGGCTGCTCGGCGTCCTCCGGTTCTTCGCCTCCTCGCCGCCGGGGCCGTGGCCGGACCTCGCGTAACCGTTGGCGGGCGGCGGACTGAATTACATCCGGCTTCCAACTTCCTCCTATGGGATGGCCGTTGAGGAGCGCTCACACTCGAAGAAGCCGGAGCCGAAGCTCCGCAACCGACGGGGGTGGGCGGCGGGGCCCGGCTCCGGTGAGGGTCGTCGGCCGAGTGGAAGAAGGCATGTGATGGGGGTTGCGCGAGAGGGAGTACGTGTCGGCAAGTGGATCGTCGGTGGAATCGTCGCGCTGGCGGTTCTGGGTGTGACCGCCACGTTCGTCTTCGGGGGCGCGGGCTGGATCACCGCGCCGTTCCGGGGGGCGGCCGAGGAGCGGGAGAACACCGTCGGGTCGGGCGCCTTCCGGCAGTCGACCTACCAGGAGTTCTTCGATCTGTGCGAGGCCGCGCAGAACGCCGAGGGGACGATCGAGGCGCTCAGGCAGGAGCGGGGATCCGCCTCGGCGGCCCGGAAGGCGCAGATCGACCAGTCCGTCATGGCGCTGACGGCGTCGCGGACCGAGTCGGTCAACGAGTACAACTCGAAGGCCGCCCAGGAGCACCGCGCGCCCTTCCGCGACCGCGATCTGCCGTACCGGCTGGACGCCGATGACGCCGGCACCGTCTGCGCCAAGTGACGACCATCCCCGGGAAAGGGGGCACCACACCATGAGGACGATCACGCGAATCTGCGCGGCTTCCGCCGCGCTCGTCCTGGGGCTCGGCCTGACCGCCTGCGACGACGACTCCAGCCAGAGCAAGGAGACCAAGGCCAAGCAGCGCAACTACGACCGGCTCGTGGCGAACCAGCCCGCAGGGAAGATGGAGTACTCGCCGACCCGCGAGGCCATCAACCAGTGGGTGAAGACCTGGGGCAAGCGGGGCAAGCTGAGCTACGTCTACATCCAGAACGCCAAGGGCGAGTACGGGTACTTCGTCATGAAGGGCCTGCCGGTCGCCCGCTGCGAGATGCTCACGCCGACGGAGAGGGTCGACTCCTCGTCCACCGGCAAGGTCGTCGTGGCGCTGCCGGGTATGGACGGCGTGTACTCGGCGGGCTCGATGTGCAACGCCTACTACGGCTTCGACGCCACGACGGGCGCGTACATCGAGTTCACGGTCGGGACGAACCAGTCGTTCTTCCTGTTCGACAAGCCCATGACGATGCCCGAGTACGCCAGCGCCGAGCAGCTGGGTCCGACGTCCGTGGAGCAGGTCAAGGACTGACCGCGGGGGCGCGCGTCATGACTCCGGCGCGCTCCTCGCGGGCAGCGAGTCCAGCAGTGCGTCGATCAGCAGGCGGTCGCGGGGCTGGGTCAGACGGGTGCGGGCCGTGGGCGGGGGAAGCCAGAGGACGCGGTCCACCTCGTCGTTCGGCGAGAAGGTGCCGTCCGTCGCCTCGGCCGCCCAGTAGACGACCTGCTTGGGGCGGCCGTTGGCCAGGTAGCTGACCGTGCCGAGCCGGGCGCCGGGGGAGCAGTGGTGACCCGTCTCCTCCAGGACCTCGCGCAGCGCCCCCGCGAGGGCGTCCTCCGCGTGCTTCAGCTTGCCTTTCGGATGGGACCAGTCGTCGTACTTCGGCCTGTGGACCAGGCAGATCTCCGTACCGTCCGCCGAGTAGGGCGACTTCCGCCAGAGCACGCAGCCCGCCGCCAGGACCGTGCGCGCACGGGCGCCGGCGCTCCCGCTCATGGCGCGGTCACCGCCGTCCGCTGCCAGATCCGCTGGAACTCGTAGCGCGCCGCCTCCACTTCGAGGCGCTGGTCCGCGTGCAGCACGCCGAGCGCGTACGCCGTCGCCGGGGCGATCCGTGGTGTGCGGGCCGCGTTGGCCGCGGCCGCCGCCGCCTCCGCCGCGTCGCGGTGGCGGTCCAGGGCGCGGCCCGCCTCGGCGAGCACCGGGTCCGGGGGGCCGCCGCCGGGCCGGACCTCCTGGGCGTACCGGTGCAGTCTGAGCAGCAGCCGCACCTGGTGCCACGGGGCGTCCTGGGCCTCGCCGTCGGAGGGGGTGGCCAGCCCGTGGACCAGGGCCTCCGCGTTGTACGGGTGCGCGGCGCGCGTCAGCGGCAGCGCGGACACCGCGTCGAGCAGTCTGCGTTCGGCCGCGCCGCGGGGCGCCGCCAGGATCTCGGCGGCGGGTGCGCCCGCGACGGGCGCCAGCGGTACCTCGGAGGCCAGGACGGCGACGGCGTCGGCCACCGCGTGGAAGCGGGACGAGCCCAGGGCCTGGAGCGCCGCCGAGTGCGACCGCGTGCGCGCGAGCGTCAACTGCCGCTCCAGCAGCGCCCCGGCGCGCGACGCCCCGACGGTCAGCGCGCCCGCGGCCGCCGAGCCCTCGCCGCTACGGGCGGTCGGCACCGGCCCCGACCCCGACAGCCGCGCCAGCGCCGACACCAGCCGGTGCAGCCGCGCCGTGCACGCGTACTCCTGCGCGAGCGTGCCCGACAGCCAGCCCAGTTCCGTACGGAGCTGGTCCGCCCACGCCGGGTCCAGCAGCACCCGGAACGTGTGCAGGCTGCCCCCGATGCGCCGCGCCGAACAGCGCAGCGCCGTCGCGGCCTCCGCCGCCGCCGCGGTGTCCGAGCCGCTCTCCCCGTACAGCCGCAGACTGCGCAGGAACTCCGCGCAGCGGGCGTTCAGATACCCGGCGAGCACCTGCCCCGCCGTCGCCTCGAAGGCGTCGTCGGGGTGGGCGGGACGGTCGGCACGGTCCGGATGTGCCGTACCGACCGAGCCGGCGGTCTCTGCTTCATGGTGCTGCACGCCGGCGCCTCCGGGCGTCAATGAGCATTTCCTGTACGTGCCTGAGCGGCTGCCCGTCCGCGTCGACGGAGTGCCGGGTCCAGTTGCCGTCGCCGCCCAGATGCCAGGATGCGGTGGTGTCCGCCATGCCGGTCTCCAGAAGCCTGCTGATGGACGCGCGGTGCGCCGGGTCGGTGACCCGTACCAGGGCCTCGATACGGCGGTCGAGGTTGCGGTGCATCATGTCGGCGCTGCCGAACCACACCTCGGGCTCGCCGCCGTTGCCGAAGGCGAAGATCCGCGAGTGTTCGAGGAAGCGCCCGAGGACGGAGCGCACCCTGATGTTCTCCGACAGGCCGTGCACGCCGGGGCGTACGGCGCAGATGCCCCGCACCCAGATGTCCACGGGCACGCCCGCCTGCGCCGCGCGGTAGCACGCGTCGATGACCGCTTCGTCGACCATCGAGTTGACCTTGATGCGCACATAGGCCGGGCGGCCCGAACGGTGGTGCGCCGCTTCCTTGTTTATGCGGGTGATCAGTCCGTCGCGCAGTGACTTGGGTGCGACGAGCAGCCGCCGGTAGGTCTCGCGCCGCGAGTATCCCGACAGCCGGTTGAAGAGGTCGGAGAGGTCGGCCCCGACGTGCGGGTCGGCCGTGAGCAGGCCCAGGTCCTCGTACAGCCGGGCCGTCTTCGGGTGGTAGTTGCCGGTGCCGACGTGGCTGTAGCGGCGCAGGGTCTCGCCCTCCTGCCGGACCACGAGCGAGAGCTTGCAGTGCGTCTTGAGCCCGACCAGCCCGTACACGACGTGGCAGCCGGCCTCTTCGAGCTTGCGCGCCCACTTGATGTTGGCCTGCTCGTCGAAGCGGGCCTTGATCTCGACGAGGACCAGGACCTGCTTGCCCGATTCGGCGGCGTCGATCAGCGCGTCGACTATCGGGGAGTCGCCGGACGTCCGGTACAGCGTCTGCTTGATCGCCAGCACGTCGGGGTCGCCCGCCGCCTGCTCCAGGAAGGCCTGGACGGAGGTGGAGAACGAGTCGTACGGGTGGTGCAGCAGTACGTCGCGCTCCCGCAGCGCCGCGAAGATGTCCGGCGCGGACGCCGACTCCACCTCGGCGAGGTCGCGGTGCGTGCCCGCGATGAACTTGGGGAACTTCAGCTCCGGCCGGTCGAGGGCGGCTATGCCGAACAGACCGGTCAGGTCCAGCGGTCCCGGCAGCGGGTAGACCTCGGCGTCGGAGACCTTCAGCTCACGGACCAGCAGGTCCAGCACGTACGGGTCGATCGACTCCTCGACCTCCAGGCGCACCGGCGGGCCGAAGCGGCGCCGCATGAGCTCCTTCTCCAGCGCCTTGAGGAGGTTCTCCGCGTCGTCCTCCTCCACCTCCAGGTCCTCGTTGCGGGTGACCCGGAACATGTGGTGCGCCAGGACCTCCATGCCGGGGAACAGCTCCTCCAGGTGCGCCGCGATGACGTCCTCCAGGGGGACGTACCGCTGCGGGGACGCCTCCAGGAAACGCGTCAGCAGCGGAGGCACCTTGACGCGGGCGAAGTGCCGGTGGCCGCTGACGGGGTTGCGGACGACGACCGCGAGGTTGAGGGAGAGGCCCGAGATGTACGGGAAGGGGTGTGCGGGGTCCACGGCCAGCGGCGTCAGGACGGGGAAGATCTGCTGCCGGAAGAGGGTGAACAGGCGTGCCTGCTCCTTCTCCGTGAGGTCGCCCCAGCGGATCAGGTGGATGCCCTCGTCGGCGAGCGCGGGGGAGACGTCCTGCTGGAAGCAGGCGGCGTGCCGGGCCATGATCTCCCGCGACCGGGTCCAGATCAGGTCGAGCACTTCGCGCGGCTGGAGCCCTGAGGCCGATCGGGTGGCGACGCCGGTCGCTATCCGGCGCTTCAGGCCCGCGACACGGACCATGAAGAACTCGTCCAGGTTGGACGCGAAGATGGCGAGGAAGTTCGCCCGTTCGAGTAGCGGGGTGGCCGGGTCCTCGGCCAGCTCCAGCACGCGTTCGTTGAAGGCGAGCCAGCTGCGTTCGCGGTCGAGGAAGCGGCCCTGGGGCAGCTCGCCGCCCTCCGCGTCGCCGTCCTGGTCGTACGAGTCGAGGTCGGCGTCGAGGTCGGGCTCCAGATCGGAGACCGCGGCGGCGACCGTGTGCGGCCGGTGTGCGGCGATGGACCCGACGGACGGCTGCGGGTGGACCGGGCTCTCGGCAGGCTGCTGGCTCATACCTCCATTGTTCCGCGCCGAAGGCAGGACAGGCGCGTCGGAGCCGGCGGGGGCGAGACGGAACCTGCCGTTCGGCGTGGGGGGCACAGCGGGCTGCATTCCGAGAGGGTCGCAACCCCGTCTGAATGGCCGGTAACGGCGACATGACGTGCAGGGAAGCGGGGCGGGGCTCCACGGGGTCGGGGGGCCGGGCGGGACACGACCTTGGGACGGTTGTGCGAGGTGAACGTACAGATGAACGGACGGGGTCCGGCCGGAGAGGCCGGGGTCCCGTCCGCCCACCTGCCGCGGACGGGACCCCGGCGCCTGTGCCCGGGGGTCAGGCGTGCCGCCGCCCCAATACCTTGAACGCGGCGAAGACGCACGCGGCGGCCAGGGCGAGGACCATGCCGGTCTCGACGAGCTGGAGGGGCCAGAAATGCGACTCGGGGTGGTACTCGTAGAAGTGTGTGACGGCCGTGCGGGTGGTGCCCGGTTCGCACGGAGACTTCGAGAAGCCCGTGTCCAGGCACTGCTGGTAGGTCATCCGGCTGCCGTCGGCGAGGACGACGCCCTCTCGTACGATCCAGGGATCGGACGACGCCGTGAAGGGGTTCACCTCCGCGCCCCCTTCTGCCTCGACGACCGGCCACAGGTAGGGCCGCACCCAGGCGAAGAACAGCGAGACTCCCCCCGTGGCGGCCACGCCGACGGCCGTCGCCAGGAGGGTACGGCGCAGGATCACGGCCGCGAGCGCGCCGACGGCGACCGCCAGCAGGATGTAGCCGACAGCGGTCACCCCGAGGGCGGGGTAGACCTCGCGATCGCTCCAGGACCGGGCCATGGACAGGAGCGGGTCCTCCTGGCTGCGGGCCCTGCTCCAGCGGAAGGTGGCGGCCAGGAGGACGGCACCCGCCGTGGCGATCGCGGCGACGCCGACGAGTCGGACGGCGAGCCAGCGGGCGGGCGAAACCGACTGGGTCCACGCCAGCCGGTACATGCCCGTTTGCAGCTCACGGGCGATCAGCGGGCCCGCGGTGAACGCGGCGACGAGCAGCGCCAGCAGGACGGTGGCGCCCCCGACGTAGTTCTCCGCCCAGCGGAACCAGCCGCTCGCCGCCGTACTTCTCTCACACCCCTCGCCGCAGCTCACCACCGCCCCCGCCGAGCCGAGCCAGACGCGGGCCGCCACCACGCAGCCGACGCTCAGCACCGCCAGGAGCAGCGCCGTCCACAGCGCGGGGCGGTGCTGGCGTACCGCGACCCAGGCCGGGCCGCGCAGTCCGGTGCGGGCCGGCGGGGCCGGCGCGGGCGCCGGTGGCCGTTCGAGAAGCGCGCTCATGCCGTCACCGCCGCGCGGTCGTCGTGCTCGGCGCTCGGGGTGAGCAGGTCGGGGGCGCCCTCGGAGCGCAGATGGGCGAGCAACAGCTCCTCCAGGGAAGGGGGTGAGGTCTGCCAGTCGGTGCCGACCGGTCCGTCGGGGCGGATCAGCGCGGTGAGTTGGCGGCCCGTGGTGCGGGCCTCCACGACCGTGTGCGGGGCCAGGTCGCGTACGGGGCCGGTGACCAGCCGGTGCGCGGTCAGCAGGTCCTCGGTCTCGCCGCCGAGGCGGATCCGGCCGCGGTCGAGGAGCAGGAGGTAGTCGCAGGTGCCCTCCAGCTCGGTGAGGATGTGGGACGAGATCACGACGGTGGTGCCGTGCGTGGCGGCCTCGGCCATGAGTGTGCCCATGAGCTGGTGGCGGGCGAGCGGGTCGAGGTCGGCCATCGGCTCGTCCAGCAGCATGAGTTCGGGCCGCTTGCCCAGTGCGAGCGCGAGGGCGACCCGGGTGCGCTGGCCGCCGGAGAGTGTACGGACGCGTACGCCGGGGTCGAGCCGTCCCCCGGCGACGATGCGCTCGGCACCCTCCTGGTCCCAGCGGCCGGGGTTGAGCTCCTGCCCCATGCGCAGGGTGTCGCGGATGGTCAACTGCCCGTAGAGGGGCTTGTCCTGGGCGACGTACGCGATCCGTTCGCGGGCGGTCGCCGGGTGCTCGCCGAGGACGCGGACGCCTCCCTCGGTGGCCGGGAGCAGTCCAGCCGCCTGGGCGAGCAGGGTGGACTTGCCGGCGCCGTTGGGACCGACGAGGGCGCAGATACGGCCCTGCGGGATCCGGAAGGAGCAGTCGCGCAGGGCCCAGCGGCCCTTCCTCCGGTAGCGCTTGCCGAGGCCGGTCGCCTCGATCGCCGCGGCGGTCATGAGTGTTCCCCCTGCTTCCGGTTCGTGTGCGGGACGTGCGTGTCGGGGCGTTCGTCGACGACGGAGGTGAAGAGCGCCGTCAGGTCGTCCTTCTCCAGCCCTCCGGCGCGGGCCCGTTCGGCCCACGCGGCGAGTTCGGCGCGGAGTTCGGCGCGCAGCGGGCTGTCGGCGGCGCCGCCGCCGAGGGTGCCGCGTACGAAGGTCCCCAGTCCGCGGCGTCCTTCGGCCAGGCCCTCGCGCTCCAGTTCGCGGTAGGCCTTGAGGACGGTGTTGGGATTGATGGCCGTGGCTTCCACGACCTCGCGTGCCGTGGGCAGTTTGTCGCCGGGTTCCAGCAGGCCGAGGCGCAGGGCCTGTTTGGTCTGCTGGACGATCTGGAGGTACGTGGCGACACCGCTGCGCCGGTCGATGCGGTATTCGATCACCCGCAAGCACCCTTTCGCTAGGGAAGTAGTGAAAGCATGGAATGAAGAAGGGGCGGTGTCAACTTCACCGCCCCTCGGGGTGCTTGGCGAGCGCCGGACGCCGGGCCTACGACTCCGTCCGATACATGAGGTCCACCTCGTGCGTCACGAAGCCCAGCCGCTCGTACACCGTCACCGCCGCCGTGTTGTCCGCGTCGACGTAGAGCATCGCGGTCGGCAGGCCCAGCGACGCCAGGTGCCGCAGGCCGATCGCGGTGAGCGCCTTGCCGAGACCGCCGCCCTGCGCGTCGGGGCTGATGCCGACGACGTACACCTCGCCGAGCTGTTCGGCGGCGTGCACCTTGGTCCAGTGGAAGCCCACGAGCCGGCCGTCCCGCTCGGCGAGGAAGAAGCCCTTCGGGTCGAACCACGGCTCGGCCTCGCGGTCGGCGAGATCGCGCTGGGTGAGTCCGCCCTGCTCCGGGTGGTGCGCGAAGGCGGCGGCGTTGACGGCGAGCCAGGCGGCGTCGTCCTCGCCGGGTACGAAGGTACGGACGGTGACACCGTCGGGCAGGACCGGCTCGGCGATGTCCAGCGGCTCCAGCGGCCGCCGCAACTGCCGCAGTTCACGGAACATGCTCAGCCCGAGCACCTGCGCCAGATGCCGGGCGGCGGACTTGCCGCCGTGCGCCCACACCCGCAGCCGCTTCCCGGACGCGGCGAGCAACGCGGCCCCCAGCGCCCGCCCGTGCCCGCGCCCCCGCTGCGACGGATGCACCACCAGCTCGGCGGCCGGAGCCTCGACGGGATCGGTGTCCTCCAGCTGGGCGTACCCCAGCAACTCCCCGCCGACGGTCAGCAGAAAATGCCGCACCCCGACCCTCGGCCCCCCGCGCAACTGCAGCCGCCCCTGCTCGGAGACGGCCTGCACACCGTCGGAACGGGCCGCGTCGTCGAGCAGCGCGAGTACGGCCCGTGCCTGCTCAGGGGTGATCTCGTCGAGGGTGTCGATCTGCCGGCCCGGGTCGAGGGCTGCCGTATCAGTCATGCGTCGAGGGTACGGCGCGCCCACGCGTTCGCCCGGATTCGGGATTCCTCATTTACGGGCGGTCGTTGTCCGCCGGAACTCTTCGGCGCCCACGGTGATCGGGTACTGCCGCCCGACGCAGGTGTCACGTCGAAGTTGTGGGCCGCGGCTCCCTGGGCGAGGTGCGGCTCCTCGCGGATCACGGTCGTCGGACGGTTCCGGGATCAGCCGTTGTGGACCGCGTGCCGGACGTGGAAGTCCGGCTCGAAGCAGGTGGCGCACTTGCTCATGAGGACGACGATGCGGCCCCAGGGCAATTGGCCAACAGCTTGTTGGCCAATTGACTCCGGCCAGGTACGGGCCGTCCGCCGCATGTGGTGAAGGTTGCTGCGGCTGAAGCCGCGCTGGTTGGAGATCCGTGCGGTGACGTTCCTGCGTTGATTTGTCCGCCGTACGGGTGATACGCGAAGACCACCCCTTGACGGATATTGGCAACCAGGTCGTAACCAGAACACCCCTGTTGCTCTACGCGCGTGGACTCTAGGCTGCCGCTCGCAGCTGTTCCTCCTCACACGGAACTTACAAGCGGAAGCAACAAGGGGACCGATGTCAGCGACACCGCAGAAGAACCGCGCGGCCCGGCGGGCGCTCGCCGCCGTGGCCGGACTTGCCACACTGGGCGCACTCGCCGCAGCCGCGCCCGCCGCCGGGGCGCAGGGGCATGGTCACGGGCACGGGCACCCCAAGCCCCGCACCGTCGATGTCCAGCTGCTGTCCTTCAACGACCTGCACGGGAACCTGGAGCCGCCGGCCGGGTCCGCGGGCAATGTGAACGAGATCCAGGCCGACGGCACCGTCAAGGCCGTCCCCGCCGGTGGTGTCGAGTACCTGGCCTCCTCGCTGCGCACCGCGCGCAAGGGCAACCCGTACTCCATCACCGCCGCCGCCGGTGACATGGTCGGCGCGAGCCCGCTGCTGTCCGGGCTGTTCCACGACGAGCCCACCGTCGAGGCGCTCAACAAGATCGACCTCGACGTCAGCGCCGTGGGCAACCACGAGTTCGACGAGGGCTCCGCCGAGCTGACCCGCCTTCAGAAGGGCGGCTGTCACCCGACGGAGGGCTGCTTCGAGAAGGGCAAGAAGTTCAAGGGCGCCGACTTCCCCTACCTGGCGGCCAACGCCACGTACGAGAAGACCGGCAAGCCGGTCCTCAAGCCGTACACCGTCTGGAAGAAGAACGGCGTCAAGGTCGGCTTCATCGGCGTGACCCTGGAGGGCACCCCGAACATCGTCACCGCCGAGGGCGTCAAGGGCCTGAAGTTCCACGACGAGATCGAGACCGTCAACAAGTACGCCAAGGAGCTGGACCGCCAGGGCGTCAAGTCGATCGTCGCGCTGATCCACGAGGGCGGGGCCCCCGCCTCCGACTCGTACAACTACGACTGCGACAGCCCCGGCCCCGGTGACGGCATCTCGGGTCCGATCGTCGAGATCGCGAAGGGCATCACGCCCAAGGTCGACGCGCTGGTGACGGGCCACACCCACCAGGCGTACGCGTGCACCGTCCCCGACCCGGCCGGCAACGACCGCATGGTGACCTCGGCGTCGTCGTTCGGCAAGGTCTACACGGACACCACGCTCACCTACGACCTGCGGACCAAGGACATCGTCCGTACGAAGGTGAAGTCGGCCAACCACGTGGTCACCCGTAACCAGGCCAAGGCCCAGGACATGACCGACCTGATCGCGCGCTGGAACAAGACCGCCGCGCCGATCGCGGGCGCGCCGCAGGGCTTCATCTCCGCCGACATCAACGGCCGCGGCTCCACCGCGCCGGAGAAGCCGCTCGGCAACGTCATCGCGGACGCGCAGCTCGCGGGCCTGTCCCCGGCCGACAAGGGCGGCGCGCAGGTCGCGTTCATGAACCCGGGCGGTATCCGGGCGGACCTCGTGTACGCCGCGTCGGGCAGCGAGGGCGACGGTGTGGTGACGTACGGCGAGGCGTTCACCGTGCAGCCGTTCACCAACATGATGAACGTCGTCGACCTCACCGGCGCGCAGCTCCTCACCGCGCTCCAGCAGCAGGTCAGCGGCGCGAACGAGGCGTCCCCGAAGATCCTCCAGGTCTCGAAGGGCTTCACCTACACCCTGGACATGACGAAGACGGGCGCCGCCCGGATCGTCACGGACTCGGTCAAGCTGAACGGCGAGGCGCTGGACTCGGCGAAGACGTACCGCGTCGCGATGAACGAGTTCCTCGGCGGCGGCGGCGACGGCTTCCCGGTCCTGGGCCAGGGCACGAACAAGCTGGTCGGCGCGTCCGACCTGGACCTGTTCAACGCCTACCTGGCGGCGAACTCCTCGGCGACGGCGCCCCTGGCGCCGCCGGCGACCGACCGGATCACGGTCGTCAAGTAGTCACCGGTACTCCCTGACGGAGGGCGGCGGGACGGATGCACCGTCCCGCCGCCCTCCGTCTTTTCGCAGGCCCCGGCTCCGTCTACGGCCGGGGTCCGAGCCGGGCCGTGAGTTCGTCCAGATCGGTCACGAACCAGATGTCCCGGCCCCGGTTCGCCTCCCGTGCGAGGTCCCGCAGCGCGGTCCCGGTCCGCAGATGGTGCGAGATGTCGCCGACGACGGCCAGCCGGAGCCGGTAGTTGGCCAGCTTCTGGAGGATCGCGCCGGCGACACCGCTGCTGAGGTCGTAGAAGCGGTCGTCGAACCGCCCGGCCGGGACCGCGACCAGCTCCGCGCCCTGGAAGGCCGCGCCCACGAGGTGGTCGAGCGCGTCCTGCTCGGTGGCGATCGTGGCGCCGTCCGCGTCGCAGACCAGTACCTGTACGCCGTGGTGCTCCACGAGAAGATCAGGCACGGTCGTTCTCCCATCCTTCGGAGGGCAGCAGGTCGTTGCCCGGCCCGAGCACACTGTCGATCAGGTTCAGCAGGTCGGCGGTCTCGGCGGCGTTGCCGAGGATCACGAGCTTCATACGGGCCCGCTCCTGGTCGTAGACGGTCTGGATGCGCAAGGAGTGCGCCTGGCCCCGCGCGGACTGCGCGCTCGCCGTGACGAAGGTGCTCAGCCGGCTCGCGGCGTCCGGGCCGACCGAGTCGATCTGCACGATGCTCGACACCTCCAGATGCCGCCCGCGCGGAACGCCAGCCGCCGCCGAGCCCTCGGTCTCCGGCTCCGGGGGACCGGTCAGGGCCTCGAAGTCCGCCCGGCTGATGCGGTACTGCTTGCCGATCCGTACGGCTTTCAGCCGCCCGTCACGCACATAGTTCCGCACGGTCCGCACATGCAGCCCCAGCAGCTCGGCGACCTCGCCGACCGAGTACAGCTGACGCTCTCCGCTCTCCATGGGTATGAATACTACCTCAACCTACCCTTGTCGATCCTCAATGAGGAAAATAGGGAGTGATGCCGACCTGTGCGGGGGTCCGCTTGAACGCCGTCACCGCCGGGGCGGCCGCTCCTTGTGGGTCAAACGACCGACACACTCGATGACCGGGCCGGGCTAATGTTCCCGTCGTACGGGCCTGTGACGTCCGCGGTGCTGATTCTCAGCCGCCGAAAGATTGTTTGCATCCGGTACGGAAAATCCACGCTCAATCACGGGGGAATTTTCATGCAGGGGTGCGGGGACGGCTTATGGAAAACGCATCCGTGATGTCGGCAGTTGCCATCACCATGCTCACGGGCGCGCCTGCCGGCGCGGCTCCCGCCCGGTCGATCGGAATTCAGAATTCCGGTATGCGCACCGACTGAACCATCGTTTCGTCGTACGACGACGGGTTCGGCCACGCGAACTCAGGACCATCCGCTCCGGCGACATGACCTGCGCTTTCCCGTGCGAACCGCAGGTATGCCGGTGCCGAAGCCGCGAGGATCCCCGGCGCGAGGGGACGCACACGCCGGTGCTCGTGCGGCGCCCGGAAAAGCGCGAGGCGCCTTATGGTCCCGTCTCGGAACGTGCTGTCGGACTGAATCACTTACCGCAACACGAGGTGCGGGCATTCCGGCCCCGGCCGGGCCGGCCCGATCGATTCCGAAGGGGACGGACGCGCCGACCGCCGCCGTATGGCAAGCGGTGCCCACGGTTCGGGTTGCACCATTTCATCTCAGCCGCGTCAGCGGCTCGCACAGAAGGAACAACTCCCTTGCGGAAAATCAGAACAGCCCTGGTCGCTCTCGGCGCCGCGGCCGCGGTCGTCGGGGGCGTCCTGGTCGGCGCACCCACCGCCCAGGCCGCGCCCACCTGGAGCACCCACGACAAGAACTGCGAGACCTTGACGGGTCTCGACGCCGAGAGCCTCGGTTCGGTCTGCGCGGAGGTGCAGAAGCGCGTCACCGACGCCGGCTCGGTCAACGGTTACCGCGCGAGAGTCACCGTCACCCCCGCCGCGGGTCAGTGGATGAAGCCGACCACCTATTCCTGGAGCTCGGACGGTGCTCTGAGTCAGGTCTGCTCGGGCGGCTGCGCCCAGCAGAGCTCCGCGTGGACCTCCGAGTGGTCTCCGGTCAAGACCACCGCGGGGACGTACGTCGTCCGGGGCGAGCTGCCCGGCGGCTCTCTCTTCGACGTCGGTGCCTCCTGGAGCGACTGGGCACAGGTCGCCAAGCAGTGCGCCTCCTACGCCGCCGGCAAGTTCTGTGTCTACCGGCATGAACGCGGCTACCGGACCACCATGCAGGAGCGCGGCAAGCTGACGGTCGCCCCGGCCGCCGGGGCGTGGATCGAGCCGCGGTGGGTGCGGGTCGGCACCGTCATGAACGGCACCGACACGTACAAGACCGCCGACCTCTGCGACCCGTCCTGCACCCGGCGCACCACCAGCTGGTCCACTACCGTCAGCCGGACCATCCCCGGTCTCGCCAGCCCTTTCCAGCTTTACGCGTCCGCCCAGGTCAAACTCCCCTCCGGAGAGACAAGGACCCTCAAGGCCTCGCTCTCCAGCTGACCTCGACACCACCGCGGGGCCAGGCGGACGGCTGCCGGTCGCACGGGTTAGTCTCGCCGCCCGGTCGCGCATGTCGCGGCCGGGCGGTACCCGTCCCCCGGCATCCGGTGCACACCGGCGGACGGAGGTTTCTCAGCCGTTCAGGTGCGCCGTGCCCGTGCCGCCCATACGGTGCGCTCCGTGCGCACCGTCAGGTCCTCGCGGCGCGCGACGCCGTGCGGGCTCTCGGTGTCGAGCAGTCGGTCGAGGGCGGCCAGGTCTTCGGCCGGGAGCATCTCGGCGACGCCGCCGCGGAGGCGGCGCAGGCTGCCGAGGGCGTAGCGGCCGACCGCCTCGGTGTGGGGCGGGCCGATGTCCACGGTGACGGTGCGTTCGCCCTCGACGGTGAAACCGGCGGCGGTCAGCTTGGGCCCCCAGTCGGCGCCCCGGTGCGGCATGTGCTCGGCGTGGTGACGGTCGAGCGCCGCGTGGCAGCGTTCTTCGAGGCCGGGCCGCTCCGCCGGGGCGTCGGCCGGCAGGAATCGCGGGAAGCCGGCCAGTTCGACGACGGCGAACAGCCCACCCGGCGCGAGGGTGTCGTGGACCTGGCGCAGGGTGCGGTCGGGGTCGGCCATGTGGTGCATGGAGGCCGAGGCCCAGACGAGGTCGGGCGTGCCGAGGTCGGGCCAGCCGGTGTCGAGATCGGCCTGAACGGTACGCACGTGGTCTGCCACGCCCTCGGACCCGGCCTTCTCGACGAGTCGGCGCAGATGGGCGGCGGAGGTGTCGACGGCGGTCACCTCGGCGCCGGGGAAACGCTTGAGCAGGGCGAGAGTGCCGGCTCCGGTCCCGCTGCCCAGGTCCACGATGTGCCGGGGGGCTGCTTCGACGGGCAGCCACGCGGTGATGGACGCGGTGTGCCCGGCGAGGACTTCCGCGTCCAGGTCGAGGATCTCCGCCTGGTCGTCGTCGGCGCCGTGCCGGTGCTCGGGCTCGTGTCCGTGCCCATGTCCGTGCCGGTGCTCGTGCTGGTGCGATGTGGGTGTCATGAGACGCACGCTAAGTGGATCGACGGCGCCCGGCGCCGCCGCTTTCCGAACGCGCAAGACATTGGCTCCGCGCGCTGCCGCACGGGCAAGCGGCCCTACGGCGGCGTGGCCGTACCGCTCTGGTGCCCGCGCCGGGCGTCGCGGTCGAAGATTCCCAGGACCTCGCACGGGCCGCCCTCCGCGCCGATGGCGTGCGGAAGCATGGTGGGGAACTCCGCCGCCTGATTGGTCTCCACCCGGAAGCGGCGGTTGCCCAGCAGCAGGATCGCGGTGCCGGAGAGGACGACGAGCCATTCGTGGCCGGGATGGGCGCGCATGCGCGAGGGGTTGTCGGGCGGCGGATCCGTCATCCGCTGACGGATGACCGTCAGGTCCGGTGCCGCCCGCACGGGCCACCGCATCTGCTGGTGGGCCGCGTCGATCGTCGGGCTGGAGATGACGTCGTCCGCGGCCGTCTCGACGAGCTGGTCGAGCGAGGTGTCCAGGGCGCGGGCGAGGGTGACGAGCTGATCCAGGGCGAGCCGGCGCCGACCGGTCTCGATCCTGCTGAGCGTGGACGGACTGAGCCGCGCCCGGGTGGCCAGTTCGTCGAGGGACCAGCCCTGCGCCACCCTCAGGGCGCGGATCCGCTTGCGTACGAGGCTGTCCAGCTCACCGTCTTCTTGCGTCATAGGCAATACCTTATGCCTTGTGCGCAAAGCGTGCTTACGGTGAAGGCACACAGGGCCACCCAGGGCCCGCCCACCACCAGGAAAGGCCACGCACATGGCTGTGAGAACTGCTGACAACGCGTACGACGCTGTCGTGATCGGCGGAGGCGCCGCCGGACTGAACGGCGCGCTGATGCTCGCCCGCTCCCGCCGCTCGGTCGCCGTGATCGACAGCGGTACGCCCCGCAACGCACCGGCCGACGGCGTGCACGGCCTGCTCGGCCAGGAGGGCGTACCGCCGGCGGAACTGCTGCGCCGGGGGCGCGAGGAAGTGCGCGGTTACGGCGGGACGGTCGCGACCGGCGAGGTGACGGACGCCGTCCCGGCCGACCCGTCCGCCGAGGGCGACCCGCGCTTCACCGTGACGCTGGCCGACGGCACCGTACTGCGGGCGCGCCGCCTGCTGGTCGCCACCGGGCTGCGTGACGTACTGCCCGACGTCCCGGGGCTGGCCCGGCACTGGGGGCACGGTGTGGTGCACTGCCCGTACTGCCACGGCTGGGAGGTACGCGACGAACCCATCGGGGTCCTGGCGGTGGGCCCGGCCTCCGTCCATCACGCCCTGCTGTTCCGGCAGTTGACCGACGACCTGGTCTACTTCACCCGCGGCACGGAGCTGGACCAGGAGACCCGCGCGCGTTTCGACGCCCGCGGCATCCGCGTCGAGGAGACCCCCGTGGCGTCGGTCGAGTCGGCCGAGTCCACCGGCGGCGGCGACGGCGGTGCCATCGAGGGCGTGCGGCTGACCGACGGCCGGACCGTTCCCCGCCGGGTCCTCGCGGTCGCGACCACGATGCTGGCCCGCACCGACGGCCTCGACGGTCTGAAACTGCCGATGGAGGATCTGCCGGGCGGCATGGGCCGGCACTTCGCTACCGGCCCGGCGGGCGCCACGTCCGTCCGGGGTGTGTGGGTGGCGGGCAACGCCACCGACCCGGCCGCCCAGGTCGGAGCCTCCGCCGCGGCCGGCGCCCTGGCCGGGGCGCGCATCAACGCCGACCTGGTGACCGCCGACACGGACGCCGCGCTCGCGGCCGCGCTCGTCCTCGACCCCCGGACGGGCCGGGGATGAGCCCCACCCGGCGCGCTCCGACGCCCGTACCCGTACCTGTACCCGTACCCGTACTCGTGCCGGCGTCGGCGTCGGCGTCGGCGTCGGCGGACGCACCCGCGAGCCGACGTCGCCTCCCTGGTCCTGGCGCTCGCCGGGAACCCCGCCGAACTCGGCCTGCTCCGCACCAACTTCCGCACCGCGGACCCGGCAGCCCTCGCGGCGTTCAAGGCGGCCTTCCTCTCCGACGGCACCGACGACGAGTTCCTGACCTTCCTCAACACCTTCCAGCCCGACGAGAATTTGGACGTCGGCACCTCCGACGACCGTGCGCAGGCCGCGACATGGGGCCGCATCCCGAAGACGTACATCCGCCTGACCGACGACACGAGCCTGCCGCTCGCCCTCCAGGACCGGCTGATCCGCGAGGGCGACGAGCTGACGCCGGACAATCCGTACGACGTCCGCACCCTGCCGGGCAGCCATCTGAAGTGGCTGACCGACCCGGCGTCGGCGGCCCGCGTCCTGGGCGAACTCGCCGCGCTCCTCAGCTGAGGCTGTCGCCCCAGCCGCCCTGGATCATCGTCTGGAACGCCCACTCCCCGTTCCTCTTGATCAACACATCGGCGTAGCGCAGCTGTTGGGTCTCGCCCGCGGCCGTCGTCATCGTGGAGTCGGTGAAGACGACGGCCATCGCCGAGGTGAGGAAGACGGGCGTACGGACGGAGTCGAAGGACAGGTCGCCGTCCGCGCCCTCGCCCATCACCTGGGTCATCGTCCCGATGAACTGCTCCCTGTCCCACTGGGCCGAGGCCCCGTCACCGGCCGCGTTGTCGCTGACGAGATTGAGCGGGAAGACGGCGAGGTCCGCCATCCGCGCGATGTCCCGTCCGGCGCTGTGGGCGTCGTACTCGGCGAACCACGCCTCGACGGAGGCGAGTTCGTCCTGGGTGGGGGTGTAACCGGTGTCGGGCAGAAGGGGCATGCGCTGTCTCCCGTGGCTTTATTGGTCAAGCTTGACTAGATCCCTCGCTCGAAGCGTATGCCCGTTGCGCCAACTAGTCAAACTTGATTAATAAGCCACGGGACGCGTAGCTGGCCGATGGCCCGACAGTCCTCGGACTTGTCGAATATCGATATGCTCCGCTACCTTGCCCATATCGAAAATCGATAGGACGGGGATGCGATGAACACGCGACTCACAAGGACACTGGCCTCGGTCACCTATGCGCTGGCCGTGCTCTGCGGGCTCGCCTTCCTCGGTACGGGGGCCACGCACATGCTCGACGACGGCGCGGTCTGCGTGGGGACGGACTTCTGGCGCAATGCCTCGCTCGTGGACGGTCTGCCGATCGGCAAGGGCGTCGACGCGTCCAGCAGCGCCGCGACCCTCTGCCAGGACAGTCCCTCCGTGGGGCAGCGCGCCGCCGACCTCGGGCACGAACTGCCCTGGCTGCTGTTCGGCTTCCTCGCGCTGCTGCTCTTCTCCCGGCTGCTGAAGACCGTTGTGGCGCAGGGGCCGTTCACCGACGCGGTGGCCCAACGGCTCACCGTCCTCGGCTGGTTCGTCGCCGTGGGCACGCCACTGGCCGGTCTCGCCGTCGGGTGGTCGCAGTCCTGGCTCGTCGGGAGCATGGCGCCGACGGTGGGTTCCGGGCCCGAGATCACCGGGCCGACGGTACTTGTCCTCGCGGGCCTTGCCGCAGTGATCATGGGGAAGATAATGGGCGAGGGAGTGCGTATGCGAGAGGACCTCGAAGGGACCATCTGATGCCCGAAGAGGAACTTCACTCGATCCGGATCCACCTCGACCGGATCCTGGCCGAGCGCGGGATGACGCTCACCGAACTGTCCGCGCGGGTGGGCATCACCGTCGTCAACCTGTCGGTGCTCAAGAACGGCCGGGCCAAGGCGATCCGCTTCTCGACTCTGTCGAGGATCTGCGACGTGCTCCAGTGCCAGCCGGGAGACCTGATCACGCACGACCCCTCCGAGCCGGACACTCTGTAGCCCCGCGCGCTACTGCCAGGCCGCGGTCTCGGGGTCGATGCCGTGGGCGCGCGCACTCGCGTCGATGATGCGGCGGAACCAGGTGGCGAGGCCGGCGTGGATGCCGTTGTAGTGGGCGGCGAACGCCGGTTCGGCCTCGTACCTGCGGCCGAGGCAGACCTGCATCTGCCTGGTCAGGGGAAAGTACGACGCGAAGACCTCGCGGTGCCGCTCGACGAGTTGATTGGCTGCCGGGCTGCCCGGTGCGACTCCGGCGTCCATCGCATCCGCGAGGTCGCGGTCGAGGCCGGCGACGGCGTCGGCGACGGCCCGCCATTCCTCCGGGCCCCGAGCGGCCGAGCGTTCGGCGTACTGCGACCACTGGGCTGTGTCCCCGTACCGCTCACGGGCCTCGGCGGGCCAGTCCGGATTCCACCGGGGGCCGAAGACCGCGGCCTGCTGCTCGGCGGTCAGCAGCAGACCGCGCTCATGGGCGTCGATCATCCGGTCCAGTCCGGCGCCGAGCCGCTGGAGGCGGTCGATCCGTTCGGCGACCTGGGCGCGCTGTGCGCGCAGCGCGCCGGGCACGTCCGCGGTGGAGTCGTCCAGGACGGTCCGAATCCTGTCGAGGCCGAGACCGATCTCGCGGTAGACGACGACGCGGTGCAGGCGTTCCAGATCGGCGGCGGTGTAGAGCCGGTATCCGGCAGCCGTACGCAGCGACGGCCGCGCCAGAGCGATCTCGTCCCAGTGGTGCAGCGCGCGGACCGTCACACCCAGACGTGTGGAGACCTGACCGACGGTCAGGCCGTCCGCTACGGCGTCGGGGCCGGGGTCCGTGGCGTCAGGCATGTTCCTCATTGTCGCCGCGACCGGCGTCGGGCGCGGTGATCCCGACGGCCGCGAGGTTCCGCGCCTCCTGACTCTCCGGATCGAAGGGCTTCGCCGCGGTGAAGACGATCCGGGCGTTCTCGGGGGTGATCACCTCCACGTCGCGGGTGTTCCAGGGGGTGTCCCGCGGACCGTCGACCGAGTCCGGGCGCAGCGCACGGCAGTCCTCGACGAGCGGGTCGACCTGGCCGAGCATGCACGCGAAACCGAGGCCGATCGCCGGTGGCTGCTCCGGAACGCTCTCCGCCGCCACCAGGAGTACGTCCTGGAACGCCCACCGGCGCAGATGCACCAGCGTGCCGGGGATGCCGAACAGCTCGAAGAAACCGAGTCCGCGCACCCAGAAGTCCACCGACGCCGTCAGATCGCTCGTGGGGATCGTCACGAACGCGGGCATTCCGTAGATGCCGCGGAACGGCTCCGGCGGGACCGCGTCGGGGCCGGGAGTGGGTACGGGACTCGTCTCGAACGCGTTGTAGTAGTCGCTCATGTGCCCCACCTTCGGGCCTCACGCGACGTGAGGGTCAAGCCGGTGGCTTCGCGGCGTCGCCGGGCCCTGTTCCTGGGTGATGCGTGCACGACATAATTTTCCGCATGGTCACAGACAGCGGTACAACTCCCCCCACCCGTACTGGACTTGGACGCAGAGGGATCCTCGCCGGCGCCCTCGCGCTCTCCGCAACCGCGCTCGTCGGCGCGGGCTCCGCCACAGCGACGGCGGCAGCCGGGACCACCAGGGCGAGGCGGGCGCTCGCCCCCTCCGACTGGCTCGCCGGGATCGGCGACTCCACCCCCGTACAGCGGCTGACCCTTCCCGGCACGCACAACTCCGGCGCGCGCAGCGGCGGTCTGTACGTCGCGTGCCAAGGGACCACCATCGCCCAGCAGTTGAACACCGGGGTGCGGTTCCTCGACGTGCGGTGCCGGGCGTTCGAGAACGCCTTCCCCATCCACCACGCCGCGTTCTACCAGAACCTCAACTTCGACGACGTGCTCACCGCGTGCCGCGACTTCCTCCAGGCGCACCCCTCCGAGACCGTACTGATGCGGGTCAAGCAGGAGTACTCGACCGAGAGCGACGCGGAGTTCCGGCGGATCTTCGACACCTATCTGGACGGCAAGGGCTGGCGTTCCCTCTTCCGGCTCGACAGCGGCCTGCCCACGCTCGGTCAGGCCCGCGGCAAGGTCGTGCTGCTCGCCGACAACGGCGGGCTGCCCGGCGTGCGGTACGGGGACGGCGGACTGTTCGACATCCAGGACGACTACCAGGCCGAGCCGGGCGCCAAGTACCCCAAGATCGCGGCCCACTTCCGCAAGGCGGCGCAGCAGCCGGGCAAGCAGTTCATCAACTTCGTCAGTACGGCGGCCCTGCTGCCGCCCCGCTGGAACTCCGACCGGCTGAACCCGCAGGTCCACACGCTGCTCGACGGGTCGGAGGGCGCCGGCTGGCGCGGGCTGGGCATCGTGCCGCTGGACTTCCCGGAGACGCGGGCAGGGCTGGTGGACTCACTGATCCGGCACAACGGCTAGCCGTTTCCGGTGCGCGGCGTAAGGCCGATCTACACTCGCGGGCATGGCATGCCGCATCAGTGAACTGGTCATCGACGTCGCCGACCCCGAGCGGCTCGCCGTGTTCTGGAGCGAGGTGCTCGGCTACGTGGAACTCGGCCGGGAGACGGACGGAAGCATCGAGATCGGGCCGCCGGACATCGGCTTCGGCGGCCCGCAGCCCACCCTCGTCCTCAGCCCGAGCAGCGACCCGCGGAGGGGGAAGCTCCCGCTGCACATCGACGTCAACGCCACCGACCGCGACCAGGCCGCCGAGCTGGAGCGGCTGCTCGCCCTCGGCGCGAGGCCGGTCGACGTCGGCCAGGACGGCACCGAGAACTGGCACGTCCTGGCCGACCCGGAAGGCAACGAGTTCTGCCTCCTGCACCGCAGACTCCCGCCCCTCTGACCCCTCCGTACGTTCCGCGCGCACGCGGGTCGCGGTCCACGGCGTCGGCGCGGACCGGTCAGGCCCTCGTCGCGCCCGCCGGGCCGGACGGGGGAGGGGTGGACGCGCCCGGGATGCGGATCGCGGCCACCGTGCCGCCGCCCGCCGCCGGGCGGAGTGCGATCTCGCCGCCCGTCTGCTGCACCGTGCGCGCCACGATCGACAGGCCGAGGCCCGAGCCCGGCAGTGCGCGGGCCGACGGGGAGCGCCAGAAGCGTTCGAACACGTGCGGGAGTTCCTCCGCCGGGATGCCGGGGCCGTGGTCCCGTACCGTCAGCTCGCCCCGCTCGCTCAGCGCGACTTCCACGACCGCGCCCGGCGGGCTGAACTTCACCGCGTTGTCGAGGACGTTGACCAGCGCCCTCTCCAGCGCCGCCGGTTCGGCCCGTACGTACCAGGGGCGCAGCGCCACCTCTATCGTCAGGTCCGGCCCGCGCAGCCGGGCGCGTTCCAGGGCGCTCTCGACGATCGTGTGCAGCGCGACGACCTGGAGCGGGCCGGGGTCGGGGGCGTCCGGGCGGGACAGTTCCTGGAGGTCGCCGATCAGTGAGGCCAGCTCCGTCATCTGCGCCTTCACCGACGCCATCAGCGCCGTACGGTCCTCCGGGGGGATCGCGCGGCCGGTCTCCTCGCTGCGGGCGAGCAGTTCGACGTTCGTGCGCAGCGAGGTCAGCGGCGTACGGAGCTCGTGCCCCGCGTCGGCGATGAGCTGCGCCTGGCGGTCGCGGGAGGAGGCGAGCGCCGCCGTCATGGAGTTGAAGGAGCGTGAGAGACGGGCGATCTCGTCCTCGCCCTCGGCCGGGATGCGCAGGCTCAGATCCTCGGTGCGCGCGACGTGCTCGACCGCGCGGGTCAGTCCGTCGACCGGGCGCAGACCGGTCCTGGCCACCCAGAGCCCGGCCGCGCCCGCCCCGACGACACCGGCGCCCGCGACGGCGGTCAGCAGCAGGGCGAGCCGGTTGAGCGAGGCGTCGATCTCGTCGAGGGGGCGGGAGACGGAGACGGCTGCCTGTGCGCCGGCCGGGCCGAAGGGGACGCGCTGGGTGTGGACGCGTACCGGGGCGCCCTTCTCGGTGGTGGAGTCGTGCAGGGTGTCCTGCTGCGTGCCCCGGGCGACGGCGACGTCGGACGGCTGGACCTTCACCGGCTGCGAGGAGGCGTCCACGCAGCGGTTGCCGTCGCGGCCGACGACCTGGACGTAGGCGAAACCGGTGTTGGACGGCTCCGGAGGGGACTGGCCGAGGGCGCACCGGCTCAGCGCGTCCCGCACCAGGTTGTCGGGGGCCGAGGTGTTGCGGAGCGAGTTGTCCAGCTCCGACTCCAGCTGGGCGCGGGTCAGCAGCCAGCAGGCGACGGCCGCCGCCGCGACGGCCACGGCGACCGCCGTGGCGACGAGCATCGCGAGGCGGGAGCGGAGCGGCAGCGTACGCAACCGCCGGGCGAGAGAGGTCACTCGGCGCCGCCGTGCCCGCCGGGGGCTGAGCCGGGACCGTGCCCGCCGTCGGCGCGCAGCGCGTAACCGACCCCGCGCACGGTGTGGACCAGCCTCGGCTCGCCACCGCTCTCCGTCTTGCGCCGCAGGTACATCACGTACACGTCCAGGGAGTTGGAGCTGGGCTCGAAGTCGAAGCCCCAGACGGCCTTGAGGATCTGCTCCCGCGTCAGAACCTGGCGCGGGTGGGCCAGAAACATCTCAAGGAGGGTGAATTCGGTACGGGTCAGCTCCACCCGGCGCGTGCCCCGCGTGACCTCGCGCGTCGCCAGGTCCATCCGCAGGTCGGCGAAGGACAGGACGTCGCCCTCCGGCGGCTCGCCGCCCGCCGACCCCGCGTACGAACTGCGCCGCAGCAGCGCGCGGATCCGCGCGAACAGTTCGTCCAGCTCGAAGGGCTTCACCAGATAGTCGTCGGCGCCCGCGTCGAGCCCGGTGACCCGGTCGCCGACCGTGTCGCGTGCCGTGAGCATCAGGATCGGCACGGTCGATCCGCCGGCGCGCAGCCGTCGGGCCGCCGTCAGCCCGTCCATGCGCGGCATCTGGATGTCGAGCACGATCAGATCGGGCTGGTAGACGGCGGCCTTGGTGAGGGCGTCGACACCGTCGACGGCGACCTCGGTGCCGTACCCGTCGAAGGCGAGGGAGCGCTGGAGCGCCTCACGGACGGCGGGCTCGTCGTCGACGATCAGGACGCGTTGCGGATCGCCTTCGGCGGGGCTCATGTCGTCGCTCTTTCTCTGAACGGCTGCGGAAACCGGGAGGAGGCACGGGTCTCTGACACTTCAGCCTCGCACGTCAGCCGTGTACTAGTCGCTGTTCCCGGCGCGCAGCTCGCTCAGGTCGGCCTTGACCGTGTTGACCGGGATGGAGAAGCCGAGCCCGACACTGCCCGCCGACGAGCTGTCGCCGCCGCTCGCACCGCTCGCCGAGAACATGGCCGAGTTGATGCCGATGATCTCGCCGTTCATGTTGATCAGGGCGCCACCGGAGTTGCCCGGGTTGAGCGACGCGTCGGTCTGGATCGCCTTGTACGTGGTGGTGGAGGAGCCCGTGTCGCCGTTGAACTGCTGACCGCCGAACTCGAACGGCCACTGGCCGCCCCCGCCGCCCTGCTGTTGCCGCTGCCCTTGGCCCTCGTCCTTCGACACGGTGACGTCCCGGTCGAGCGCGGAGACGATACCGCTGGTCACGGTCCCGGTCAGCCCCTCGGGCGACCCGATCGCCACGACCTCGTCGCCGACCTTCACGCTGTCGGAGTTGCCGAGCGCCGCCGTCTTGAGCCCGCTCGCGCCCTGGAGCCTGATGAGGGCGAGGTCCTTGTCGGGGCTGGTGCCCACGACGTCGGCGGTGTACGTCTTGCCGGTGCTGAGCTGCACCTTCACCGTCTGCGCGCCCGCGATGACGTGGTTGTTGGTGATGATCTCGCCGTCGCCGGTGATGACCACACCGGAGCCGGTGGACTGCCCGCTGCCGGACGACGCCTGGATCTCCACTATGGCCGGGGAGACGGCCGCCGCCACACCCGCGACCGTGCCCTTGCTGCTCTGCGAGACGGTCGTACCGGTGACGGTGCTCGCGGCGGTGCCGGTGGAGTCGTTCGTCAGGGTCGACGTCAGCGCGGCCGTACCGCCGCCGACCACGGCCGCGACGAGAGCGGCGGCGGCGAGCAGCGCGCCGGGCCGCCCGGCGCGACGGGCGTGACCGGGGGAGTGCGCGGGTGCGGCGGCTCCCCAGCCCCAGGCGGCGTGCCCGGGCTGCGCGTGGTGGGTCTGCGCGTGATGACCACCGGCTGCGGGTGCGGTTGCCGGTGCCGGTGAGTACGGGGGCGGCGGCGGGTATGCCCGACCGCTGCCGAAGTCCTGCTGGTGCGCCTCTTCGTCGCCGCTGCGACGCTGGTTGTCGGTCATGTCATCGACAATCCGCCCGGCAGATGAGAACTGTCTGAGTGCCTGCTGAGAACCACGGCAAAATCCCGTATGCCCCATATAAAGGTCGCGGGGATGATCTACCGGGATGGGGTGTCCCTCGTGTCTCGCCGGTATGCGATGAACCGCTCCGCGAGGCGGGGCCCCGGTAGATCACCACCGAGTGCGCAGGATCCCCATGGGCATCTTGCCGCGCGGCGGGTGACCCGTATCCGTAGCAACGTCCGCAGGGAACGGAACATCGGCAGGTCAGACGCCACAACGACCGCCGCCGTCGGTGGGCCACCACACCGCCCATACCAGCTTTCCCACGCCGACCCGGTCGGAGACACCCCACGCGTCGGCCAGCGCGTCCACGATGAGGAGCCCGCGCCCGTCGCACGCGTCCAGCTCTGCCGCCCGGCGGCGCGGTCGCTGGGTGGACGCGTCGTGAACCTCGATCCGCAGGCCGTCGGGAGCGGGACGGCCCATCGGCAGAAACCGGGTCTCGATCTCTCGGCCGGACGGCAGGCGCGCATGCCGCACCGCGTTCGTGACCAACTCCGACAGCACGAGCGCACCTCCAGAGTCGACAGCCCCCACCCGGCGAGCGCCTTGCGCAACTCAAGGCGGGCCAACCCCGCGGCACTCGGATGCCGCCGCCACCGGAGTACCACGGCCCGTCGTCGACATGCCCCATCAGCCGACCTCCCCGACCTCGTGAGCGACAAGCCACGCTTCCCGCCTGCGTCGTCGGCGCATCCGATTCCTCGATCGCTCCCACCGCTCGAACTCGGTCCGTACGCACGGCTGGAACAGCGTGCGGTGCTCGCCGCCCTGCTCGACAAGACAACCCGGGCCAAACGCCACCACCGACCGAAGCCTGTCGAAGTGCCGCCCCACGGCCGGAACTTGACTCGGGGATGCCGGGCCCCGTCGGAATCGTCCCGCCCCCGGGATCAGGCGACGCGACAACCGCTCGAAGAGTCGAGCGACGACCTCACTCATTGACCACTCCCCTCTGGTGCGGTGTCCGTGCGCGCCGAGGTGCGCCGTACCTCCGCCTGGCTGAGATGTACGATTGCGAGAACCGTACTGCTATTCACGAAAAGCGGCAAGATTGGCCTCGACGGGAAGGCCCGGCCGAGTCGCTTACTGTGTAAAGCGGCAAGGTCGGATCCCGTCAGCAGCACAGGAGGACGTCATGAGTGCCGGTGCCTGGGTCAGTACCTCGATGCCGTATCTGACGTCACGGCCTGCGGGACAACCCGACGCGTGGGGCGCCGAGTCGGCGGCGCGCGGGCGGCGGGGTGGGCAGCGGATCGTGGAGGCCGGGGAGGTGGGTGCGTCCGGTGAGGTGGCTGAGCTCTTGGGGGTCGCCCCCGGCGAGGCCGTCGTCGTAAGACGACGGGTGATGGTCCTGGACGACGTGCCCTGCGAGCTGACCGACACCTACTACCCCGCGACCATCGCGCGCGGCACACGCCTCGCCCGGACGGCGAAGATTCCCGGCGGTGCCGTCACCCTCCTCAACGAACTGGGGCACACCGGCGTCCGCGTCCGGGAGGATGTGAGCGCCCGGATGCCCGACGAGGACGAACGCGCAGCCCTGCGTACCGAGCCGGGCGAGCCGGTGCTGCGGCTGGTTCGGGTCACCTTCGACAGTGCGGACCGGCCCATCCAGGCCGACGTGATGACCATGCCCGCGCACCGTCAACGGCTGCGCTACGAGCTCGACATCGAGATCGGGACCGGACGATGACCGTGCCACCGCGCGACGAGGAGAACGGGTACGACCGCCGTTCCCTCCACCAGCGCATCGCCGCCGATCTGCGCGACGAGATCATGACCGGGGACCTCGCTCCCGGCGCGAGCCTGCCGTCGACCGTACGGCTCAAGGAGCGGTTCGGCGCCTCGAACGCCACCGTGCAGAAAGCACTGCAACTCCTCAAGAGCGAGCGGCTGGTCGTCGGGCGCGCGGGCGCCGCCGTGACCGTACGGGAGCACCGGCAGTTGACCGTACGGCCGGCCTCCTCCATGGCCCCGGCCGCCGCCGGTGACACCTACCCGTGGCTCGCCGAGACCGCGAAGAGCGGCGGGGAGGCCCGGAGTACCCTCCTCGCAGTCGAGGAGACGACACCCCCGGCGGACGTCGCGGCGGCCCTGCGCCTGCCCGCCGACGGCACGGTCTTTCTCCGGCATCAGGTGCTCACCCTCGACGGCGCCCCGGTGGAACTGGTCCACGCGTACTACCCGCCGCACATCGCCCGGGGCACCCCGCTCGCCGAGAACCGCCGGATCAGGGGCGGAACTCCCACCCTGCTGACCGCGCTCGGCCACCCGCCCCGGCTCAGCGTCGACCACGTCTCCGCACGCATACCGACGCAGGAGCAGTACGAAGCGCTTCGGCTGCCCGGCGACCTGCCCGTGCTGCGGACGTTGCGCGTCGTGTACGGCGCCGACGAGCAGCCCGTCGAGGTCACCGTGATGGCCAAGGCAGGCCACCTCTACGAGCTGCGGTACGAGTTCACACCTGGGTGATCACGGCTGCGAACGCCCTCAGAAGCAGCCGCACGAGCGCCGCACGATCAGCGCCGACGGGAACTGCTTCACCCGTTCCCTGCGCGACCCCGCCACCCGCAGCCCGTCGTCCAGCACCAGATCCACCGCGGCCCGCGCCATCGCCGGCCGGTCCGAGGACACCGTTGTCAGCGGTGGGTCCGTCAGCCCGGCCTCCTTGACGTCGTCGAAGCCGGCCACCGCCAGCTCGCCCGGAACGTCGATCCGCAGCTCGCGCGCCGCCCGCAGCACACCGATCGCCTGGTCGTCGGTGGAGCAGAAGATCGCCGGCGGCCGGTCGGGCCCGGCCAGCAGCTTCAGCGCCACGTTGTAGGCGTCGTACCGGTTGTAGAGCGCCTTGAAGAGCCGCCCCTCCGTCGAGAGACCGGCCTCCCGCATCGCCCGCCGCCAGCCCTCGACGTGGTCGGTCACCGGGTCACCGACGACCGGCGTCGACTCCACGCCGCCGAGGCATGCCACGTACGGATGACCGTGCTCCAGCAGATGCCGGGTGGCGAGCTGCGCGCCGCCGATGTCGTCGGTGACGACGGCGACGTCGTCGATGCCCTCGGGCCGCTCGTGCAGCAGGACGACGCGGGCGTCCCACGCCTCTATCTCCGCCGCGGCACGCTCGCTGGGGCCCTGGCTGACCAGGATCAGCCCGGACACCCGCATACCGAGGAAGGCCCGCAGATAGTGGACCTCGCGCTCGTTGCGGTAGTCGGAGTTGCCGACGAGCACCATCTTTCCGCGCTCGGCCGCGGCCTGTTCGACCGCGTGCGCCATCTCCGCGAAGAACGGCTGCCGCGCGTCGGGCACGACGACCCCTATGAGGTCGGTGCGCCGCGACGCCATCGCCTGCGCGACCCGGTCGGGCCGGTAGCCCAGCTCCTTGATCGCGGCGAGTACACGCTCGCGCGTGGCCGGGGCGACCGGCCTCGGTCCGTTGTTGATGACATAACTGACGACCGCGGTCGAAGTCCCCGCCAGTCGTGCCACGTCGTCCCGCGTCACCTTGGCCACGCGCGGCAGTCTACGCGTGGTGACCTACCTCCTGGCAGGCCGTACGGCGCCTTCTCGTCCCTCGGACATGTCGGCCGCGTGCGTGGCGTCGTCGGACGGGTCCTCCACGGGCCCCGCGGCCTTCGCCTTGGCGGCCGCCTCGGCGATGGCTTTCGCCTTCGCCTCCTCCGCCGCGCGCTCGACCTTCTCCGGCGTGACGAAGCGGTATCCGACGTTGCGGACCGTTCCGATCAGCGACTCGTGCTCGGGGCCGAGCTTCGCGCGCAGCCGCCGTACGTGGACGTCGACCGTCCGCGTACCGCCGAAGTAGTCGTAGCCCCAGACCTCTTGGAGGAGCTGCGCCCGGGTGAAGACCCGGCCGGGGTGCTGCGCCAGATACTTGATCAGCTCGAACTCCTTGAAGGTCAGGTCCAGGACCCGCCCCTTCAGCTTCGCGCTGTAGGTCGCCTCGTCCACCGAGAGATCACCGTTGCGGATCTCCATCGGGGAGTCGTCGGTCGAGATCTGCTGGCGTCCGGTGGCCAGCCGCAGCCGCGCCTCGACCTCGGCCGGGCCCGCGGTGTCGAGCAGGACGTCGTCGATGCCCCAGTCGGCGGTGACGGCGGCGAGGCCGCCCTCGGTCACCACGAGGACCAGCGGACAGCCGGGTCCGGTGGAGCGAAGCAGCTGGCAGAGCGACCGCACCTGGGGCAGGTCGCGCCGGCCGTCGATCAGGATGACGTCCGCGCCCGGCGTGTCGACCAGGGCCGGTCCCTCGGCCGGGGCCACCCGTACGTGGTGCAGAAGCAGGCCGAGAGCGGGCAGCACCTCCGTCGACGGCTGGAGGGCGTTCGTGAGCAGCAGCAGAGAACTCATCGCCGCCCACCCGCCCGGGTCGGACATCCGTCATGCGTCTGCGTCATTGGCTCGCCCATTACGTCGGTTCCTCCTCGGTCCCTGCAAGGGGGCACCTCCCACACCCGGAAGCGCGGGGGCGTATGTGGCATCGCCTTCCGTCCCGCGCTCGCGCCCCGGGTCGGAAAGCGCAAAAGGACCCGGGGGCTACATTGCCCGGATCCTCTTCCGGAGCAGAATAACCCACATGTGCTCAGTGTCAGAGGGGGGAAACAGCGGGTCATCGCTTTTCCGCCCCCCTCCCGAGGCGGCGGATGCCGTGGCGGGGCTGGGGATCGGCCATCATGGAGGGCCGACGGAATCCGACGGGAAAATTGCCGAGAATTAGATGGAGGAGTACGCCATGGCAGCGGGGATCATCCGCTACTGGGCCGCGGCCAAGGCGGCGGCGGGCATCGCCGAGGAGCCCTACGCGGCGGACACCCTGGCCCAGGCGCTGGACGCGGCGCGGGACCGGCACCCCGGTGAGCTGGTCCAGGTGCTCCGGAGGTGTTCGTTCCTCGTCGACGGTGACCCCGTCGGCACCCGCGGGCATGAGACCGTACGGCTTGCCGAGGGCGGCACGGTCGAAGTGCTCCCGCCGTTCGCAGGAGGGTGAGCAGCCGAGCATGAGCGACGACCAGTACGACGACCAGTACGACGGCCAGAACCGGTACGACGGACAGGGCCGGTACGACGGACAGCACCGGTACGAGGGGCAGCAGGGTTACGGCGGAAGTTACGGCTCCGGGCCGTACGGGCAGCAGCAGTACGGCGTACCGCGACCGGGCCGGCCGTCCGAGCCGTATCAGCAGCAGTACCAGCCGCAGGCCCCGCAGCAGCAGCCGTACCAGGCACCGCACCAACACCAGCCCCACCAGCAGCAGCCGTACCAGGAACCGTCCAACGGGCAGGACGCGCAGACCTGGGAGGGCCAGACCTGGGACACGCAGTACCAGCCGCAGGTCGGGTACCAGCAGCCGCAGCCCCCCCAGCCGGCCGCCGCCGACACGGCCTATCTGCCGCAGCAGTCCGGCGCCCACC
>NZ_JAAPBF010000449.1 GCF_022695985.1 Streptomyces sp. NP-1717 | reverse complement strand
TGCCCCTCGGGAGGCCCCGACCCCCGCCCACGACCGACAACAGCAACCCATCAAGCCCGTCCGGCGATTGAGGACGAACCGACCACCGGGCGGCACCGGTCAACCCACCCCCTACCCCGGTAGCACCCGCGACTTGGCTCCACGGTGTGACGTCTCATCGCACGTCGGCTTTCTACCTTCCTCCCGCCACACCCCGTGGCCATGACGAGGGAGACGCCAGATGCGCCGCTACAGAAGGACCTTGGTCGCCGTCGCGCTGATGGCCACCCTGGTGTCCGGTACCGCCGGGTGGGCCGCCGGGAGTGGGCAGCAGGCCGTCGGCGGGGCGCCGCCCGGCAGTGAGGAGTGGCGGCGCGACGGGTCGCTGCCCGACCCGGAGACCGCGTCGCCCGGACAAGTCGCAGCTTTCTTCCGCACGTTGAGCCCCACTCGGCAGCGGGACCTCGCCGAGCGGCATCCTTCGGTCGTGGGGAACCTCGACGGCGTCCCCGTCGAACTCCGCTACCGCGCCAACAGGATCGCGCTCGCGGAGGACCCCCGCTACACCCGTCTCGCGGCCCCAGGCCGGCAGATCCTCGCGTTCGATCCGCGTGGCCGGGGCACCGTCGCCGAGGTGTACGGGGATCTGCTGACGTCCCGTCATGTCGCCGTCGTGGTGCCGGGTTCGGACATCGACGCGGCGACGTACGACCGGTCGAAGGACCCGTACGGCACCCCCTCCGGGATGGCCACCTCGCTGCGGGCCGCGACCGAGGGGCGTACCGCCGTGGTGGCGTGGGCCGGTTACACGACGCCCGTCGGCGTCGGGCTGGACGCCGCGACCGGTGGGCTCGCGGAGGTGGGCGCGGAGCGGCTGGTCCGGTTCACCGAAGGGCTGGCCGCCGTCGGTGCCGCGACGCCGAAGCTGTTCTGCCACAGCTACGGCTCCGTGGTGTGCGGGCTCGCCGCCGAGGGGGTGAGGGCTTCGGACATCGTGGTGCTCGGCTCCCCCGGTATGCGCGCCGACAGCGCGGACGCGCTGCGCACGGACGCGAGGGTGTGGGCGGCGAAGGATCCGTCGGACTGGATCTCGAAGGTGCCGAACGTGGAGTTGCTGGGTCTGGGCCACGGCGCCGACCCCGCGGCGGAGGGTTTCGGTGCGCGCCGTGTACCCGCGCGGACCGCGCACGGGCATACGGGCTACTTCGCCCCGGGCACGGACTCGCTGCGCGCCTTCGCCTCGATCGCCACGGGTGGTGACGCGCGATGAGGCTCGCCGAGAGGATCGAGGCGCGGACGCCCGCGTCGCGTGACCGCGCGATCGACGGTCTGCGCGCGCTGGCGCTGCTCGCGGTGCCGACCGGGCACTGGCTGCTGGGCGGGTTCACCCTGGACGACGGTGCGCTGCGCAACGCGAGCCCGCTGAGCGTGTTCGGCTTCTTCGCGCCGGTGAGCTGGGTGCTTCAGATGCTGGGCGTGTTCTTCCTGGTCGGCGGTTACGCGTCGGTGCTCTCGTACCGGCGCAGGAAGGGTTCCACGGCGGCGTGGCTCCGGCAGCGTGTCACCCGGCTGGGGCGCCCGGTGCTGGGTGTGGCGGCGGTGTGGGCGGTGCTGGTTCCGGTGCTGTACGCGGCCGGTGTGCCGGGGACGACGCTGCGTACGGGCTCGACGCT
>NZ_JAAPBF010000448.1 GCF_022695985.1 Streptomyces sp. NP-1717 | reverse complement strand
GGCGTCGCGGGCGATGTCCGTACGGTGCTGGGAACCGTCCAGACGGATCCGGTCCACGGCCGCGTACGCCCGCTCCCGTGCCTGCCCGAGATCCCTGCCGGTCGCGGTGACGGACAGCACACGCCCACCGGCGCTCAGGACCGTACTGCCGTCGTCGGCCAGCCGCGTCCCGGCGTGCAGGACGTACGCGTGGGGCGCATCCTGCGCGACGACGTCGGCCAGACCCTCGATCGGGTCGCCGGTGCGCGGCGTACCGGGGTAGTTGTGCGAGGCGACGACGACCGTGACCGCCGCGTCGTCGCGCCAGACCAGCGACGGCTGGTCGGCGAGACGCCCCTCGGCGGCTGCCAGCAGGACACCGGCCAGCGGAGTCCTCAGCCGGGCCAGGACCACCTGCGTCTCGGGGTCCCCGAAACGGGCGTTGAACTCGATGACCCGCACACCGCGGCTGGTGATCGCCAGGCCCGCGTACAGCAGCCCGGCGAAGGGCGTGCCACGGCGGCGCAGTTCGTCGACGGTCGGCTGGAGCACCGTCTCCATGACCTCGTCGACCAGCTTGGGGTCGGCCCAGGGCAGCGGCGAGTAGGCGCCCATGCCACCGGTGTTGGGGCCCTCGTCGCCGTCGAGCGCCCGCTTGAAGTCCTGGGCGGGGCGCAGCGGGAGGACGGTCTCGCCGTCGGTGACGGCGAAGAGGGAGACCTCGGGACCGTCGAGGAACTCCTCGATGACGACGCGGCCACAGGCGAGCGCGTGCTCGCGGGCGGCGGCGATGTCGTCGGTCACGACGACGCCCTTGCCCGCGGCGAGACCGTCGTCCTTGACGACGAAGGGGGCGCCGAAGGCGTCGAGGGCCTTGTCGATCTCCTCGGGGGTCGTACAGACGTAGCTGCGCCCGGTGGGAACGCTGGCCGCGGCCATCACGTCCTTGGCGAAGGCCTTGGAGCCCTCCAGCCGCGCGGCCTCGGCGGACGGGCCGAAGCAGGCGATGCCCGCGTCCCGTACGGCGTCGGCGACCCCGGCGACGAGCGGCGCCTCGGGTCCGACGACGACGAGCCGGGCCTCCAGCTCGGTGGCGAGCCGGGCGACGGCCGCGCCGTCCATGGCGTCGACCGGGTGGAGCCGGGCGACTTCGGCGATGCCGGCGTTGCCCGGCGCGCAGTGCAGGGCGGTGACGTCGGGATCGAGGGACAGAGAGCGGCACAGGGCGTGTTCGCGGGCACCGCCGCCGATGACTAGGACCTTCACGGGGGGCAGCCTAGCCGGGACGGTGTCCACGACCGACCTGCCGTCCGGCGGCCGGACGGCGGGCGTGCTTGTACGGGGCGGGGGGGGCGCCCCAGGCCCGGTCTTCGGAGTCCCGCCCGTTGTCGGAGCCGGCCGGGTACGGCCGGTCCATCCACAACGCCGATCCTCGACCTTGAGGGTCCCGTCCTTCGGACGGACGGCGCCACCCCGAATCAAGGCCCTAGGCCCTGTCCGGCGGATCTTCGCGGGCCCGGAACGCCTGGCACGGCACCTCGCCGCGTTGTCGGAGTCGTCCAAGTACGTCCAGTACGAGCACGATCCTCCGCCTTGCGATGCACCGCACCAGGCGCCCCGGACTTTCCGCGAAGATCCGCCGGACAGAGCCTAGTCGTTCGGATACTCCTCGACGACGGTGGCGCCCAGCTCGCGGACGATCAGGTCGTGTCCGGAGAGCGCGG
>NZ_JAAPBF010000447.1 GCF_022695985.1 Streptomyces sp. NP-1717 | reverse complement strand
TGACCGGAACCAGCAGCGACCCCACCACCCTCGGACTCCAGCACACCAACCACCCCCTCCTCGGCGCAGCCATACAGCTCGCCGACAGCACCACGCACACCACTGTCTTCACCGGCACACTTAATCAGCACACTCATCCCTGGCTCAGCGATCACACCGTCACCGGCACCAACGTTCTCCCCGCAACCGCCTACATCGACCTCGCCCTCCACGCCGGACACCACACAAACCATCCGCATCTGGCCGAGCTGGAGATGCACCAGCCGCTGGTCGTCCCTGAACAGGGCACTCTCCAGCTCCAACTGATGACGGCGCCACTGCCCGACTCCGACGACCTGCGCGTCACGGTTCACGTACGACAGGAATCGGACGCACCCTGGGTCCTGCACGCCACCGGCGCTCTGTCCTCAACGCTTCCGGCGACGGAGGCCGATCTCACTGCCTGGCCGCCTGCGGAGGCCCGGCGCGTGGCACCGGCGGATGTCTACTCCGAGCTTGTCGCACGCGGCAACGAATACGGTCCCGCCTTCCAGGGACTGACCGCCGCCTGGCGCGACGGCGACAACCTCTACGCCGAGATCGAACTCGACCCCGACACAGACGTCACCGGCTACGGCATCCACCCCGCACTCCTCGACGCCGCCCTCCACGTCCTTGGTCTTGAGGCGCCGCAGTCGAGCGACGAAGCAGCTCAACTACCGTCCCTGTGGCGGGACATCAGCCTCTATGCCACAGGTGCCACCTCTCTGCGCGTGCACCTCCGCCAGTCCGGTCCGGGCTCGGCCCGCGTGTTCCTCGCGGATGCGGCTGGGCAGCCGGTGGCCCAGGTCGAGAGTGTGGCTCTGCGCCCCATCGACATGGCGCAGTTGGCGGCGGCCGGGACGAGTACCCACAACCGGCTGTTCGCGGTCGAGTGGACACCCCTGCCCACAGCCACCAGCGCCTCCAAGACACCGGAACCGGTCTCCCACGACCTGATCCTCGCCGCCGGCAACTCACCCGACGATCTCCACCTCACCACCGGCACCTTCACCCACCTCGACCAACACCCGGACCTGTCCGTCCCCGCGCAGGTCCGCCAGGTCGCCGCCCAGACGCTCCAGATCCTCCAGGACTGGCTCGCCGACCCCGCCAACACCGACCGCCACCTCGTCGTTCTGACCCAGGGCGCCGTCACCACCCACCCCGATGAGACCGGCACCGACCTCGTACACGCACCGCTCTGGGGCCTCATCCGCAGCGCCCAGAACGAACACCCCCACCGCATCACCCTCATCGACACCGATAATCAGCCCAAGAGCACCAAGCAACTCACCCACGCCATCGCCACCGGCGAACCCCAACTCGCCCTCCGCAACGGGGACATACTCGCCCCGCGCCTCACCCGGCACACCCCCGCACCCGGCAACACCCTCACCCTCAACCCTGACGGCACCACCCTCATCACCGGCGGCACCGGCACCCTCGGAGCCCTCACCGCCCGCCACCTCGTCACCACACACGGCGCACGCCACCTACTGCTGACCAGCAGGACCGGCCCCGACGCGGACGGCGCACAAGAGCTTCAGGAAGAACTGACCGCACTCGGCGCGGACATCCGCATCGCCGCATGCGACACCGCCGACCGACAGCAGCTCAAGGCACTGCTCGACACCATCCCCGCCGAACACCCCCTCACCGCAGTCATCCACACCGCCGGCGTCCTCGACGACGCCACCATCGACAACCTCACCCCCCAACAGCTCACC
>NZ_JAAPBF010000446.1 GCF_022695985.1 Streptomyces sp. NP-1717 | reverse complement strand
GCCCGCCCGCCGGCCGGGACGGACCACCGGCCGGAAGGCCGGAAGGCCGGAAGGCCGGAAGGCAGTCGGCCGGTCCGCGAACGCGGTGACTCCGCACAGGTCACCGGCCCGAGTGACTACGGTTTATATCCGGCCGGGGTGGGCGGCCGTACCCGCCGACGGTTGCCTCAGTCCGTGCCGCCCTCCTGCCCCACCGGGCCCGGCGCCCGGGACCACCGGCCGGCCCCCGCCCGCGAGATCACCCGAAAGGGGGATGTGCCTGCGGGCGGCCCGCTCGGTGCCGACGTCTTCCGTCGTGTCCGTACGGCCGGGCGCCCCCGGCTCGCGGTGGGAACAACGCGCGCCGTCCGGGACGGTCACCGGTCATCGCGTGGGTACTGCATTCGGGTGAGCCGGTGGAATCGGGGGCTTCATCACCCTCCGCCGTCTGACACTGTGTGCCGTGCGCCAGTGGTCATCACGCCCGGCGGAGGGCCTGAGCACCCCCCGGCGGGGCGCCTGACGAACCGGACGATCGGCGCACGCCCGTCGCACCGGGCCGGCCGGGCACGGCGGGCCGCGCACGGCGCGAGGGCCGGTGTCATGGCGCCGCGTGGGACGGCCGACCGCGTCCCGCCTCCCCGGCCACCGCGACGGCCCCGCCGTTCACCTCCCTCGCACACGGTCGTGTTCCTGTCCCCTTCGGAGCCCTTGGAGCCAAGGTCATGCACGTCGCCCTCACCGGCGCCACCGGATTCCTCGGGCTGCGCCTGCTGCGCCGGCTGCTCGACACGCACCGGTCGGTGACGGTCCTGGCCCACGCGGGGTCGGGTGACGCGCTGCACCGCATCACCCGGTTCTTCGCGCTGACCGGCGCGCCCGAGGCGTATCTCGCCGAACTCCCCGGCCGGCTGCGGGTGGTGGAGACCGAGCTGGAGCGCCCCGGTCTCGGGCTGTCCGGGCGCGAGTTCCAGGAGCTGGCCGACGGTCTCGGAGCGATCTGGCACAGCGCGGGCAGCATCAACCTGGCCGGAGACCTCCCCGAGTTGCGCCGGACCAATGTCGAAGGAACCCGGCACGTGCTGGAGTTGGCCGCCGCCGGGCGGGAGAGACCCGTGGTCCACCACGTGAGTACCGCGTTCGTCGCCGGGAGCCGGCGTGAGGGCGTGGCGTACGAGGACGAGCTGGACGACGCCCACGGCTTCGAGAACGCCTACGAACGCTCCAAGTACGAGGCGGAGACGCTGATCCACACGTGGTCGGGGGAGCACCGCCGCCCCGCCGTGGTGCTGCGGCCGAGCATCCTCGTCACGGACCTGCCGCCGCACCCGGAGCTGCCCTCGCATCCGCTCCAGGTCGTCGAGCGGATCCTGCGCGACGCGCGAGGCACCGCCGCCCCCGGCAGCCGCCCCCGCCTGCGGCTGGTGGGTCGTCCGGACGGCCGGCTGAACCTGATGCCGGTGGAGCACGCGGCCGAGGTCATGGTGCGGCTGGCCGGCCGGACGCCCTCGGGCGGGGTCGACACGTACCACGTCGTCCACGACCGCGACGTGCCCGTGCCGACGATCGCGACCCTGCTGGAACGGGTGGTCGGGTTGTCGGTCGACCTGGTCGCCACCGAGCCGGAGGATCTGTCGGCCCTGGAGTCGCTGGTCGACTTCTACCCGGGTCTGACGACCTATCTGACCCACCGGCGGCGCTTCGACGACACACGGGTCCGGGCCCTGTTCGGATCGTCGGCGGCCTCCGGCCCGGTGGACCTGGACTACCTGTGGTCCGGCCTGGTTCCGAGGAGTCCG
>NZ_JAAPBF010000445.1 GCF_022695985.1 Streptomyces sp. NP-1717 | reverse complement strand
GATTCTCGGACGGTTCGCGGGTCTGGTTCGTCGGTCTCTCGTGCGGCCTTCGCGGCCGGTCAGCCCTTGACGGCGCCGGCCGCGAAGCCCGCGCTGACATGACGCTGGAGCAGCAGGAAGATCACCAGCGCGGGCAGGGCGAAGAGTGTCGAGGCGGCCATCGTGGCGCCCCAGTCGGTGCCGAAGGTGTTCTGGAAGGACGACAGCCAGACCGGCAGGGTGCGGTTGTCCTGCTCCTTGATGATCAGGAAGTTGGCGTAGGCGAACTCGTTCCACGCGGTGATGAAGCCGAAGAGCGAGGTCGCCATCAGACCGGGCACGAGCAGCGGCAGGGCCACCCGGCGGAAGGCACCGGTCCTCGTACAGCCGTCGACCCGCGCCGCCTCCTCCAGTTCGGGCGGGATGGTCCCGATGAAGCCCCTGAGCACCACGATCGTGAACGGCAGCGTGATCATGAAGTAGACCAGGGTCAGGGTCGGCAGCCGGTCGAGCATGTCCGTGTCGCGGGAGATGATGTAGATGGGGATGATCAGCGATTCCCACGGAGCCATCTGGGCGATGAAGACCATCAGCATGAACTGCCGCCGGCCCCTCCAGCGCATCCGGGCGACGGCGAACGCCGCCCCCAGCGCCACCAGCAGCGACAGCAGCACCGCGCCGAGCGTGACCAGGACGCTGTTGCGCCAGAAGAGTTCGAAGCCCTCGGCGCCCACCGCCCTGCGGAAGTGGTCCAGCGTCCAGGCGCGCGGCACCAGTCGGGGGTCGGCCGACTGGATGTCGCGGGACGGTGTGAAGGCGGTCGAGATCATCCAGTACACGGGGAACAGACACACCACGACGGTCACGGTGGCGGCGATGTTGAGCGGGATCCGGCGAACCCGGGGGCGTAGCGGGGTCATCGCGACTCGTCCTCCTGACGGAGCATCTGACGGAAGTAGAGGACGAGCACCCCGGACATCAGGACCACGGTGAGCATCGAGGCCGCGGAGCCCAGGTCGTAGCGCTGGCTGGACAGGGCCGTCTGGACCGCGTACACGGGCAGGATCGTCGTGGCGTCGCCCGGCCCGCCGCGGGTCATCACCCAGATCTGGACGAACGCCTTGAACGTCCAGATCACCTCCAGGGAGAACACCAGCAGGAAGATCGGCCGGAGCATCGGGAAGGTGACCGAGCGGAAGATCCGGGCGCCCGAGGCCCCGTCGAGCCGGGCCGACTCGTACAGCTCGGCGGGGACCGTGGTGAGCGCCGAGTAGAGGGTGACCGCCGCGAACGGCACGGACTGCCAGACGATCAGCGCGACGAGGATCACGAAGGCCGCGGTGCCGTCGGCGAACCACGGGTAGCGGTCGAATGAGCCGAAACCGAGCGAGGTCAGCGTCTGGTTGACGATCCCGAACTCGGAGTGGAACAGCCACTGGAAGACGGTGGTGGCCGCCACCACCGGCATCGCCCAGGCGAGCACGAGCGCGCCGAGGACGACGGTGCGGCCCGCCTTCGCCAGCCGTTCGGTCATCAGCGCGACCAGGGTGGAGATCACCATGATCAGGACGACGTTGACGGCCATGAAGACGAAGGTGCGGCCGGTCACCTCCCAGAATCGCGGGTCGGACAGCAGGGTCCGGTAGTTCCGAAGCCCCACGAACTCCGCGTTCCCGCTGATCAGTTGGCGCAGCCGGAAGTCCTGGAGAGAGATCAGCACGGTTCGCAGCAGCGGGTAGACGAGCAGATAGAGCATGCCGGCGATCGCGGGTGCGATCAGGGCGTACGGCCAGAGGCTGTGCGACG
>NZ_JAAPBF010000444.1 GCF_022695985.1 Streptomyces sp. NP-1717 | reverse complement strand
AATCGGACTGACGGTGTCCGCTCGCCAGGACACACGGAACGACCCGCCGCCCGCGCGGTGTTCACCGCATTGGCCGACCCGTGCGCCGCCCCCCGAATCCGCGGCGCGGAAGGTGTGAATCCGTGGCGGAGGACGCGGCCGGCCGACCCGGACAGGGGCTGTCGGCACTCGCCCCCGGGGGAGGACCGCACCCCCTCCACGAGCCCCCGGGACAGGGGCCGTCCACGGCCGGCGGGCGGCCGATCGGCCCTGGGTCGCCGCCCCGATGCGCGGGGCGGGCCTGACGCCCGGTCACCCACCGGGTCGGTCCGGTGCCAACTCGAACGGACGCCCGTCGTTGAGGTGTTTCCACGATCTCGGCTCGCGCCGATGATCATTCCCGGACAGGCTGCTCAAGGGCCCGCACGGCGTCGAGAGACCCGCGCCGGGCCCCGCATGTGCGCCCAAATCATGGGCGCACCTCCCGGCCGTACGCGGTTCCGGGTCGCCGTGGGCGTCCGGGGCCCGTGCGCCTCCACGCGAAGGAAAACAGCGAATGTCCCCTCGCTTCAGCCCTGACGCCGACCGCAGACCACTCCACCCCCACACCGGACCCCCGCCGACTCCCGTGCCGTGTCCCCGGACCCGCCGCCGCGCCTGGACGCTCGCGGCCGCCACCACCGCGCTCGCCACGGCACTGGCCGCCGCCCCCGCGGTCATGTCCACCGCGACCGCCAACGAGGGCAACCCGACCGTCCTCGCCTGGGGCGCCGGACGCACCGGGCAGCTCGGCAACGGCACGCTCTCCGACAGCCTTTCGCCGACCTCGGTGACCAGTCTCTTCCGCGGCGACGTCGACCAGATGTCGGTCGGCGGCACCTCGTCGGCGGACTCCTTCGCGCTGGCCCGTACGGACTCCACCGTCAAAGCGTGGGGCAACAACTCCTCCGGGCAGCTCGGCAACGGCGGCACCACCAACCAGACGGTGCCCACCACCGTCCCCCGGCTGACCAACATCAAGGACACGGCCGCCGGCGGCCGGCACGCCCTCGCCCTGGACACCTCCGGCCAGGTCTACTCCTGGGGCGACAACGCCTACGGACAGCTCGGCAACAACCGCACCGGCGACAGCCGTACCGCGCCCGACCGGGTGCAGGGCATGCCGAAGGTGAAGCAGATCTCGGCGGGCTGCGACTTCAGTCTGGCCCTGCTGGAGAACGGCAAGGTCTACGCCTGGGGCAGGGGCGTGTACGGCCAGCTCGGCAACGGCAGCCGCGCCACCAGCTCCGTGCCCCGGCAGGTGCAGGGCCTGGAGAACATCGCCAAGATCGACGCGGGCTGCCACCACGCCCTCGCCCTCACCGCCGACGACACGGTCAAGTCCTGGGGATACAACCTCTACGGCCAGCTCGGCAACTCCTCCACCAAGTCCGCCACGCTGCCCGTCGACGTCGACTGGGTGGAGGGCGTCTCCGACATCGAGGCCGGCGCCTTCCACAACTACGTCCAGACCAGCGACAGCAACGTCTGGGGCTGGGGCAGCAACCAGTACGGGCAACTCCTCGAAGGCGACGAGACGTTCGACGACAACGTCTCGCGCACCAACCGCACCGCTCCCGTCGAGATCCCCCGTCTCAAAGGCGTACAGCACCTCGCCGCAGGTGCCCGGCACGGGGTCGCCGTGACCGCCGCCAACGTCTTCACCTGGGGTCACAACGGCGAGGGCCAGCTCGGCAACGGCACCACCGTCTCCCGCTACGACTCGGTGAAGATCCTCAAGGAGGGCTCGGCGATCAAGAACGTGGTCGCCTCGCTCGGCGGCAACACGACGTACGCGTACTGGTTGCTGCCCCAGCCCCAG
>NZ_JAAPBF010000443.1 GCF_022695985.1 Streptomyces sp. NP-1717 | reverse complement strand
CGCCACCAACCCACCCAACACACCCGTACCACCCGTCACCAACACCGTCCCATCCCGATCAAACGGGCGCTGGACGGCGAGTTCGACGGCCGACGCGCCGGTTGCCCCGTCGATCGGGGCTTCAGTCGGGACGCCAGTCGGGACGTCGGTCGGCACGACAGTGAGTGTGGGTGAGTGCAGGTTGCCGCTGCGGACCGCGAGCTGGTCGTCGCCCGTGGCGAGAGCCGCGCGCAGGAGTTCGGGGGCGATGTCGGTGTCATCGACGTCCAGCAGGACGAACTGGCCGGGGTGTTCGGACTGGGCGGACCGCACCAGACCCCACACCGCGGCGTACGCGAGATCGGTGACGCCCTCGCCCGGCACCACCTCGACGGCACCGCGAGTGACCAGGACAAGCCGGGAGTCCGCGAGCCGGTCGTCGCCGATCCATGCCTGCACCAGTCCCAGCGTCCGGACGACGGCGGCACGGGCAGCCTCGGAGACGTCACCGTCCGGAGCCGCGGAGCCGGTGGTGCACACCAGCACGACGTTCGCCGGCGCCGGATCGGGCAGGAGCCCCCAGACAGGCCGCCGCTCTTCGGTCTCCGTCCCCGTCCCCGTCCCCGTCCCTGTCTCGGTCTCGGTCTCGGTCTCGGTCTCGGTCTCGGCGAGCGTGGGCAGCCTGTCGGCGGAGGGCCAGCTCGGGAGTCCGTCACCGAGCACCACCGTCCGGCCCGACGAGGCGGACGTCGAAGGGCGGGGGCGTACGGGCCACTCGATGCGCCGCAGCATCCCGTCCGTGGACTGGGACGCGGTGCGGGACGCGGTCTGGGAAGCGGTGCGGATGTGTTCCGGCGAGACCGGTCGCAGCACCAAGGACCCGGCCGACAGTACCGGTGCGCCGGTCTCGTCGGTGGCGGTCAGGGAGACGGTGTCCGGCTCCTCGGCAGGTGAGATACGCACGCGCATCCGGTCGGTGCCCGGCCGGTGCAGAACGACGTCGCGCCAGGAGAACGGCAGACGTCCGCCGTCGTTCTCCTCTTCGGCGAAGGTGCCGAGTCCGAGTCCGAGAGCGTGCAGGGCGCTGTCGAGCAGGGCGGGGTGCATTCCGAACCTGCCTGCCTCCGCCGCGTACGAGGTCGGCAACTGCACGTCGACGAAGAGGTCCTGGCCGTGCCGCCAGGCGGCGCGGAGTCCGCGGAAGCCGTCGCCGTAGTGGAACTCGATGCCGGCCAGGCGTTCGTAGAGGTCGTCGATCGGGACCGGTGTCGCTCCGGGCGGCGGCCAGGTGGCGGCGGACGGGGCGACAGCCGGTGCGCCGGCCGAGGGGGTGTCGGCGGCGAGGAATCCGCGGGCATGGCGGTGCCAGGGCGCGTCGTCCGGGGCGTCGCCGGGGCGGGAGTGGATGCTGAGCGGACGCCAGCCGTCGCCGTCGGGCTGCTCCACCAGGACCTGGAGCTCGACCGCGCCCTCGTCGGGAACGATCAGTGGTGATTCCAGGGTCAGTTCGGCGATGCCGCCGGCGCCGGTCAGCCGCGCGGCGTGCGCGGCCACTTCCAGCAGGGCGGTTCCCGGTACCAGCACCGCGCCGAGGATGCGGTGGTCGGCAAGCCAGGGGTGGGAGTCGAGGGCGAGCCGTCCGGTGAGGAGCATTCCGCCGGCGGCGGGTACGGGCACGGCCGCGCCCAGGAGGGGGTGTTCGGCGCTCTGGAGCCCTGCCGCGGTCAGCGCGGGGCCGCCGCGCGGCGTCGAGTTGAGCCAGTGACGCTGACGTTCGAAGGCGTACGTGGGCAGTTCCACGCGCTCGCCGTCGGGACCGGGCAGCGCGGCCCAGTTCACGGGGACGCCTTGGGTGTGGGCCTCGGCCA
>NZ_JAAPBF010000442.1 GCF_022695985.1 Streptomyces sp. NP-1717 | reverse complement strand
CCGCGGTCCGCACCGGCTCCGGCTGCGCCCGCGGCCCCGACTCCGGCTCCGCGGGCGCCAGTTGCGCCGTGATGCCCTCCAGGAGCTTCGCGTACGCGGCACGCGTGGCGCCCTGCGGTTCACTGCGGCCCGACTCCCACCCGGCGACCGTCGCACGCGTCACATCGAGCGCCGCGGCGACCTCGGCCTGGGTGAGGCCGTAGTCGCCGCGCAGCCTCGCCCGCTCCGCCGGTCCGGGCAGATGTGTACGGCGTGGCCCCGACTTGAGGAGGGCGTCGACGGGGTCGGGCTTCTTGGGCATCGGCACTCGCTCCTTCGCGCGTCAGCCCTGGTCGACGGTGGTGCGGTGCGGCGGGGCCATGACGATCCGGTACATGAACCGGATCGTAGCGCGCGTAGCGGACATCTACCGTCCGTCGGCCGCCGCGTCCCCCGTGGTGACGGCGGCCAGACTGCCGCTGCGGGTGAGTTTGGCGTACCAGTGGGCGCTGGCCTTGGGGGTGCGCCGCTGGGTGGCGTAGTCGACGTACACCGCGCCGAAGCGCCTGCTGTAGCCGTAGCCCCACTCGTAGTTGTCGAGCAGCGACCACAGGAAGTAGCCGCGAACGTCGGCACCCGACTCGATGGCGCTGTGCACGGCGGCGAGATGGCCGCGCAGATAGTCGATCCGCTCCGGGTCGTGGACCTCGCCGTCCGGATTGGCGTAGTCGTCGAACGCCGCGCCGTTCTCGGTGATCATCACCGGCAGTCCGGGGTGGTCCCGGCGTACCCGCATCAGCAGTTCGTACAACCCCTGCGGGTCGATCGTCCAGCCCATGGCGGTCCGGGGGCCGGGCGTCTGGTGGAAGGCGACGTTGTCCGCGCCCGGCCACGGGCTGTGGTCGCTCACCCCGTGTCCGTCCGACCGGTGGGCGGGCGGTCCCGCGTGGTGGGAGACGAGCGTCGGCGAGTAGTAGTTGACGCCGAGGAAGTCCAGCGGGCGGTTGATCAGCTCGGTGTCGCCGTCGCGGACGAAGGACCAGTCGGTGAGCGCCGAGGTGTCCGCAATGACGTCCTCGGGGTACGCGCCGTCCAGCATCGGTCCAGTGAAGACCCGGTTGGCGAGCCCGTCGATCCGGCGGGCCGCGTCGAGATCCGCCTCGCTCTCGGTCAGGGGCCGTACGTGGTGGAGGTTGAGTGTGACGGACAGCCGCGCGTCCGCCGGGAGCCGGTCGCGCAGCGCCTGTACCGCGAGTCCGTGGCCGAGGTTGAGGTGGTGGGCGGCGCGCAGCGCGTCGACGGGGTCGGTACGGCCGGGCGCGTGGACCCCGGAGCCGTAGCCGAGGAACGCGCTGCACCACGGCTCGTTGAGTGTCGTCCAGGTCTTGACGCGGTCGCCGAGCGCGTCGGCGACGAGGGCCGCGTACTCGCCGAAGAGTTCGGCCGTGCGCCGCTCCGGCCAGCCGCCCGCCTCCTCCAGATGCTGCGGAAGGTCCCAGTGGTAGAGGGTGACGACGGGTTCGATGCCCTTGGCGAGCAGGTCGTCGGTGAGACGGCGGTAGAAGTCCAGGCCCTCCTGGGACACGGGACCGGTGCCGGTGGGCCGCACGCGCGGCCAGGAGACCGAGAAGCGGTACGCGCCGACGCCGAGGTCCGACATGAGTGCGGTGTCCTCGCGCCACCGGTGGTAGTGGTCGGCCGCGATGTCACCGGTGTCGCCGTTGCGGACCTTGCCGGGGGTGCGGGAGTAGACGTCCCAGATGGAGGGGGTGCGGCCGGCTTCCCGTGCGGCGCCCTCGATCTGGTAGGCGGCGGTCGCGGTGCCCCAGAGGAACTCGGGCGGAAAGACTCGTACGGAGGGGGATGTGGCCACGAGGGTCCCTTTCAGGA
>NZ_JAAPBF010000441.1 GCF_022695985.1 Streptomyces sp. NP-1717 | reverse complement strand
CCGTGGCCCGTCACCCGGTGGCAGCGGTGGCCGCCCCCTCGGGTCCGGGCGGCGGGGCATCTCCCCTACCCGCCCCTTCCCGGAACCGGGGCTCCGCCCCGGACCCCGCTCCTCGAACGCCGGAGGGGCTGGGATCGGCCACCGCCGAAACGCCGGAGGGGCTGAGACTGCGCGGGCTACTTCTCCGTCACACCCGCCGAGTCGAACGTCGCCACCTCGTGCATCGCGCGCGCCGCGCTCTGGACCACCGGGAGCGCCAGCAGGGCGCCGGTGCCCTCGCCCAGGCGGAGGTCCAGATCGACCAGGGGCCGCAGACCCAGCTTGTTGAGCGCGGCCACATGGCCCGGTTCGGCGCTGCGGTGACCCGCGATGCACGCGGCCAGCGCCTCGGGGGCGATGGCCCGCGCGACGAGGGCCGCCGCTCCCGCGCTCACGCCGTCGAGGACGACCGGGGTTCGCAGCGAGGCGCCGCCCAGCAGGAAGCCGACGAGCGCCGCCTGTTCCAGGCCGCCGAAGGCCGCGAGGACGCCGATCGGGTCGGCGGGGTCGGGCCGGTGGAGTTCGAGACCGCGGCGCACGACATCGATTTTGCGCGCGTGCATCTCGTCGTTGATGCCCGTGCCGCGTCCGGTGACCTCGGCGGGGTCGGCGTCCGTGTAGACCGAGATCAGCGCGGCGCAGGCCGTGGTGTTGGCGATGCCCATCTCGCCGGTGAGCAGGCCCTTGTTGCCGGCCGCCACCAGATCACGGGCGGTCTCGATGCCGACGTCGATCGCGGCCAGCACCTCTTCGCGGGTCAGCGCGGGCCCGGTCGTGAAGTCGGCGGTGCCCGCGCGGACCTTCCGGGGCAACAGGCCGGGTGTGGCGGGCAGTTCGCCCGCGACACCGACGTCGATGACACAGACCTCGGCGCCGACCTGGTTGGCGAAGGCGTTGCAGACCGCGCCCCCGCCGAGGAAGTTGGCGACCATCTGCGCCGTCACTTCCTGGGGCCAGTGGGTGACGCCCTGCGCGTGCACACCGTGGTCGCCCGCGAAGACCGCGACGGCGGCGGGCTCGGGGATCGGCGGCGGGCACTTCCGGGACAGACCGCTGAGCTGCGCGGAGATGATCTCCAGCATGCCGAGCGCCCCGGCGGGCTTCGTCATCCGCTTCTGGCGTTCCCACGCCTCGCCGAGCGCCTTGGCGTCCAGGGGGCGGATTCCGGCGATCGTCTCCTTGAGGAGGTCGTGCGGTTCCTCACCGGGCAGGGCGCGGCGGCCGTACGTCTCCTCGTGCACGACCCAGGACAGCGGACGGCGCTTGGACCAGCCCGCCTGCGCCAGCTCGGGCTCCTCCGGGAACTCGTCGACGTAGCCGACGCACAGATACGCCACGACGTCGAGGTGTTCGGGCAGGCCGAGCGCGCGGACCATCTCACGCTCGTCGAAGAAGCTGACCCAGCCGACGCCGAGTCCTTCGGCGCGGGCGGCGAGCCACAGGTTCTCGACGGCGAGGGCGGAGGAGTACGGCGCCATCTGCGGCTGCGTGTGACGGCCGAGGGTGTGCCGGCCGCCGCGCGTCGGGTCGGCCGTGACGACGATGTTCACCGGTGTGTCGAGGATGGCCTCGATCTTCAGTTCCTTGAACTGCTTGGCCCGGCCCTTGGGAAGGGACTTGGCGAAGGCGTCGCGCTGGCGCTGGGCTAGTTCGTGCATCGTCTGCCGGGTCTCGGCGGAACGGATGACGACGAAGTCCCAGGGCTGCGAGTGGCCGACGCTGGGGGCGGTGTGCGCGGCTTCGAGGACGCGCAGCAACACCTCGTGCGGGATCGGGTCGGAGCGGAAGCCGTTACGGATGTCGCGCCGTTCGCGCATCACGCGCAGGACGGCCTCGCGCTCGGCGTCGTCGTAGCCGGGGGCGGGGGGT
>NZ_JAAPBF010000440.1 GCF_022695985.1 Streptomyces sp. NP-1717 | reverse complement strand
CCACCGACAGCGCCTTCACCCGCTCCCGCTCCCCCACCGACCGCACATCCAACTCCGCCAACTCGCGGTCAGGAGCGTCGGCGAGCGCCTGGACAACGGTTGCCAGCCGGTCCGCGATGAGCAGGGCGGTGGACCGCTCGAACAGGTCCGTGTTGAAGACGAGATGTCCGGTGACGGCGCCGTCGCGCTCCTCGGCCTGGACGACCAGGTCGTAGGGGGTGGTGCGGAACGGAACGGGGACCGGGCTGACGTTCAGGCCGGTCAGCTCGTACCGCGGCGGGGTTCCGTTGACCGCGAGCAGGACCTGGAACAGCGGGCTGCGGTCGCGGTGCGGGCGCAACTCCCGGATCAGTTCCTCCAGTGGGAGCTGAGGATGGGCGCGGATGTCGTCCACGAGTTCACGTGTCGCTCGCAGGGCCTCGGTGAGCGTGGCGTCGGGGTCGGGCCGCAGACGGAGCGGGAGGGTGTCGACGAGGTAGCCGACGACCTCGGCAGTCTCCGGGTGGTCGCGGCCGGCGACGGGGATGCCGATCGTCACGTCGTACCGGTCGGTGAGCTTTGCCAGGACGATGGCCAGTGCGGTGGCGAGAACGGTGAACGAGGTGGTCCCCGCGGCTCGGGCCGTGGCGCCGAGTGCTTCCTGCGGAAGGGTCAGGGCCACCGCGTCGCCCCGGTAGGTCTGCTGCGGGGGGCGGGGCCGGTCGGTGGGCAGTCCGGCCGACGGAGCGCCTGCCAGGTGGGTCCGCCAGAACTCCACTTCCTCCGGTGCCGTACCGCGCTGCCAGGCGCCCACTTCGGCGTACTGAACGGGCGAGGGCGGGAGGGGTTCGGCGTCCGGGGCGCTCAAGAGGGTGGCGTAACGTTCGGCGACCTCCTGGAAGGCGAGATCCAGTGACCAGCCGTCGGCGATCGCGTGGTGCAGGCTGACGACGAGTACGTGGTGCTCGGGGCCGGTGCGGACGAGCGTCACGTGCCAGAGGGGGCCGGTGGTGAGGTCGAAGGCCCGCCGGGTCTCCGCGTCGATCACCGCCTCCCAGTCGGCGGTGGTGACCCGAGTGAGCGGCACCTCGGCCTCGGCACTGACGATTTGGCGGACCTCGCCGTCGATCTGGCGCAGTGAGGTACGCAGGACCTCATGGCGCAGCGCGAGGTGACGCAGGGCGGTGGTCAGCGCGTGCTCGTCCAGGGTTCCTTCGATGTGGACGGCGCCCCTGATGTGGTACGCGAGGTTGGCCTGGGGGTCCAGCGCGCACAGCACCCAGAGCCGCTCCTGGCCGAGCGAGGCTGGCAGGACGAGGGTCCCGTCCGGTGCCGGGGCCCGGTCGAGCAGGCCGATCGCCGACGCGGGCTGCTGCTCATTGTCCGCGGGCAGGCGGGCGGCCAGGTCGGTGAGTGTGGGGTGTTCGAAGACGAGGTGCAGCGGAACGTGCGTGCCTAGCGCGGCGCCGAGCCGGTGGGTGAGACGGGTGGCGAGGAGGGAGTGGCCGCCGAGGGCGAAGAAGTCGTCGTCGGCGCCGATGTCGCTGACATCGAGCAGCTCACCCCAGATGCGGGCCACCAGTTCCTCGGCCGGTCCGGTGGGGGCGCGGTAGGCGGTGTGGCCGGTGCCCGGCTCGGGATCGGGGAGTTGGTTGCGGTCGATCTTTCCGTTGGGGAGGAGCGGGAACTCCTCCAGACCGACGAAGACGGAGGGGACCATGAAATCCGGCAGCCAGGTGCGCACATAAGAGGTCAGCTCGGAGGGAACCACGTCACCGGGCTTCTCCGGGACGACGTAGGCGACCAGTCGGAGGGATCCGCTCGTGTCCTCGCGGGCGACGACCACGGCTTCGCCCAACTGGTCGTGGCGGCGCAGGACTTCCTCGACCTCGCCGAGTTCGACCCGGTGACCACGCACCTTCACCTGACCGTCGGCGCGGCCGAGATAGTCCAGCTGGCCGTCCGGACGCCACCGCACCA
>NZ_JAAPBF010000044.1 GCF_022695985.1 Streptomyces sp. NP-1717 | reverse complement strand
ACCGGCGACGGAGCAGAGCCCGAAGACGGGGATGGCGTAGAGGAGATCGACGTCGGGCTCGGGACTGAAGGCGACGACCTGATTGACCCCGAGTCCGACCAGGGGACCGGCCCACCGGAGCGGAGCGTCGGCCCAGTCCCGCCAACTCCGCACCGGAACAACTGAATTGAACATACGGGCTCCCTCCCCGAATCACCGCCAAGCGTGTCACCTCTCTGAGACAATCTGACTGCCCGACCGCAACTGTGTCAAGCGACTGATACACCTGAGGGCTGGCGCGAAACCGACGCCATTGGTTGCTCTCCGTAATCGATTGAACATAAAATGTGGTGCGTCAGCACTCTCGACCACATCGCGTGGAGGTAGGCATGGCCCGTGCCTGGGAAGCAGATCCGTCCGCCTTATTCGAGCGGCGCCTCGGCAAGTCGCCGGTGGCGCTGGGGAATTCGGACGGAAACGACGAGTGCCCCGACATCTGGCAGCTCGACAACGGCGACATCGCGGTCATCGGCCGGGATCTGACAAACCATTACGCTCCGCGTCTCCCACGAGGAGTGACACTCGCTCCCGACGAGCGCCTGGTGGTCATTCCCGGAAGCACCTTGAGTGCGGCGAAGGCGGACATCCCCGATGTCTGAGACGTACGCGCCCGCACTCCTGGAGGAGCGGGGCGAGCGGCTCGTCCGCGAGGCGTACCGCAAGGACTTCCGCGAGCGCAGCGCCGTACTCCGCGACGCGGACTCCTGGAAGCTGGAGAGGCGGCAGCATTTCGAGGAGCAGGGCAGCCCGAGCCGTGACGCCCTTCGCCGGGGGGAATGGGAGGAGTCGCTGCGGCTCATGGCGGGACGCCGCGACGACCTGGCGGCGGCCGCGCGGAAGGACGAACGCCAGGGTCATGTATTTCACCGCGTTCGCGTGGTCGAGGAGCCGCTGACCCCTTATCTCCAGTGGGAATTGCACTCACTGCGGCAGCAGGCCCAATTCGGCGCGCGTGTGCGCGTCGTGAGCGCCGAATCAGTTTCCGCTGTCGAGAGATCGAGGCCACTGCCGGAACTCGTGGTGCTCGGCGGCCGGACGCTCTTCAGCATCCTTTACTCCGACGCGGGCGAGCCACAGGGAGCTGTCCGCTTCACGGAGCCCGGCGTGGTGGCCGAATGGGAGCACTACATCAAGTCGCTCTACGAGTCGGGCGAAGACATCGCGTCGTACTTCGAACGGGCCGTGGCCCACCTTCCCGCACCGACGAGCCCGCCGGAGTAGACGATCAGCGAGAACGGTAACGACGAGCAGCGCCCCGGCAGGTCCGCGAACGACCTGTCGGGGTCGTCGCACGATGTCGTGCAGGCCGGAAGTGTCAGCGGCGGCATTCACTTCCACGGCAGGGACAGCAAGAAGGAGGGCGGACCGCCCGAAGGCCCGCAGCCTCGCCAACTCCCCGCCGACGTAAAAGGCTTCGTCAACCGCGTCCATGAACTGGACGAGTTGAACGCCATCGTGGCCGGGGAGAACGGCGAGCCGCTGGTCATCTCCGTCTGCGTCATCGCCGGCACGGCCGGCGCGGGCAAGACCTCGCTCGCGCTGCGCTGGGCGCACCACGCGCGCGCCAGATTCCCCGACGGACAGCTCTACGTCAACCTGCGCGGGTACGACCCGGGAGAGCCGGTCACCGCACAGGAGGCCCTGCACCGGTTCCTCTCCGCCCTCGGCGTCCCGGCACAGTCCGTGCCCCAGAACATCGACGCCGCAGCGGCCCTGTACCGCTCGCTGCTGGCGAACCGCCGGATGCTCGTCCTGCTGGACAACGCCTCCACCGCCGGACAGGTCCGGCCGCTGCTGCCCGGCGGACCGGAGTGCCTCGTCCTCGTCACCAGCAGGAGCCGGCTCTCCGGGCTGGCCGTCCGCGACGGCGCCCGCCGGCTCACGCTCGGCACACTGCCGCAGGCCGAGGCGGTGGCGCTGCTCCGGACCGTCACCGCCGGCTACCGCCCCGCGGACGACCTGGAGAAACTGACCGAACTGGCCGAACTCTGCGCCCGGTTGCCGCTCGCGCTGCGTATCGCCGCCGAGCGCGCGGCGAGCCGTCCCCATCTGCGGCTCGATGACCTGATCGCCGATCTGCGGGACGAGTCGGCCCTGTGGGACGCGCTGAGCACGGGGGACGACGAGGAGGCGGAGGCGGTCCGCACCGTGTTCGCCTGGTCCTATCGCGCCCTGCCGGAGCAGGCGGCGCGCCTGTTCCGGCTGCTCGGTATGCATCCGGGTCCCGAATTCGCGTTGCAGGCCGCCGCCGCGCTCGCGGCGGCGCCCGTCAGCAGGACCCGGCAACTGCTCGACTCCCTGGTCAACGCCCATCTGCTGGAACAGATGGGCCCCGACCGCTACCAGTTCCACGACCTGCTCCGTGCCTACGCCACCGATCAGGCCCACCACGAGGAGCCGGCCGGGGAGCGGGAAGCCGCACTCCACCGCGTACTGGACTGGTATCTGCACGGTGCGGACGCGGCCCGGAGCTGGATCAGCCCCGACGAGCGGCGGGTGACGCTCGCGCCGCCCGGTGACGACGTGCCTCCCTCGGCGTTCGCCGACTACGACTCCGCCCTGGACTGGGCCGAACGCGAGCACACCAACCTCCTCCGGGCGATCCGCGTCGCGGCCGGGTCACACGATCGGCGGACCTGGCAGTTGGCGGTCGCCGCCTGGACCGCCCGTCCCTCCTCGGCGCCGGTCGGCGAGTGGCTGGCGATCGGCGACGTCGCGCTGGAGGCGGCCCGGCGATCCGGTGACCGTGCGGCCGAGGCCCGGCTCCTCACCGACCTCGGCAGGGACAACGTCCGCGTGGACCGGCTCTCCGAGGCGCTGGAGTGCCACCGGCGCGCACTGGAGATCCGCCGCGAGACCGGCGATCCCGTCGGCGAGGCGACCTCACTGAATCTGATCGGCCTCGTGCATCTTCGCAGGCGTCAATTCACCGACGCCGCCGAACGCTTCGCGCAGGCCATTCCGCTCTTCCAGGAGGCGGACTCGGCGCCGTGGGCCGCGATCGCCCTTTCCAACCTGGCATCCGCCCACTACAACGCGGGCCGGCCGGCCGAGGCGTCGGCCGTCGCCCAAGAGGCGCTGGCGGCGCACCGCGGCCTGGACAATCCCCGGGGTGAGGGCAACATCCTGCGGGTCGTGAGCTGTCTCCAGCTCGAAGAGGGCAGGCCGGAGGAGGCCCTGCTCTCCGCCCAGCAGGCGGTGGACATCGCCCTGACCCTGCGCGACGACCGTCTGGAGGGCTACTGGCTCATCACCCTCGGCGACGCCCAGCGCTCTCTCGGCAAGTACGACGACGCCCTCACCTCCTACCAGCGCTCGGCCGCTCTCCACCGCCGCCTCGGCAACCGCAGCCGCGAAGCTATCGCCTGGTACGGGGCCGGGCAGACGTATCAAGCGCTGGAACGGCTCGTGGAGGCCGCGCAGTTCCATCGCCGGTCCGCCCAGGCACACCGGGAGCTGGGCGACGGGTGGCACGAGGCCGTCGCGCTCGACGGGCTCGCCGGGGCGGTCGCGGAGTCCGATCCGCGGGCAGCGGCCGGGCACTCGGCCGCAGCGCTGGAGTTGCTCCGCGGTTACGACGACCCGCGCGCGGTCGCCACGCGCGAGCGCGTCCGGGCCGCGCTCGGCTGAGCGACACCGGCCGCCGCACCGCGCGGCCGGGAAGAATTCTTTCGGGGGCTTGAGTGAGATCGCCCCCGGAGCCGTACCACTCCCTGTAGGCGGGAGGCGCGATGAGTGAGACCGGAGACGTCGCGCCGCCCGTCGACCTGATGACCATCTCGCGTACCGTCGAGCAGGCGCTCGCCCGCAGGATCGCCCTTCCCGAGCGGTCCTGGATGGACTCGACCACGCGTCAGCTCCAGGGGCACTTGAGCCTGTTGCTGCTGGAGGACCTCGGCGACACCGACATCGCGCCCGTGCGGGAACTGCACCGCATCGCCTACCGGTTGCTCGACCGGCGCGGGCGGCCGGATGCCGATACCCCGCCCCTGCACGCGTACGAATACATGCGGGCGCTCGCCGCCGTCACGCGGTCCGTCGCCGCGCTCTACGCCCGTGGGCTCGACGGCGGCCGGTAGCGGGCCGAGGGTTCGGGAAGTCAACGCGCCCAGGTCATTGACGGGTCTTCGGCGTTCATCTAAACAACAGGGATGAGAGCGCTCTCAGCTCCCCGTACGACCCATCTCGGCACCATCCACACCGGAGGTGTTCCTTGAGAACGAGCCGCACCGGAACCAGACTTCCCACCGCTCGCACACCCCTGCTCGCCGCCTTCCTCGCGATGTCCGTCGCCGTCGCCGGATTCCTCGGTCTGACGACCGCCGGCACCGCCCGTGGCGACGTACCGCCCACGCCCGGCTGGAACCTCCAGTGGAGCGACGACTTCAACGGCGGGAACGGCGCCCCGCCGTCCGCCGCCAACTGGCAGGTCGACACGGGGCACGGCTACCCCGGCGGTCCGGGCAACTGGGGCACCGGCGAGATCCAGAACTACACCGCGAACGCCGAGAACCTGAGTCTCGACGGCAACGGGAACCTGAGGATCACCCCGCTCCGGGACGGCGCGGGCAACTGGACGTCGGCGCGCGTCGAGACGAAGCGCGCCGACTTCAAGGCACCGGCCGGCGGCACCCTGCGCATCGAGGGCCGGATTCAGATGCCGAACGTGACCGGCGCCGCCGCGTCCGGCTACTGGCCCGCCTTCTGGGCGCTCGGCGCGCCCTACCGGGGCAACTACTGGAACTGGCCCGCCATCGGCGAGTTCGACATCATGGAGAACGTCAACGGCATCAACTCCGTCTGGGCGGTGCTGCACTGCGGCGTCAACCCGGGCGGCCCGTGCAACGAGACCACCGGCCTCGGCGCCAGCCGCCCCTGCCCCGGCGCGAGTTGCCAGTCGGCCTTCCACACGTACCGCTTCGAGTGGGACCGCTCCAGTTCGCCCAACGCGCTGCGCTGGTACGTGGACGACCAGCTCTACCACACCGTCACGCAGAACCAGCTGGACGCGACGACGTGGACCAACATGACGCAGCACGCGGGGTACTTCATCCTGCTCAACGTCGCGATCGGCGGCGCGTTCCCGGACGCGCTCGGCGGGCCCACGCCCACACCGGCCACCGTGCCGGGACGGCCGATGCTCGTCGACTACGTCGGCGTCTGGACCCGTGGCGGATCCGGCCCGACCGACCCGCCGACCGATCCTCCGCCGTCCGGCTCCTCGCAGCTGTACGCCCGCACCGGCGGCGGCCTCGGTGTCGCCGCCGCGTCGGGCGCGAACGCCACACTCGTGTCGGCGGGCGGCGGCAACCGGGACGGGACGCCGTACAACCCGCAGGTCTTCACCTCCGGCGGGATCACCCGCGCCCACAACGGCGGGTCGACACAGTTCGACCTCTTCGTCGACGCGGGTACAACGGTCGCCAACGGCCAGCAGGTGAGGGTGAGTTACGACCGTACGGGCGACGGCACCTGGGACCGTACGGAGACGTACAACTACTTCGCCACGGACCCGGCACCCGGCTTCGAGCACTACACCCAGGCCAGGGGGCTGAAGTCGTCGACCGGTTCGCACGGCGACCTCGTCAACGGCAAGGTCCGGATCGAGGTCTGGAACGCGATCGGCAACGGCGCCAGCACGCTGGGCATCGGCAACCAGTCGGTCGTCCGGATCCCGTACGGCTGAGTCCTCGGAACAGGGAAATGGCCGGCCCGTACGGACGTCTCCGTACGGGCCGGCCATTCGAAGGGCCGGGGAGTTGGGGGATCAACGCCCCGGCCCGGGTCGGGCGGGCCGGTCAGACCTTCGCCGGCGTGCCGTCCGCGTCGCGCTGCTCCGGGAGGTCAGAGGGACCGGCGGAGTCCTTCGTGAGGCTCGGGCCGTCGTCGTCGCCGGCCGGCGCGTGGTCGTCGACCAGCGTCTTCTCGTCGAACGGCAGCCGGCCGGCCAGCACCTCGTCCACCCTGGACCGGTCGATCTCCTTGGTCCACGTACCGACGAGGACCGTGGCGACCGCGTTGCCCGCGAAGTTCGTCAGGGCGCGCGCCTCGCTCATGAAGCGGTCGATGCCGACGATCAGGCCGACGCCGTCGACCAACTCGGGCCGGTGCGACTGGAGGCCGCCCGCCAGGGTCGCCAGGCCGGCGCCGGTGACGCCCGCCGCACCCTTCGACGCGATGATCATGAAGAGGAGAAGCCCGATCTGCTCACCGATGGCGAGCGGGTCGCCCATCGCCTCGGCGATGAACAGCGACGCCATCGTCAGGTAGATCGCCGTGCCGTCGAGGTTGAAGGAGTAGCCGGTCGGCACGGTGATGCCGACGACGGGCTTGCTGACACCCAGGTGCTCCATCTTCGCGATGAGCCGCGGCAGCGCCGACTCGGACGAGGAGGTGGAGACGATCAGCAGGAACTCACGCGCCAGGTACTTCAGCAGCGAGAGGATGTTGATGCCGGTGACGAGCTTGAGCAGCACGCCGAGGATGACGAAGACGAACAGCGCGCAGGTGACGTAGAAGCCGATCATGATGACCGCGAGCGACTTCAGCGCGTCCATGCCGGTCTCGCCGACCACCGCCGCGATCGCGCCGAAGGCGCCGACGGGCGCCGCCCACATGATCATCGCGAGGATGCGGAAGACGAGGCGCTGGATGTGACCGATGCCGCGCAGGATCGGCTCACCGGTGCGGCCCATGGCCTGGAGCGCGAAGCCCGCCAGCAGCGCCACGAGCAGCGTCTGGAGCACCTCACCCTCGGTGAAGGCGGAGACCAGCGTGGTGGGGATGATGCCGACCAGGAATTCGGCGGTGGACTCGGCGTCGCCGGACACCTGTGCGGCGCCGACGTCGGCGGTCGCGTCCGTGATGTGCAGGCCGGCGCCGGGCTCCAGGATGTTGCCGACGACGAGGCCGATGGCCAGGGCGACGGTCGACATGACCATGAAGTAGCCGAGGGCCAGACCGCCGACCGCGCCGACCTTGGCGGCCTTGCGGACGGATCCGACACCGAGAACGATGGTGCAGAAGATGATCGGGGAAATCATCATCTTGATGAGGTTGACGAAGCCGGTCCCGATGGGCTTCAGCTCGACGGCCACCCCCGGGGCAGCGAATCCGACCGTGATTCCGAGAATCACAGCGGCGATCACGGCCAGATACAGATAATGGGTACGGTCCCGAGTAGCGGCCACGGGTCCTCCTTGACTCGTTTGTCCCTACGTGACCCTCCCGTCCCGAGGGGGTCCCGGCGACTATCCATCAGCCTGTGACACCGGTCACCCTTACGTGCATTTCGTTCATACGATTTCGGCCAGGCAGACTTGTGTCATGCAGCTACCCCGCCCCCGCAGCCTCGCAGGCCAGCTCTTCGCGATGCAGGTCGTGCTGGTCGCTGCCGTCGTGGCGGGATGCGCGCTGTTCGCGTATTTCACCGACCGGGCCCAGGCCGAGGAGACCGCCGAACGCCAGGTGACGGCCACGGCGCGCGCGATGGCCGACTCCCCGTCCGTACGGGAGGCCATCAGGTCGCGGGACCCGTCCGCCACGCTCCAGCCCTACGCGGAGCACGTACGGGTCGACACGGGCGTGGACTTCGTCACGATCATGAAGCCGGACGGGACGCGGCTGACGCACCCGAATCCCGAGCTGATCGGGCTGCCCTTCATCGGCACCACCGGGCCGGCGCTGCTCGGCAGGACCTTCACGGAGACCTACACGGGCACGCTCGGCCCCTCCACCCGCGTCGTGACCCCGGTCAAGGACGACGGGCGGATCACCGGGCTGATCAGCGTGGGCATCACCGTCGACCGGATATCGAGCCAGCTGGAGGGGCAGGTCAAGATCCTGGCGCTGGCGGCCGGTGGCGCCCTCGTCCTGGGCGGGGTGGGCACCTACGTCATCAACGCGCGGCTGCGCCGGCACACGCACGGGATGAACGCCGGCGAGCTGAGCCGGATGCACGACTACCACGAGGCGGCGCTCCACGCGGTGCGCGAGGGGCTGCTGATGCTGGACGGACGGCGCAGGATCGCGCTGATCAACGACGGCGGCCAGGAGCTGCTCGGTCTCGACGACAGCGCCGTGGGCCGCAACATCGACGAGCTGGGGCTGCCGGCCCCGCTCGTCGGGGCGCTTCTCGCGTCGGAGCCGCGCGTGGACGAGGTCCATATGACCGCCGACCGGATCGTGGTCGTCAGCACCCGTCCGGTGATCGGCGGCGAGCGGCGCGGTACGGTCGCCACGCTCCGGGACCACACCGAACTCCAAGCACTGTCGGGCGAGTTGGACTCGGAGCGCGGATTCACCCACGCCCTTCGCTCCCAGGCGCACGAGGCGGCGAACCGGCTGCACACGGTCGTGTCGCTGATCGAGATGGGGCGGGTGGAGGAGGCGGTGGAGTTCGCCACGGCGGAGCTGGAGCTGGCGCAGGTGCTCACGGACCGGGTCGTCGGCGCGGTGGCCGAGCCGGTGCTGGCGGCACTGCTGCTGGGGAAGGCGGCGCAGGCGAACGAGCGCGGGGTGGAGCTGGTGCTCGCGGAGGACAGCCGCATCGACGACGGAGTGCTGCCGCCGTCGCTCGCCGCCCGCGATCTGGTCACCGTGCTGGGCAATCTGATCGACAACGCGATGGACGCCGCCCAGGGCACGGACGGCGCGCGGGTCACGGTCACCGCGCTGGTCGAGGACCGCGAGCTGCTGCTGCGGGTGCGGGACACGGGGCCGGGCGTCGCCCCCGGCGACATGGAGGAGGTGTTCCGGCGCGGCTGGTCGACGAGGGGCGCGGAGCGCGGGCTCGGGCTGGCCCTCGTACGGCAGGCGGTGCACCGGGCGCGGGGCACGGTGGAGCTGACACCGGGGCGGGACGGCGGGGCGGAGTTCACGGTACGGCTGCCGCTGGGCACGGCCACCGTGCCGGACGCCCGCACCGGCACCGGGACGGCCCCGGGCCCGGGTGCCGCCGCCGCAGGCCCGGATACGGCAGAGTCGCCGGTCGGAGCCACGACCGACGGTGGGGAGCGCGGCGGATCATGACCGGCAAGAGGGACGGCGACTCCCGCCCCATCCGCGTACTCGTCGTCGAGGACGACCCCGTCGCGGCCGACGCGCATCAGCTGTACGTGGGCCGCGTCCCCGGCTTCACGGTGGCCGGCGTCGCGCACTCGCGGGTCGAGGCGGGCCGGGCGCTGGAGCGTACGGACATCGATCTGATCCTCCTCGACCTGTATCTGCCCGACGGGCACGGGCTCCAGCTCCTGCGCAGCCTGCGGGCCGCCGGGCACCACGCGGACGTCATCGCCGTCACGTCGGCGCGCGATCTCACCGTCGTACGCGAAGGGGTGTCGCTGGGCGTCGTGCAGTACGTGCTCAAGCCGTTCGCCTTCGCCACGCTCCGCGACAGGCTCAGCCGTTACGCCGAGTTCCGGGCCGCCGCCGGTGAGGCCAGCGGCCAGGACGAGGTGGACCGGGCCCTCGGGGCGCTGCGGGCGCCACAGCCCGCGTCGCTGCCGAAGGGGCTCAGCGGGCCGACGCTGGAGTCGGTGACGCGTGCGCTCCGGGACGAGCGGGCGGGGCTGACGGCCACGGAGGCGGCGGCGCGGCTCGGGATCTCGCGGATCACCGCGCGCCGCTATCTGGAGCATCTGGTGAGCGCCGGGCAGGCGGACCGCAGCCCGCAGTACGGGCAGATCGGACGCCCGGAGCTCCAGTACCGGTGGATCGTCTCCACCCGGTAGCACGGAGCTCCGGCAGGACCGGTCGCGGCGGTACGCGCCGCCGCGGCACCGTGTTCCGGCCGCCCGGAGCCGTTCGACGTCGCCGGTCAACCCACTGGTGACGGCCCCGTCCCGCCGTGAAGAATGCCTCCATGACTGTTCTCGGCGCCGTCTTCCGCCCCCAACTGCCCCCCGAGCGACTCCGCGACATCGCCCGCACCGCGGACGACGCGGGCCTGGACGAGCTGTGGCTCTGGGAGGACTGCTTCCTGGAGAGCGGTGTCGCCAGCGCCTCCGCCGCCCTGGCCTGGACGGAGCGGCTGCGCGTCGGGGTCGGTCTGCTCCCCGTACCCCTGCGCAACGCCGCGCTGACGGCGATGGAGGCCGCCACCCTGCACCGGCTGTTCCCGGGGCGGGCGATCCTCGGGGTCGGGCACGGCGTCCAGGACTGGATGGCGCAGACCGGTTCGCGTGTCGAGTCCCCCATGACGCTGCTCCGCGAGCATCTGCTGGCGCTGCGCGCGCTGCTGGCGGGCGAGCGGGTGACCACGGACGGGCGGTACGTGAAGCTGGACGGCGTCGCGCTCGACTGGCCGCCGTCCACCGACCCCGCGCCGCCCGCCGTGTTCGCCGGGGCCACCGGACCGCGCACGATGCGGTTGACGGGCGAGGCCGCCGACGGCACCATCCTGACCGGCGGCACGACACCCGACGAGGTACGCCGCTCCCGCCGACTCATCGCGGAGGGACGGGAGTCGGCCGGCCGCACCGGCCATCACCCGGTGGTCGTCTACCTCCACACGGCGACCGGACCGGGCGGCGCCGGGCGGCTGCGTGCCGAGCTGGACGCCACCGGTCTGCCGCACGGGGTCGCGGGCCCGGCCGGCGCCGTCGCCGAGGCCGTGCTGGCGCTCGTGGAGGCCGGGGCCGACACCGTGGTCCTCCAGCCGACGCCCGACGAACCGGACCCGGAGGGCTTCATCCGTTTCACGGCCGCCGAGGTCAGCCCGCTCGTGCCCCGGACGGAGTGAGGACTGCACGGGGATTGACCTTGAGATTGACGCGGTCCTACGGTCGCCGGGCAGCCCTTCGTGGCCAAATGAGGAGGTCGTGCCCGTGCGCCCCACCGCCCCACTGTTCCTCGTCACGGTCCTGGCCGCCGGTGCGCTCACGGCGTGCGGCGGCGGATCCGGCAGTGATCCGGACACCATCAAGGTCGCCTACAACAGATCGACGGACAACAAGATCCGCTTCAAGGACAACTATCTGGAGTCCGTCAAGAAGGACTTCGAGAAGAACAATCCTGGCAAGAAGGTCGAACTGATCCCGATCCAGGCCCCGGACAACGACTACGCCACCAAGGCGCAGCAGATGATGCGCTCCCCGAAGACCGCGCCCGATGTCGTCTACGAGGACACCTTCCGCATCAACTCCGACATCAAGGCCGGCTATCTGCGCCCGCTGGACGAGTATCTGAACAAGTGGGACGACTGGGACCAGTTCGTCGACACGGCCAAGGCCGCGGCCAAGGCGGAGGACGGCAAGACGTACGGCGTCCCGGACGGCACCGACACCCGCGGCCTCTGGTTCAACAAGAAGATCTTCGCCGACGCGGGGCTGCCCGCCGACTGGCAGCCCAAGAACTGGGCGGAGGTCCTGGACGCGGCCCGCACGGTCAAGGAGAAGGTCCCGGAGGCGATCCCGCTCAACGTCTACACCGGCAAGGGCCCCGGCGAGGCCGCGGTGATGCAGGGCTTCGAGATGCTGCTGTACGGCACGGGCGAGGACCCGCTCTACGACCCGTCGGCGAAGAAGTGGGTGGCGGGCAACAAGGGCTTCGAGGACGCGCTCGAATTCGTACGCACCGTGTACTCCGAGAAGTTGGGGCCCGACGTCTCCGACGCGCTCGACCCCAACATCGGTACGCGCGTCGCGACCGAGTTCTTCCCCGAGGGCAAGCTGGCGATCTCCCTCGACGGGTCCTGGATGGGGCAGAACTGGATCAACAAGGGCCCCAAGGAGTGGCCCGAGTGGTCCACGGAGCTGGCCCAGGCACCGATGCCGACGCAGAACGGGCAGGCGCCCGGCAGCGTGTCGATGTCCGGCGGCTGGGCGTGGTCGATCCCGCAGAAGTCCCAGAACCCCGACCTGGCCTTCGAGTTCATCAAGACGCAGCAGACGAAGGAGAACGCCGTCGAGTGGGATGTCGTCGGCGCGCAGATCGCCGTCCGTGAGGATGTGGCGGCCGATCCGAGGTATCTGAAGTCGATGCCCGGTATCGACTTCTTCACGAAGCTCGTCGAGGTGACCAACTACCGCCCCGCGCTGCCTGTCTACCCGCAGGTCTCGTCCGCGATCGGTGAGGCGATGGAGTCGGTGACGACGGGTGACTCGTCGGCGGCTGACGCCGCGAAGGCGTACGACGAACAGTTGAAGACGATCGCCGAGGGCGCGGTGGTCGAGAAGTGAGCACCACCGCGTACACGGCCCCGGCGGCGGTGACGGCGGCGGCGCCGTGAGCGCGGTGAGCACCGCGGGCGGCCCGGTCGGCAAGAGCGGGCCCGCGGTGCCGGCGGGCGGCCGTGAGCGCGACGAGGGCCGTGGCGGTCGCAAGGCGCGCCCGCTGCGCTGGCTGCCGCTGGCCCCGGCGACCGTACTGCTGCTGCTGTTCCTCGCCGGTCCGATCGGCTACTGCGTCTGGATCGCCTTCACCAACACGCAGTTGACGGGGTCGTCCACGTCGGACTTCGTCGGCCTGGACAACTTCCGGCGGGCGTTCGCGGACGACAACTTCCGTAACGCGGTCTGGCTGACGCTCGTCTTCACCTTCGTGTCGTCGATCGTCGGCCAGAACACGATCGGGCTGGCGCTGGCCGGACTGATGCGGGCCGCGTCCCGGCCGGTGCGGACCGTCACGGGCGCCGTCGTGATCGCGGCGTGGGTGCTGCCGGAGATCGTCGCGGCGTTCCTGCTGTACGCGTTCTTCCGCCGCGAGGGGACACTGAACGCGATCCTGGACTGGCTCCATCTGCCTTCCCAGAACTGGCTGTTCACCCTGCCGATCCTGGCGGTGTCGTTCGCCAACGTGTGGCGCGGGACGGCGTTCTCGATGCTGATCTACTCCGCCGCGCTGTCCGAGATCCCGAAGGACATCACGGAGGCGGCGGAGGTCGACGGCGCGAACGGTGTACGGCGGCTGTGGCACATCACGCTGCCGATGATCCGGCGTTCCATCGGCACCAATCTGATGCTCAACACGCTCTCCACGCTCTCCGTCTTCGGGCTGATCTGGGCGATGACGCGCGGCGGGCCGGGCAATCGCAGCCAGACGCTGCCGGTGTTCATGTACGACCAGGCGTTCCTCAAGAGCCTGATCGGTTACGGCACGGCGGTCGCGCTGCTGCTGCTTCTCGTGGGCGCGCTGTTCTCGGTCATCTATGTGCGTCTGCTCAAGGTGGAGGTGTGATGAAGCGCGCCACTCGCGTCCGGCTCGCCTCGGACGCCGCGCTGTTCGTGGTGGCCGGGGCCTTCCTGCTGCCGCTGCTGTGGCTGGTGCTGTCCTCCCTCGACGCGGAGGCGGACCTGCGGGTGCGGCTGCCGTCGTCGCCGACCACGGAGAACTTCGGCGCGGTCCTCACCGACGAGATCACGTTCACGCCGATGCTCAACAGCCTGCTGCTGTGCGGGAGCGCGACGCTCCTGACGGTGTCGTGCGCGGCGCTGGCGGCGTATCCGCTGTCCCGCTACCGGTCGCGGTTCAGCCGCCCGTATCTGCTGACGATCCTGTTCACGACGTGTCTGCCGATCACGGCGATCATGGTCCCGGTCTACGGACTGTTCGTCCAGGTGAACCTGGTCGACACGATGTACGGCACGGCGCTGTTCCTGGCGACGTCCCAACTGCCGTTCTCCATCTGGCTGATGAAGAACTTCATGGACGGGGTCCCGACCGTCCTGGAGGAGGCGGCGTGGACGGACGGGGCCTCGATGCTCCAGACGCTGACCCGGATCGTGCTGCCGCTGATGGGGCCGGGCATGACGGTCGTGATGATCTACACGTTCATCCAGCTCTGGGGAAACTTCTTCGTCCCCTTCATGCTGCTCCTGTCCCCCGACCAACTGCCCGCGTCCGTATCGATCTTCACCTTCTTCGGCAACTACGGCTCGGTGGTCTACGGCCAGCTGGCGGCGTTCTCGATCCTCTACTCGACGCCGGTGCTGCTGCTCTACATCCTGATCTCGCGCCGGCTGGGCGGGGGTTTCGCGCTGGGCGGCGCGGTGAAGGGCTGAGCCCCCCGGACCCGTGAGGCGTCCTAGAAGACCGACTCCGCCTCGAACATGCGGTTCTCCGGCACCGTCTTGAGGCGCGTGACCGCCTCCGCGAGCGGCACCATCTCCACCGAGGTGCCGTTCAGGGCCGTCATCCTGCCGAAGTCGCCGTTGTGCACCGCCTCCACCGCGTGCCAGCCGAAGCGCGTGGCCAGCACCCGGTCGTACGCGGTCGGGGTGCCCCCGCGCTGCACATGGCCGAGGATGACGGGCCGGGCCTCCTTGCCCAGACGGCGCTCCAGCTCACCCGCGAGGTGGTTGCCGATGCCCTCGAAGCGTTCGTGGCCGAACTGGTCGATCTCGCCCCGCACGTAGTGCATCGAGCCCGCCGCCGGGTGCGCGCCCTCGGCGACGCAGATGACCGCGAACTTCTTGCCGCGCGCGAAACGCTCCTCGACCATCTTCACGATGCTGTCGACCTCGAAGGGCCGCTCCGGCAGACAGATGCCGTGCGCGCCGCCCGCCATGCCCGACTCCAGCGCGATCCACCCGGCGTGCCGGCCCATGACCTCCACGACCATGACGCGCTGGTGCGACTCGGCCGTGGTCTTGAGCCGGTCGATGGCCTCGGTGGCGACCATCACGGCCGTGTCGAAGCCGAAGGTGCGGTCGGTGGAGGAGATGTCGTTGTCGATGGTCTTCGGGACGCCGACGACCGGCATGCCCGCGTCGGAGAGCATCCGGGCCGCCGTGAGGGTGCCCTCGCCGCCGATCGGGATGAGCGCGTCGATGCCGTACGTGCGGCCCAGCTCGTCCGCGCTCTCGGCCGCCTCCCGCAGCCGGCCGCGCTCCAGCCGGGCGGAACCGAGGATCGTGCCGCCGCGTGCCAGGATGCCGCTGACCGAGTCGAGGTCGAGGGGACGGTAGTGGCCGTCGAGCAGGCCCTTGAAGCCGTCCTCGAAGCCGATGACCTCGTCGCCGTGACCGGTCACGGCGCGGTGGACGACCGAGCGGATCACGGCGTTCAGGCCGGGACAGTCGCCGCCTGCGGTGAGGACTCCGATACGCATCGCGCTGTGTCTCCTGCTCGCTCGGGGTGTGGTCAGGTGCTGGCCTGCCACGGGCCGTACCGCCTACCCGTCTCGGAGGCGCCGTACCCACCCCCACAGGTATTGTCAAGAGGGCTTTGCCACCCTAACGGGCCTAACGGCAGAAACAGGAATTTCACTTCCCGCCCCACCGCCGCGGGGCCGCACCACCTCCCCCTCTTCCCCCATCTTCGTCGAACAGGAGAGCACGCGTGACACGCAGCGTGTACGTGACCGGGATCGAACGCGGAGACGGCCGCCAGGTCGTCGAGCTGGGAGTCATGGAGCTTCTGACCCGCCAGGTCGACCGCGTGGGCGTGTTCCGCCCCCTGGTCCACGACAACGGCCCCGACCGGCTGTTCGACCTGCTGCGCGCCCGCTACCGGCTCTCGCAGGACCCGGCGTCCGGCTACGGCCTCGGCTACGCGGAGGCCGCCGGTATCCAGGCCGACGGCGGTACGGACGAGCTGGTCTCGCGGCTCGTCCGGCGCTTCCACGAGGTCGCGCGGGACTACGAGGTCGTGCTCGTCCTCGGCACCGACTTCGCGGACACCCAGCTCCCCGACGAGCTGTCGCTCAACGCCCGGCTGGCCAACGAGTTCGGCGCCTCGGTGATACCGGTGGTCGGCGCCAAGGGCCAGCACGCCGACTCCGTACAGGCCGAGGCGCGCAACGCCCACCGGGCGTACGCCGTGCTGGGCTGCGACATCCTCGCGATGGTCGTGAACCGGGTGGCACCCGAGGACCGCGACGCGATCGACGCGCAGCTGAGCCGCCAGTTGCCGGTGCCCTGCTACACGCTGCCCGACGAGGCGGCGCTGGCCGCTCCGACCGTCGCGCAGATCACCCGGGCCCTCGGCGGCACGGTGCTGCTCGGGGACGAGGCCGGTCTGGCCCGCGACGCGCTCGACTTCGTCTTCGGCGGCGCGATGCTCCCGAATCTGCTGGGCGCCCTGACACCGGGCTGTCTGCTGGTCACACCGGGCGACCGGGCCGATCTGGTGGTGGGCGCGCTCGCCGCGCACTCGGCGGGCACACCGCCCATCGCGGGCGTGCTGCTGACGCTGGACGAGCGGCCGGCCGACTCGGTCCTCACCCTCGCCTCGAAGCTCGCGCCCGGCACACCGGTGGTCTCCGTGGTCGCGGGGTCCTTCCCCACGGCGGGTGAACTCTTCGCGCTGGAGGGGAAGCTGAGCGCCGATACGCCGCGCAAGGCGGAGACGGCACTGGGCCTGTTCGAGCGGTACGCGGACACCGGCGACCTGCTGACGCGGATGTCGGTGGCGCGCAGCGGCCGGGTGACGCCGATGATGTTCGAGCACGATCTGCTGGAGCAGGCCCGCGCCGTACGCCGCCGGGTCGTCCTGCCGGAGGGCACGGAGGAACGGGTACTGCGGGCGGCCGATGTACTGCTGCGCCGCGACGTGTGCGATCTGACGCTCCTCGGGGACGTCGACGTCATCGTCAAGAAGGCCGCCGATCTCGGTATCGACCTGGCGGGCACGCAGCTCGTCGACCCGGCGACGGACGAGCTCCGGCAGCGGTTCGCCGAGCGTTACGCCGGGCTGCGCGCGCACCGGGGCGTGACGGTGGAGCTGGCGTACGACGTGGTGGCCGACGTGAACTACTTCGGGACGCTGATGGTCGACGCGGGGCTGGCCGACGGCATGGTGTCGGGCTCGGTGCACTCCACGGCGGCCACGATCCGCCCGGCGTTCGAGATCATCAAGACCGTGACGCCGTCGTCGAGCGTTTCCTCGGTCTTCTTCATGTGCCTGGCGGACAAGGTGCTGGTGTACGGCGACTGCGCGGTGATCCCGGACCCGGACGCCGGGCAGCTCGCGGACATCGCGGTGCAGGCCGCCGCGACCGCGGCCCGGTTCGGCGTCGAGCCCCGGATCGCGATGCTCTCGTACTCGACGGGGACCTCGGGCTCGGGCGCGGACGTCGACAAGGTGCGCGAGGCGACGAAGCTGGTGCGCACGGCGCGCCCCGAGCTGAGGATCGAGGGGCCGATCCAGTACGACGCGGCGGTGGAGCCGTCCGTCGCCGCGACGAAGCTGCCGGATTCGGAGGTGGCGGGGCGCGCGACGGTGCTGATCTTCCCCGACCTGAACACCGGCAACAACACGTACAAGGCCGTGCAGCGTTCGGCCGGCGCGGTGGCGGTGGGTCCCGTGATGCAGGGGCTGCGCAAGCCCGTGAACGACCTCTCGCGCGGCGCCCTGGTCCAGGACATCGTGAACACGGTCGCCATCACCGCCGTCCAGGCGCAGGGCGACGGCGCGTGACACCGTCCGGTCCCGGCACCACCGTCCCCTCCACGAAAGGCATTCCGCCCGTGACCTCGCAGGCCACCCGAGTCCTCGTACTCAACTCCGGTTCCTCCTCGGTGAAGTACCAGCTGCTGGACATGCGCGACGGCACCCGGCTCGCCGTCGGCCTCGTCGAGCGCATCGGCGAGAGCGCGTCGCGGCTCGTGCACACACCGTCGGGCGACGGCGCGGAGCGGCGCGAGCGTACGGGGCGTATCGCCGACCACGAGGAGGCGTTGAGGGCCGTCGCGGAGGAACTGGCCCTGGACGGTACGGGTATCGACTCCCCCGAGCTGGCGGCGATCGGCCACCGCGTGGTGCACGGCGGGCTGGAGTTCAGCGCGCCGACGGTGATCGACGACGCCGTGCTCGCGGAGATCGAGCGGCTGGTGCCGGTGGCTCCGCTGCACAACCCGGCGAACATCACCGGTATCAGGACCGCGCGGGCGCTGCGCCCCGATCTGCCGCAGGTCGCGGTCTTCGACACCGCGTTCCACACGACGATGCCGGAGCACGCCGCGCGGTACGCGATCGACACCGCGACGGCCGACGCGCACCGCATCCGGCGCTACGGGTTCCACGGCACGTCGCACGCGTACGTCTCGCGGCGGGCCGCCGAGCTGCTGGGCCGCCCGCCCGGGGAGCTGAATCTGATCGTGCTGCACCTGGGCAACGGGGCGTCGGCGTCGGCCGTGGCGGGCGGGCGGTGTGTGGACACCTCGATGGGACTGACCCCCTTGGAGGGGCTGGTGATGGGTACGCGCTCCGGGGACATCGATCCGGCGGTCGTCTTCCATCTGGAGCGGGTCGCCGGAATGGACACCGACGAGATCGACGAACTGCTCAACAAGAAGAGCGGGTTGACGGGGCTCTGCGGTGACAACGACATGCGGGAGATCCGCCGCCGGGTCGACGCGGGTGACGCCGCGGCGACGCTGGCCTTCGACATTTACATCCACCGTCTGAAGAAGTACATCGGCGCCTATTACGCGGTGCTCGGCCGGGTGGACGCGGTGGTGTTCACCGCAGGCGTCGGCGAGAACGCGGCGCCGGTGCGGGAGGCCGCGATCGCCGGGCTCGGGGAGTTGGGGCTGGTCGTCGACGCGGAACTCAACGCCGCGCGGTCCGGCGAGCCGCGCCTGGTGTCGCCGGAAGACGCGCGCGTCGCCGTCGCCGTGGTGCCGACCGATGAGGAAATGGAGATCGCCCGGCAGACCTTCGCATTGGTCGACGCCTGAGCGCCACCCCGCCCATTTGTACTTTCCGCCAGACGGAATATTCCGAGCCGAAACAAACCGATAGGATCCGCCTTATGCGCCGTTCCAAAATCGTCTGCACACTAGGCCCCGCCGTCGACTCGTACGAGCAGCTGAAATCGCTCATCGAGGCCGGTATGAACGTGGCCCGACTGAATATGAGCCACGGGTCCCACCCCGAGCACGAGGAGCGGTACCACCGCGTCCGGAAGGCGGCCGAGGCCACCGGCCGGGCCGTGGGCGTGCTCGTCGACCTCCAGGGCCCGAAGATCCGGCTGGAGACCTTCGCGGAGGGCCCCGTCGAGCTGGTGCGGGGTGACGAGTTCGTCATCACCACCGAGGACGTCGCCGGGGACAAGGGCATCTGCGGCACCACCTACAAGGGCCTGCCCGGGGACGTCGCGAAGGGCGACCAGGTCCTGATCAACGACGGCAACGTCGAACTGCGCGTGACCGAGGTCGAGGGCCCGCGGGTCAAGACGCTGGTCGTCGAGGGCGGGGTCATCTCCGACCACAAGGGCATCAACCTGCCGGGTACGGCGGTCAATGTTCCGGCGCTCTCCGAGAAGGACGTCGAGGACCTGCGGTTCGCCCTGCGGATGGGCTGCGACATGATCGCGCTGTCCTTCGTGCGCGACGCGGACGACATCAACGACGTCCACAAGATCATGGACGAGGAGGGCCGCCGGGTCCCCGTCATCGCGAAGGTCGAGAAGCCGCAGGCCGTCGCCAACATGGAGGCCGTCGTCGCGGCGTTCGACAGCATCATGGTCGCCCGCGGCGACCTGGCGGTCGAGTACCCGCTCGAAAAGGTCCCGATGGTGCAGAAGCGCCTCATCGAGCTGTGCCGCCGCAACGCCAAGCCGGTGATCGTGGCGACCCAGATGATGGAGTCGATGATCACCAACTCCCGCCCGACGCGCGCCGAGGCGTCGGACGTGGCGAACGCGATCCTGGACGGGGCCGACGCGGTGATGCTGTCGGCGGAGTCGTCCGTCGGCGCGTATCCGATCGAGACGGTCAAGACGATGTCGAAGATCGTCGTCGCGGCCGAGACGGAGCTGCTGTCGAAGGGTCTCCAGCCGCTGGTGCCGGGCAAGAAGCCCCGTACGCAGGGTGGTTCGGTCGCCCGCGCGGCCTGCGAGATCGCGGACTTCCTGGGCGGCAAGGCGCTGATCGCCTTCACCCAGTCCGGCGACACGGCCCGCCGGCTCTCGCGGTACCGCACCTGTCAGCCGATCCTCGCCTTCACGACGGACGAGGCGACGCGCAACCAGCTCTCGCTGAGCTGGGGCGTCGAGTCCTTCGTCGTACCGCACGTGGACACCACGGACGCGATGGTCGACCTGGTGGACGCGGAGCTGCTGAAGCTCCAGCGCTACAGCGAGTCGGACACGATGATCATCACGGCCGGCTCCCCTCCGGGCGTCCCCGGCACGACGAACATGGTCCGCGTCCACCACCTGGGCGGCACGGTCACACCCCAGAGCTGAACGCACGAGTGCCGGGCGGAGCCGCATTCGCGGCTCCGCCCGGCACTCGCGAGCCGATCCGGCGCGCGGCGTCGTGGCGGGAAACCCTGGCAGGGTTGCGCGGCCCGTGGACCGCGCCTGTCCTCAATCGCCGGACGGGCTCATTTTGAGCCCGTCCGGCGATTGAGGACGAAGCAGTGCCCTAGCCGGTGATGTAGTTGTGCAGGCCCGGCACCGTCAGCGTGCCGCCGAACTGACCCGCCTGGAGCACCTCCACGTCCGTGAAGAACGCGAACGGGACGTTGAGCGGCGGCGGGGTCTCGGGACTGAACGTGATCGGGATCAGCCCGAACAGGTTGCCCTTCAACTCCTCCGTGTACATGGTGACTTGACCCTCGCGGATGGTCGACGTGGAGTCCGGCCTGCTCGCCACGTGCGCCGTACGCCCCTCGGGGTAGACGACCTTCTGGTGCAGGTCCTTGATGTCCACCTCGGAGGCGGTGAACTTCAGCGCCTTCTTGATCTTCCCGCTGCCCGTCTTCACCTCGACGATGCCGTGGTAGTCGAGCCCCCGCAGCGTGAGCTTGGTGCTCTCCAGCCGCCACGGGTCGTCCGGCAACAGCGGGATGCCCGGCTCCAGTTCGGCGGCGGCGAGCGCCTCCGGGTCGGCCTCGGGGCACGGGAAGCGCGGCTTGCCGTCGGCGCCCTCGGGGATGTCGTCGTCCTTGCGCGCCTCAAGTCCCTTGGCGGCGGCGTCGAGTTCCTCGACGTCCGCCCCGGCCTTGTCCGCTGCGTCCCTGATCGCGTCCTCGGTGCTGTCGGCGCCACCGGGCTTCTCCGCCCCGGTCTCCTTGTCCGGCTCCGGGTCCGCGGGCTTGTCCGCCCCGGGCTTCTCCGGCTCCGGGTCGGCCGGCTTGTCCGGTGCCGGCTCGTCCTCGTCCTTGTCCGGTACGCCGAGGAGTCCGCCCAGCGCGTCACCGAGACCCAGCGGGTCCAGCGGATCCCTGGACTTCGACGGCTCCGGCTCGGGCTCCTTCGGCGCGGCGGGCTTCTGCGCGTCGGAGGCGGGAGGTGTCTCGCCGGGCGAGGGCTCGGGAGCGTCGTCCCCGTCACCGCCGGCGGGCGGCTTCGGCTTGTCCGTGGCATCCCCTGACGGATCCCCGGACGGGTCGTCCGACGGCTTCTCGGACGGCGACGGCGAGGCCGACTCCTCCGGCGGCTCGTCGGAGCGCGTGACACACGGCCCCGGTGCGAACGGGATGTCCTTGGCGTCCTCGGCGAGCGCGAGCCGGGGCGTGAGCCCCATCCCGACGAACACCGCCGTCGGCATCGCGGCCAGCGCGAACGCCTTGCCGGCCGGGATCTGGAGCTTGGTCAGCAGCGACTTCCTGGGGGCTGCGTGGCGCGGGCCGCTTCTCTCGCGGACCTGCCCGCCTCCGGCCGTCTCCGGCCGCGTCTCGTCACCCCGCACTGTTCCTCCCGCCGTTGGCATGGGCAGTCGTCTCCGTCAGATTCGGGTCCCCGTCAGACGGGCCGGGGAGAAAAGGGCCGTCCCCACCTCCGTCCGGGGTGCCCTGGTCGACGGCTCCGCCGTCGGGTCCGAACGTCTGCTGTCGTACGGCGTGCTTGCCCGACCGGTCGTCGGCCCGGTCGTCGTGCTCCTCGTCGGCCCCCGCGGGCCGCCCCGGCGCCCAGGAGATGGACAGGGCTCCGCCTATGAGAGCGAGCAGGAACCCGATGCCGAAGCCGCCGATGTTGGCCACGGGTATGGAGACGAGTCCCAGCAGGATGGTGGCGACGCCGGCGAACACCCGCACGATGCTCTGGAACCACATCGTCAGTCCCAGGGTGGCCAGCAGGACACCGATGATCAGCGATCCCGCGCCCGCCGTGGTGGCCATCGTCAGCGTGAGATGGCCCAACTTCAGTTCGGCGTACGGGAAGTAGACGATCGGCACCCCGCTGAGGATCGCCAGCAACCCCGCCCAGAACGGCCGAGTACCCCGCCAGGCGCGGAAGCGCAGCCGCCAGTAAGTGAATCGGCCGCGGGGATCCGAAGGCTCGGCGCTCATGGAAAACAGCTCCCTGGAACCAGTGTTGCTGTGAGAGATTGGGGGAGTCGGGCGGACGCGACCGCGTCGAACGGGGCGCGCCCGCCCCAGGGGGCGAAGTGCTCAGGACCCGGTAAGGGTCTAGTAGCACTCCTTCGTGCCCTTGTGCAGCTTCAGGCTCAGTCCGCTGAGCTCGAAGGTGCCGGCCGTGGTCGCCCACGCCGTCTGCTTCACATCGGTCAGCGTCGCCTCTTCGGCACGCTGCGCGAAGCCGAAGGGGTTGACCTTCTTCTCGGTCCCCGGCTGGATCCTCGTGTCGCCGGCCGCCACACCGATGTCGATGTTCTTGAACTTGGCGTCGGCTTCGAGCTTGGCGACATCCAGGTACAGGTTCGTCGCCTTGACCGGCTTCGCGCTGTCCTGGCCGGCGCGCAGCTCAAGGCTGACACTGCCGAAGATCGGGACGTCCGGAGTGACCACCGACTGGCACATGTTGCTGATCGTGGCCGAGCTGAAACCGGAAACGGCCACCGGGTGGGCGGTCTTGTTGCCCTTGAGATCGGTGCCGTCGGCGAGACTTCCGTACTGGACGAAGTCCTGGCCGACCAACTGGTCGGCCGAGACCTTGAAACTCTGCCCCGACACACTGAACGACGCGGCGAGCGCGCCCTGTGCCAGAGCGACACCTATCGCGGCCGTCGCGGCCACGCTCGGCACCATGACGACGGCGAACCGCTTCCATCTGGTCCCGCCACGTGCTTGGGACTCCATCACTTTCCTCCTTCTCGGACGTACATCTCCGGATCGGGCGTCGGCCCGTCCTGGGATGGGAGAAGTGCTACGTCCTCGGGAAGGAGAGCGCCGTTAAGTATCAGCGGAACGAGCCGCCTCAGAATCACCGACGATCACCCCCGAGCGACAACCACTGGGCCACGCGCGTCGCGTGGCCGCCGGACAGGCCCCGCCGGTCGGCGGGAACCCCCCTGTCCCGGGTCGGCGCCACCGCTCCGCCGGCCCGCCCGGTGGGGTCCCGACCGCGGTGGGCACGACTGGGTCGCCGTACCGGTGCGCTGTCGGACCGAGCGTGGACGATCGTGGTGTATTCACGCTCGGGACACAAGGGGGTTCGTTACTGGCAAGTAATGAGTGGTTCACGCAGGAGCCACGGGGCGGCGCCGCGCGGGCACACAGGGTGCCCCAAATCACCCCGACAGAACTCGTGAATACCGCCAATAACCGGACAGACCCAGGTGGTTGATTTACTCGGAGTAACAGCGACCCCGCTTTACCAAGTTTTGGTAAAGCGGGGTCGTCGGGTCGTCGAGTCGGCAAATCGTTACGCGCCGCCTCGCAGCGCGTGACGGAGGCGGTGCGCCGTCAGAAAAGGACCCTGGCAAGTGCCTGCCGCGCGGCGGTCACCCGGGGGTCGTCCGAGCCGATCACCTCGAAGAGTTCGAGCAGCCGCAGCCGCGCCGCGTCGCGGTCCTCACCGGCCGTGCGCCGTACGGCCTCGACCAACCGGCCGAAGGCGTCCTCCACATGACCGCCGACCAGATCGAGGTCGGCGGCGGCGACCTGCGCGGGGACGTCGTCCGCCCGCTCCGCCGCCTCCTTGCGCACCTGCTGCGGGTCCATCCCCTTCACACGGGCGAGCAGTTCGGCCTGCGCGAGGCCGAGCTTCGCCTCGGTGTTGCCGGGATCGTCGGCGAGCACGTTGCGGTACGCCTGCGCCGCGCCGCCGAAGTCGTCGGCGTCCAGCGCGCGTACGGCGGCTTCGAGCAGCGCGTCGTAGGGCCCCACCCGCTCCTCGGGCTCGGCGTCCGCGCCGGGCTCCGCGCCGGCCTCGGCGTCGACCGTGATCCCGGTCAGGCCGAAGCGCTGCTCGCCGACCTGGATCAACTGGTCGAGGGTCTCGCGGATCTGGGCCTCGGGGGCCGCGCCCTGGAAGAGGGGCAGAGCCTGGCCCGCCACCACGGCGAAGACCGCGGGGATGCCCTGGATCTGAAACTGCTGCATCAACATCTGGTTGGCGTCGACGTCGACCTTGGCGAGAACGAACCGGCCGTTGTACTCACGGGCCAGCCGCTCCAGTACGGGACTGAGCTGCTTGCACGGCTCGCACCACTCGGCCCAGAAGTCGATGACGACCGGGACCTCGGCGGAGCGCTGGAGGACATCGCGCTCGAAGCCCGCCTCGTCGACGTCGATCACCAGACTGGAGGGGGGTACGGCACCGGTGTCGCCCCGACGGGCCGCCTCGGCGCGGGCCTGCTCGGCCTTGGCCTTGGCCTCACCGGCCGCCTTCACCGCGGCGAGATCGACGACACCGCTCATGGACATGTTCCTAGGCTGCATGAGTACATCCTCCCCTCTCCGCGCGCGCATGTGAAAAGCAATCGGACATCTCGCACCGTCCGCCCCGTCAGGAGCGAACCGCCCGCACACGACCGCACCCGCCGAGGGGCCCCGCGGGGTGCGGGGCACACGGTGGGACACGGCCTTCGCGCCCCGCGCGAGCCTGAACACGTTCGGGGCAAGTCCCCATGGGGAACAGGGTTCGGCAGGGGTCCCCACCCCGAGCCAGTGGTCGCCGCTCAAGAACCGCTCAGGAACTGCTCAAGAGAAAACGGTCTTTCGCTACGGGCCGTAGCGTAACCGAGAAGCTCCCCCGTCCGTGTGAGATTCGTCCGGTGAACTGACTCACAACGGATTCCTTACCGACGGGTATGGTCGCGGACATGCTGAGCCGCAGCCACCGCAGCCCCAACCGTTCCGGCCGTCCCCGCAGTGCCGCGGCCGACACCGCGATCCTGCTGGCGACCCGGGCCGCGCTGGTGGAACTGGGCTGGTCCAAGCTGTCGATGGGCGATGTCGCGGCCCGCGCGGGCGTCGCCAAGACCACGCTCTACCGGCGCTGGTCGGGCAAGAACGAGTTGGTGGTCGACGCGGTCGCCGTCCTCTTCGACGAAATCGAGATCCACGACCGGGGCAGCCTCATCGCCGACATCGAGGGCGTGGTGCTCCAGTTCGCCGCCCTGCTGGAGCGGCCGGAGACCAAGACCGCGCTGATGGCGGTCGTCGCCGAGTCGACGCGGGACGACGCGCTGCGCGACCGCATCCGTACGGCGATCGTCGACCGGCAGAAGGGCCTGGTGCTCAAGGGCCGTGAACGGGCGCAGGCGCGGGGTGAGTTGCCGTACGAGAGCGACCCCGAGGCGGCGGCCCGCAACGCCGACCTGATCTTCGACGTGATCGCGGGCGCCGTGGTGCACCGGACGCTGGTGAGCGCGGAGCGGGTGGACGAGGAGTGGGCGCGCGATTTCACGCTGCTGCTGGTGGCGGGACTGGGCGCGGTCCAGGGGGCCTGAGCGCGGACGGCGAACGGGCCGGCGACGTCGAGGCCGTGTACGGCGATCTGATCGCCCGTCCCCGGCCGGCCGGGGAATCGAGCGCATTCGTCCTCACGGAGGCGGGAGAGGCCGGCCGTACGCCGGGGAGCGGCCGAGTGAGGTGAACGGGCGGGTGCGCGACGGGATCGCGCCCCGGACGAGCGCCCGCGCCGACCGCCGGCGGATTCCCGGCGGGTCGGCGTCCTGCCCGGCCGTCAGAAGCCGGGCGGCTCCGTGTACGTGCCCCACTCGTCCCGCAGCACGCCGCAGATCTCGCCCAGCGTGGCCTCCGCGCGGACAGCCTCCAGCATCGGGCCGATCATGTTCGACCCGTCGCGCGCGGCGACCAGCATCGCGTCCAGCGCAGTACGGACAGCGGCGTCGTCACGGCCGGCCTTGCGGTCCGTCAGCTCCGCCACCTGGTCGCGTTCGACCTCGTGGCTGACCCGCAGGATCTCCAGGTCGCCGGTGACCGAGCCGTGGTGGACGTTGACGCCGACGACCCGCTTGTCGCCCTTCTCCAGAGCGCGCTGGTACTGGAAGGCGGACTCGGCGATCTCGCCGGTGAACCAGCCGTCCTCGATGCCGCGCAGGATGCCGGAGGTGATCGGGCCGATGGGGTGCTGCCCGTCGGGGTGCGCGCGCCGGCCGCGCTCCTTGATCTGCTCGAAGATCTTCTCCGCGTCGGCCTCGATGCGGTCGGTGAGCTGCTCCACGTACCAGGAACCGCCCAGCGGGTCGGCGACGTTGGCGACGCCGGTCTCCTCCATGAGCACCTGCTGGGTACGGAGCGCGATCTCGGCGGCCTGCTCGCTGGGCAGGGCCAGGGTCTCGTCCAGGGCGTTGGTGTGCAGCGAGTTCGTGCCTCCGAGGACCGCCGACAGGGCCTCGACCGCGGTCCGTACGACGTTGTTGTACGGCTGCTGGGCGGTGAGCGAGACGCCCGCCGTCTGGGTGTGGAAGCGCAGCCACTGCGCCTTGTCCGTCTTCGCGCCGTACGTCTCCTTCATCCAGCGCGCCCAGATCCGGCGCGCGGCGCGGAACTTGGCGATCTCCTCGAAGAAGTCGAGGTGCGCGTCGAAGAAGAAGGACAGACCGGGGGCGAAGACGTCGACGTCCATGCCGCGCGAGAGGCCCAGCTCCACGTAGCCGAAGCCGTCGGCAAGGGTGTACGCCAGTTCCTGCGCGGCCGTGGCCCCGGCCTCGCGGATGTGGTAGCCGGAGACGGAGAGGGGCTTGTACGCGGGGATGGACGCCGCGCAGTGCTCCATCAGGTCGCCGATGAGCCGCAGATGGGGCTCGGGCTGGAAGAGCCACTCCTTCTGCGCGATGTACTCCTTGAAGATGTCGGTCTGGAGCGTGCCGTTCAGTACGGAGGGGTCGATGCCCTGGCGCTCGGCGGCGACCAGATACATGCAGAAGACCGGGACGGCGGGGCCGCTGATGGTCATGGACGTCGTGACGTCCCCGAGCGGGAGATCGCCGAAGAGGACCTCCATGTCGGCGGCGGAGTCGATCGCCACGCCGCAGTGACCGACCTCGCCGAGGGAGCGCGGGTCGTCGGAGTCGCGGCCCATGAGGGTCGGCATGTCGAAGGCGACGGAGAGGCCGCCGCCGCCGTTGGCGAGGATGGTCTTGTAGCGCTCGTTGGTCTGGCGCGCGTTGCCGAAGCCGGCGAACTGGCGGATCGTCCACGTACGGCCCCGGTAGCCGGTCGCGTGCAGTCCGCGGGTGAAGGGGTACTCGCCCGGCCAGCCGATCCGCTCGAATCCCTCGTACGTGTCACCCGGGCGCGGCCCGTAGACCGGCTCGACGGGGTCCCCGGAGAGCGTGGAGAAGTCCGCGTCCCGCTTGCGGGCCTTGTCGTAACGGGCCTGCCAGCGCCGGCGGCCTTCCTCGATCGCTGCGGTCTCGGCCTGCGCGTGAGCGTCCATACCCCGAATTTACTAGGACGTCCTACTAAAAGTCGAACGTAAACCGCCGCGAGTTTCCTCACGGCGGTGTGCGGGACCGGGCCGGGCGGCTCCCCGGCGGGCTCGGAGCCCCGCCCGGCAGCCGGACTCAGGCCTCGACGGGGGCGGTCTCGTCCCGGACGATCAGCGACTGGACCTCTCGGGTGATCTTCGGTTCGACGAAGAACGAGGCGACCGGGATGCAGCCGGCGGCCAGCACCCACAGGAGCTTGCCGAAGGGCCACTTCGCCTTGGAGCCCAGATCGAAGGCGAAGACGACGTAGACAATGAAGAGCAGACCGTGGATCTGGGAGATCACCATGGTGTCGCCGGTGTCGAAGCCGTACTTCAGCACGATGGCGACGGTGAAGACCAGCAGCCAGACGGCGGTGATGTACGCCATGACCCGGTAGCGGGTCAGGATGCTCTGTTTCATGGCCACGAGCGTAACGACCCGAAAAGTCCCCGCGGACGGCGGGGCTCAGTTCTCCTCGAAGTCCTTGGCCGAGATGCGCAGCGGGCGCAGTATCGCGAAGATCTCGGCGCACTCCTCCGCGTCGTACGCCCCGAGGCCGAACTCCATCTCCATCAGGTCGCGGGTCGCGGCCTCCACCACCTCGCGGCCCCTGTCGGTGATCGAGGCGAGGGTGCCGCGGCCGTCGTTGGGGTTGGGGCGCTTGTCGACCAGACCGGCCTTGACCAGCCGGTCCACCGTGTTCGTGACGGACGTCGGGTGGACCATCAGCCGCTCGCCGATCTTGGACATGGTCAGCTCACCAGCCTTGGAGAAGGTGAGCAGCACCAGTGCCTCGTACCGGGCGAAGGTCAGCCCGTACGGTCTGACCACCGCGTCGACCTCGGCGAGCAGGATCTGATGGGCCCGCATGATCGACGTGATGGCGCCCATCGACGGCACGGGGCCCCAGCGCTGCTGCCAGAGCTCGTCGGCTCGGGCGATGGGATCGAAGGCAAGGCTGAGCGGCTTGGACACGTCAGCGACCTTACCGAGTGGTCATATGGCGGTCTGCCCCTACTCCCGGATTACGGGGGGCGGTCCGGCGCACCTCGTGGACGAGGACGACGGAACAGACGGTTCCGATCACGCCGGCCCCGGCGACGACCTGGTGCACGGGCAGGAACTCGGCGGCGAGACCGGCCAGCGCCATGCCGAGGCCCTGCACCGTCATCAGTCCGGCGGTCATCAACGTCATGGCCCGGCCACGGAGTTCGTCGGGGACCGCGTCCACGAACCACTGGTCGAGGCCGATGACGTACACGGCGCCGACGCCGGACAGCGCGAGGGCGAGCACGGCCAGGCCGATGCCGGGCGTGAGGGCGTAGACGAGCAGGGGCAGCAGCCCCACCGCGGCGGACGGGAGCACGATCCGCGAGCGTGAGCGGGGGCTGAGGGCGGAGCCCGCGACGAGTTCGGCCGCGATGTGTCCGACCGGCATCGCACACATCATCAGTCCGAGCGCGGCGGGGCCGACGCCGATCTGGTCGGCGTACGGCGCCATCAGCGCCTCGGGCGCGACGACGAACATGGCGGGGATCCAGAAGAGCAGTGTCAGCGCGCGGATCCGCCGGTCGGCGAAGACCAGCCGGGCGCCGTCGAGCGAGTCCCGCAGCAGATTCGTGCCGTCGTCCTTCTTGGGAAGGCGGGCGGGCCTGTCCTTGGTACCGAAGCGCAGCAGTGCGGCCGAGCAGAGGAAGGTGACGACGGTGATCGCGATCGCCCCGCGCGGGGGTACGACGGCGAGAAGGACGCCGCCGACGGCGAACCCGACGAGGAGCGCGCTCTGCGACACGATCCTCAGGATCGAGCGCCCGAGGACGTAGAGGTCCCCTTCCCCGAGGATGTCGGTGAGCGCCGCCATGCGGGTCCCGGTGAACACGGGCGCGACGGCGGCGACGGCGCACCGCAGGGCGAGCAGCCCCGCGACGGGCGTCCCGGGGGCGACCATCACGGCGACGCACGCCGCGCAGACGAGATCACAGACCACGAGCACCCGCCGGGCGGGAAACCGGTCGGCCACGCCCGCGAGGAGCGTCCCGCCGAAGACGTAGGGCAGCAGGCCGAGCGCGAAGGTGAGGGCGCTGAGGAGGGGCGATCCGGTGAGGTCGTAGACAAGGACGGTGAGGGAGATCTCGGTGACGACGACCCCGAGGAGCGAGAGCAGATGCGCGGCGAACACGAAGCGGAACTCGCGCACGCGGAACACCTCGCGGTATCCGCGCGCGGCCTCGCCCTCGGCGACCGGTCCAGAGCCCCCGCCGACCGAGGACACCGCGCCCGGACCGGTTGATTCAGCCCGTCCGGCGATTGAGGACACCGGTGGGGTGCCCGGCGCAGGCGAGGACTCCGAGCCGTCGGGCGCGGGTGCCACTGCCCCGGTGACTACCGCCGGCCCCGCGTCCGAGCGACCCGACTCAGCCCGTCCGGCGATTGAGGACACCGGTGGGGTGCCCGCGGCAGGTGGGGTGGTCTCGCTCGACGGGTTGACTGGTTCGGTCGGCATGGGAGCAGCCTCGCGCCGCCGCGGGGGCGGCACTAGACTTTCGGCTCCAGCCGAATCTCTCCACCGAGCGAGGACCCGCGTGGCGTTCCAGTTGCACTTCGGGGAGCACGACCTGCTGCGCTGCCGGTTCGCCCTGTCCCCGCTCTGGGAGACGCAGGAGGCCGTGCGCACCCTCTCGCGGCCCGACCGGCACGGCTACCACCTGCCGTGGCTGCGGCGGATCAGGGACGCCGCGGCGGGGATCGATCTGCGGCCGCTGTGGCTGCTGATGCCGCAGGTCGGGCACAACCCCGATTTCTTCTGCCCGCCGCCGGAGAGCCCCGTCGTCAGCTTCGCCGAGGAGATCGCGCTGGTGCGGTCGACGCCCCTCGACTTCGCCCGCCGGGACCTGACCCTCGCGCTCGCCGAGACGCCCGGCGCCGCCGAGAGCGATGCCGGGCGCAGAATGCTGGACGATCCCGCGCGGGCGGTGCGGGAGCTCGCCGATCTGCTGGAGCAGGTCTGGCAGCGGTTGATCGAGCCCGACTGGCCCCGTCTGCGCGCGCTGCTCGAAGCCGACATCGCCTATCACTCGCGGAGGCTCGCCGAGGTCGGATTCGGGCGGCTGCTGGGCGAGTTGAGCCCCCGGCTCGTCTGGGCCGACTCCACCCTCACCGTCCTCGGCACGCGCGGCGACCACGACCGCGTACTCGGCGGACTCGGTCTCGTCCTCGTACCGAGCGTCTTCACCTGGCCCGAGATCATCGGCGGGCACGAGCCACCGTGGCAGCCCGCCGTGATCTATCCGGCACGCGGTATCGGCGGCCTGTGGACGGAGGCGGCCGACCGCACGCCGGACGCACTCGCCCGGCTGCTCGGCCGGGTCCGGGCCGACGTCCTGTGCGCGCTCGACGAACCCGCCGGGACCACCGCGCTGGCGCACCGGCTGGGCCTCGCGCCCTCCTCCGTCTCCGCGCACCTGTCGGTGCTGCGCGACGCGGGCCTGCTGACGTCGCGGCGCCATTCGCACCAGGTGCTGTACGAGCGGACACCGCTGGGGATCGCGCTGGCGGTGTCGTAACGCAACGGACTGTGACCGTTATGTCACGATTGTTCGGTCCTGTGCTTCTCCGGTCGTTCAAGGGGGCTGGATGTCCAGCCGCACACCGCGCCGCCTCTCCGCCGCCGTCTCGGCCTCCGCCGCCGTTCTCGCGCTCGCGCCGGCCCTCACCGCCTGCTCGTCCGGCTCCGGCGCCCCCGCGCCCGACAGGACCGGCACCCCGGCCGTACGGGGCGAGGCCGCCCCCACCGGCGGCTCACCGTTCTGGGTGGACCCGCAGAGCGACGCGGCGCGCCAGGTCGAGAAGTGGCAGGCCGAGGGCCGGGCCGAGGACGCGAAGCTCCTCAAGCGGATCTCCGAGCGCCCCGTGGCCGACTGGCCCTCCGGCGACGACCCCGCGCCGGGGATCCGCAGGGCCGTCAAGGGCGCGGCGGGAAAGCGCACGGTGGTGCTCGTCGCGTACAACATCCCGCACCGCGACTGCGGCCTCTACTCGGCCGGCGGCGCCCGTGACGGCCGCGCCTACCTCGACTGGATCGACTCCTTCGCCGGCGCGATCGGCGACGCCCGCGCCCTGGTGATCCTGGAACCGGACGCCGTTTCCCACCTCGTGGACGGCTGCACCCCCGCCGAGCACCACGCCGAGCGCAACCGGCTCCTCTCCGACGCGATCGAGCGGCTGAAGCGGCAGCCGGGCACCAAGGTCTACCTGGACGCGGGCAATCCGAACTGGATCAAGGAACCGGAGAAGATCGCGGAGCCGCTGCGCTCGGCCGGTGTCGCACGGGCGGACGGCTTCTCGCTCAACGTCTCCAACTTCGAGACGGACGACGCCGTCAAGACCTTCGGCACCGAGTTGTCGGGGCTCCTCGACGGCGCCCACTTCACCGTCGACACCAGCCGCAACGGCGAGGGCCCTCTCAAGGGCGAGGGGGACGAGGCCTGGTGCAATCCACCCGGCAGGTCGCTCGGTACGCCGCCGACCGCCGAGACCGGTGACGCGCTGATCGACGCGTACCTGTGGATCAAACGGCCCGGCGACTCGGACGGCCCCTGCCGGGGCGGCCCGGCGGCGGGCACCTGGTGGCCGGACTACGCCCTCGGACTCGCCCGCCGCGCGGACGCGTGACGTCCGTAGCGGCGCGAACCTCCCGGCCCCACCGCTACTCGCCCTTCACCTGGATCCACTTCGCCTCCGACGACACCCCCGCCTCGTCCGTCACGAACAGCATGTACCAGCCGGGCGGCACCAGCGTCGGGTCCGACGGGACGTCCACCGTCACGGAGCCGCCCCGCTTGGTCAGGGCGAGGTCGATCGAGCGCTGTTCCACGTCCGTGCTGTGCGTGACCGCGCTCGGCCGCATCAGCCGCGCCTTCTCGATCCGCCGGGAGTTCTCCGTACGGAAGGTGGCGCGCCCGTTCTGGTCGAGTTCCGCCGGCCCCTCCCCCAGCACCGGCCGCCGCTTCTCGCGGTCGCCTTCCAAGGAGGGCGGCGTGTAGATCTCCACGCGCTGCTCGAACGTGCCGAGTTTCGTGTTGTCGGCGTCGTCGAAGAGCGGATCGGATCCGAAGGTCGCCACCCGCCCGTCGGGCAGCAGCAGCGCCTCGGAGTGGTAGTTGCGGCCGACCGTCGGATCGGCCGCCTTCTTGAAGGTGTTCGTCCTCGGGTCGTAGAACTGCGCCTTGAGGATGTCGCTGGCGTTGCGCCCCCGGTAGTCGGACGAACCGCCGCTCGTGAAGACCGTGTCGTCCGGCATGATCACGCTGCTGAGATAGCGCGTCCCCTGCGGCAGGTCCGGCCCGGCCCGGAAGGCCGGGCTGTCCTCCTTCAGATCCACGATCGCCGTGCGCGACGTGGACTTGGACGACTCGCCGACCCCGCCGCCGCCCATGACCATCACCCGCTGGTCCTGCGCGGGAGGCAGCACCAGCGAGGCCGAGGTCTCCGTCTGGTCGAGCCGGCTGAGCCCGTCGACCTTCGTGAAGATGTTCTTGTCCAGGTCCCACAGCCCCGGCTGGCGGCCGGCCGTGGCGGGCCCGTAACCCGCGTTGGAGCCCGAGTAGAAGACCTTGCCGCCCTTGGTGAGGAAGAGCGCGGGATACGTCGGGAAGTAGCGCGTGGGGCCCTTGGACCACTTCTTGGACCCGGGGTCGTAGATCTCGTTGTCCCCGGTGAGTACGGCGCCGACGTCGTCCAGGCCCGAGACGGCGAGCACCCGGCCGTCCTCCAGGGTGAGCAGCGTCGGGTACCAGCGGGCCTCCTTCATCGGGTCGACCCTGACGTACCTCTCGGCGACCGGATCGAACTCGTACGCCGCCTTGATCCCCTGGAAGTCCTGCTTCTCCGTGGTCAGCTTCTGCGCCAGGCCGTAGTGGTTCTCCGCGTCCTTGCCCTTGAGGCCGACGATCTCGTACTGCGCCGCCTCCGTCGTCAGCGCCCGCGGGCCCTTCTCCACGGCCTCCACGAAGACGCGTGCCTCGCCCGCCGTGACCTTCGTCTTCCACGGCAGCATCCGGCCGCTCTCGGCGTACGAGATCTTGAAGTCCCGCTTCGCCCTGGGCACGGTGACGTCGAACTTGCTCACGTACTCGACACCGGACGGCGAGCGGAAGCGGGTGCCCTTCTTGAAGGTCCGCGCCTTGTCCGGGTTCTCGTTCTTGACGCGCATCCCGCCGCCCGCGCGGTCGACCTCCCCGTCGAGGACCTCGTAGCGCGCGGTGCCGCCGGCCACCAGCAGCCGCCCGTCGGGCAGTTGGGAGTGGCCCGAGCAGAAGAAGTCCTCGGGGGTGGGGATCTTCCGGTACGAGTTGTCCGCCGGGTCCCACAGGACGGTGTCGAAGGTGCCCGCGTCGAACTTCTCCTGGCTGTTGCCGGATCCGGCGATCAGCAGCACCTTGCCGGTGTGCAGCAGTGCGGCGTGGATCGCGTTGGTGCGGTACTCCTCGGGGACGTGCAGCACCTCCCAGGAGCCGTACCGCGCCTTGTAGCCGGGCTGCGCGATCTTGTACGCGTGGTACTTCTCCTCCGCGAAGGAGATGGCGGCCGGCGCGTTCAGCGACATCAGCACCAGCACGGCGCCACCGCCGAGCAGCGTCTTCTTGAACTTGCGCGAGGGCCGGTAGGCCATGACTCAGTTCCCTCCTGTCGTCGTGGCGAGCGCCGGCTCGGGCTGCTCCGGTCCGTCGTCGACGGGCAGCGGCAGGACGTGCGCGGCGTCGCGGCGCCCGCGCAGGGTGGTCACGGCCCAGACGGCCACCGGGGCGAGCGAGATGACCAGCGCCAGTACGGCCCAGGTGCGCATCGCGGCGTGCGTATGGCCGAAGTGCACGGACGCCGCGAGTGACGTCGTCAGCACGACCGCCCAGAACAGGTGCAGCCGGAAGGTCATGAGACGGTCGGCACTGGTCTTGCCGCCCTTGGGGGTGACCACGAAGCGGCCGCTGGTGCGCAGCACCGCCGAGCCCAGCGACTTGAGGTAGACCGGCGCGCAGAGCGCCGACATGACCATGCCGGCGAGTCCGCCGGACCCCTCGGGCTCGTGCGGTGAGACGTTGTGGCGCCGGTTCCAGAGGTAGAGGCCGATCTGGCAGGCGGCGGCGTCGCTGTAGAGCATCAGCCAGAGCGAGGACGACACCTGGGTGCCCGAGGCGCCGAGCCAGAGGAACAGCACGCAGCTGAGGATGCCGAGGAGCCAGTTGATCGCGGTCATCGGGTAGTAGACGAGCATCAGCGTGTAACTGAGGAGGCGGCCGGGCGGCACCCGGAACAGCGCCTTGCCGTACTGCCTGAGGATGGTCTCGTACGTGCCCCGCGACCAGCGGAGCTGCTGGGTGAAGAAGTCGGTCCAGGACTCGGGGCCCTCGCCCACGGCGAGGACGTCGGGGGTGTAGACGGACCGCCAGTACCGGCCGGTCTGCGGGTTCCTCCCGCGATGCAGTTCGAAGCCGGTGGCCATGTCCTCGGTGATGGAGTCGTAGAGGCCGCCGACCTGTTTGAGGGCGCTGATCCGTACGGCGTTGTTGGTGCCGACGAACATGGGGGCGTGGTAGTGGTTTCCGGCCCGCTGGATCAGCGCGTGGAAGAGGAACTGCTGCGACTCGGCGGCCTTGGTGACCGCCGAGTCGTAGTTGCCGTACACCTGCGGGCCGACGACGAAGGCGACGTCGGGGTCGCGGAAGAAGCCGAGCATCCTCTCCAGGAAGTTGGGCAGCGGCACGTGGTCGGTGTCGACGGAGGCGAAGAAGTCGTAGTCGTCGCCGTGCATCGCGAGCCAGGCGTTGTAGTTGCCGTGCTTGGTCCTGGCCTTGTGGACGCCCTTGGCGCGGTTCCACTCGGGCACGCCGAGCCGGCTGAAGTGCCGCACCCCCAGTTCGCGGCAGAGCCGCCGGGCGGCGGGGTCGTCCCCCTCGTCGAGCAGCCAGATGTCCAGGGGCCCGGTGTGGCGCAGCCGTACGGCTCCTTCGAGGGTGGTCCGCAGCATGGAGAGCGGTTCCTTGCCGGGGACGTACGTGGTGACGAAGGCGACGCGGGTGCCCAGTTCGGCGACCACCGGGACGGGGTCGCGGGCGACCAGCGTGGCGTGTGCGATGGAGGCGACGTTGACGAGCATGAAGAAGGCGATGAGCCCGATCGACACGAGCATCACGGTGTCGAAGGCGACCAGCCAGCGGGCGCCGCCCTCGCGTTCGGTCCAGTGGGTCGGCCAGATCAGATAGACCATCAGCACGCCGGAGAGGAGTGGTGCCATGACCATGAGCACGACGGCCCGGACCCGGTGGGGTTCCTGCGCGAGCAGACTCCGGTACCGCACCTGGTAGGCGGTGGTGCGGTCGGGCTCGGTCAGGGGTCCCGCGAGGCGGCTGTGGGTCTCGTAGTCGTAGCCCTCCGGCCGCACGGTACCTCCAGCGATTGGGCGAGGTCGATATCCTCAGAAAAGTGGATATACCTCGGCGTGTCGACTGGGGTCGTCCGTGCGAGTGGCGGTAAGGGGCGCCGGATCGCGGGCGGTCGGGGGCGTGTTCTCGGGCCCGGGCCGCAGAAGGGGAGCGCCGGACGCGCGATCGCCGGGCGGGCCGCGTGCGGCCCGCCCGGCGATCAGGGACACATCGGTCGGCGGTCAGCCGGCGAGGTGCCGTTCCAGCGTCTCGACCTTGGAGTTGAGGCCGTCGGTGACGCCCGGCCGTACGTCGGCCTTCAGGACGAGCGAGACGCGCGGGGCCCGCGCCTCGACGGCGGCGACCGCCCGCCTGACCACGTCCATCACCTCGTCCCACTCGCCCTCGACGGAGGTGAACATGGCGTCGGTGTGGTTGGGCAGCCCGGACTCGCGTACGACCCGGACGGCGTCGGCGACGTACTCCCCCACGTCCTCGCCCACCCCGAGCGGTGTGATGGAGAAGGCGACGATCATGCGCTGACCGTGCCCTCGCGGCGGGCGCGCGAGGCGATGACCTCGTCCTCGGCCTCACGCCTGAGCCTGCGGTCGGCGTAGAAGCCGCCGGCGGGCAGGACCGAGAGCACGAAGTAGAGGGCGGCGGTGCCGAGCGACCACTTGGTGCGCCTCCAGGCGTCCAGCCAGAAGAGCACGTACAGGACGAAGAGCAGCCCGTGGATCGCGCCCATCACCGGGACGGCGTTGAAGTCCGTCGTGCGCTTGAGCACGGAGCAGACGAGCAGCAGCAGGAAGGACACGGCCTCCGGCGCCGATACGAGGCGGAGACGGTGGAGGGATGAGGCGGTCTTGATGTCCACGAGGCAGGCACCTTCGTCGTCGGGGGGGGGCGTCGTGATCGTCGTCGTGCGCGTCATGCTCGTCGCGGTCGTCGCACGCACGGCCGCGCGCGAGTGCCGCACGCGCGTGATCATCTTGTGAACGCGTGCACAAGCGACGTCTCATTGTGGCACCAGGCTTTGCCCGCTTTTTATCCGGGTCCGGCTACCTTCGACCTGTGGCTCAGTTGCGACTCCAAGGCAGCAAGGTGCTCGCCGTCGACATGGCGGGCGACTCGGTACGGGCGAAGAACGGCTCGATGGTCGCCTACGACGGCCGGATGGCGTTCAAGAAGCTGTCCGGCGGCGGTGAGGGCATACGGGGGATGGTGACCCGCCGCCTGACCGGCGAACAGATGGTCATGATGGAGGTGAAGGGCGAGGGCACCTGCTTCTTCGCGGACCGTGCCAGCGAGATCAGCCTTGTCTCCCTGCACGGCGACAAGCTGTACGTGGAATCGAGCAACCTGCTGTGCACGGACGGCGGTCTGCGCACCGGCACCAGCTTCACCGGTCTGCGCGGCGGCGCGAGCGGCAACGGTCTGTTCACGACGACCGTCGAGGGCACGGGCCAGGCGGCGATCATGTCGGACGGCCTGGCCGTGGTGCTCCGGGTGACACCCCAGTACCCGCTCTCCGTCGACCCCGGCGCGTACGTCGCCCACCAGGGCAACCTCCAGCAGCACCTCCAGTCCGGTGTGAACTTCCGGACGATCATGGGCGAGGGCGGTGGCGAGGCCTTCCAGATGCGGTTCGAGGGCGACGGTCTGGTGTACGTGCAGCCCAGCGAGCGCAACACCGTCGGGGGCGATGTCTGATGCCGTTCCGGGAGATCAACTCGAAGGTGGTCGAGGCGACGGTGGCGCCGGGCCGGCGGATGTTCAGCCAGCGCGGCGCGATGCTCGCCTACCGGGGCGACGTCACGTTCACCCCGAACACGGCGGGCGGCCAGGGCGGTGTGATGTCGATGATCGGCCGGCGCGTGGCGGGCGAGGCGACCCCGCTGATGACGGTCGAGGGGAGCGGCACCGTGATGTTCGGTCACGGCGGTCACCACATCCAGGTGATCGAACTCTCCGGCGACACCCTCTACGTGGAGGCCGACCGCCTGCTCGCGTTCGACGGGTCGCTGGAGCAGGGCACGATGTTCATGGGCGCGCAGGGCGGCGTGATGGGGATGGTGCGCGGCCAGGTGACGGGCCAGGGCCTGTTCACCACCACGCTCAAGGGTCATGGCTCGGTCGCCGTCATGGCGCACGGCGGGATCATCGAGCTGCCGATCGGCCAGGGCCGTACGGTCCATGTCGACCCGCAGGCGTACGTCGCCCACCACGGCGACGTACGGAACAAGCTCTCCACCGCGGTCGGCTGGCGGGACATGGTGGGCCGGGGCTCGGGCGAGGCGTTCCAGCTGGAGCTGAGCGGCAACGGTGCGGTGTACGTCCAGGCGTCGGAGGAGAAGCTGTGAGCGCGCCCGTGATCCACGACCCGATGACGCTGCCGAGCGACGACAACGTCAACGCGTACACCTTCTGCGTGGAGCTGAAGGGGAGCCAGTGGTTCCTCCAGAAGGGCAAGATGATCGCCTACTACGGGCGGATCGACTTCAACGGCATCGGCCACGGCAGGCTCGACCGGCTGGTGCGCGGCAGTTTCCACTCGCCGCTGCACGCGAGCGACTGGGTGGTGGCGGAGGGCAGCGGCAAGATGCTCCTCGCCGACCGCGCGTTCGACGTGAACTCCTTCGACCTGGAGAACGGCAATCTGACGGTCCGCTCGGGGAATCTGCTGGCGTACGAGCCGTCGCTGGCGCTCAAGCAGTCGATCGTGCCGGGTTTCCTGACCCTGATCGGCACGGGGAAGTTCGTGGCCGCGTCGAACGGTCCGGTGGTCTTCATGGAGCCGCCGCTCCGGGTGGATCCGCAGGCCCTGGTGGGCTGGGCGGACTGCCCGTCGCCGTGCCACCACTACGACCACGCCTATATGACCGGGGTGATGGGCGGGCTGCGGGCGATGAGCGGGCTCGGCGGGTCGTCGGGCGAGGAGCACCAGTTCGAGTTCGTCGGGGCGGGGACGGTGCTCCTCCAGTCCAGCGAGGCGCTGCTGGCCGAGACGGCGCGCGGCGTGGTGCCGAACGAGCCGGGTGTACCGGGCGGCGGGGCCCCACCGGCCGGACAGCCGGGCGGCACGCCCCGGATGCCGGGACAGCTCGGCGACCTCCAGCGACGCTTCGGGCTGTAAACGGTAGTCTGCGGAGTGTGACCTCGAACGTGTGCGCCCTTTCCGTGCCGGGATGTTCCGGCACGGACTTTCCTGTGCCCGGCGTCACACTCCGGAACTTCGTCCAAATTTCAACATCTTAGGTAGAATTCATACATGGAGACCGAGACGGCCACCCGCTGGCTGAGTGACGCGGAGCAGTGCACCTGGCGCACCCATCTGGACGTCAGCAGACTGCTGATGCACCAGTTGGAGAAGGACCTCCAGCCGTTCGGGCTGACGAACAACGACTACGAGATCCTGGTCAACCTCTCCGAGGCCGAGGAGAGGCGCCTGCGGATGAGCGACCTCGCCGCCGCCACGCTCCAGTCCAAGAGCCGTCTCTCGCACCAGATCACCCGGCTGGAGACAGCGGGACTGGTCCGCCGGGAGAACTGCGAGTCGGATCGGCGCGGCCTCTTCGCCGTCCTCACCGACCAGGGCATGGAGACGATGCAGAAGGTCGCCCCGCACCATGTCGCCTCCGTACGGAAGCACTTCATCGACCTCCTGCCGCCCGAGGCTCTCGCCGCGCTGAGCACATCACTCACGCCGGTCGCCGAGCACCTGCGCGGGCGCCGCGCCAAGAGCTGAGGCACCGGCCGGGACAGGTCGCTCCGGGTCCCGGCCCGCGGCGGGCAGGCGCAACTCGAACAGGGCGCCGCCCGCCTCAGCGCGGCCGACCTCCAGGGTGCCGCCGTGCCGGTGTGCCACGTCGCGGGCGATCGCGAGGCCCAGCCCGGCGCCGCCGTCGTCCCTGCTGCGGGCGTCGTCGAGCCGTACGAACCGCTCGAAGATCCGCTCCCGCTCCTCCTCCGGCACCCCCGCCCCGTCGTCGGAGACCGCGAGCACCACCTGGGCTCCCTCCCGGCGCACCGTCGCCCGGATCTCACCGGCCGCGTGGCGCTGCGCGTTGTCCAGCAGATTGCCCAGCACCCGCGCCAACTGGCTCCGTGAGCCGGCGACTTCGGCGCTGTCTCCGACGTCCGGCAGCACCGGGATCCGGTCGGCCGACCGCTGCGAGACCTCCTCACGCACCAGCGCGGCCAGATCCAGCCGCGTACGCCCGGCCTGCTCCCCCGCGTCGAGACGGGCCAGCAGCAGCAGATCGGCGGCGAGTTGCTGGAGCCGTACGGTGTCGGTCACCGCGCCCGGTACGTCCAGCAACTCCGGGTGCGCCACGCCCACTTCGAGCTGGGTGCGGAGCGAGGCGATGGGGCTGCGCAGCTCGTGCGAGGCGTCGGCGACGAAACGGCGCTGGCGTTCGACGGAGGCTTCGAGCGCGGTGAGCGTCTCGTTGGTCGTACGGGCCAGCTTCGCGACCTCGTCGTGGGTGCCCGGCTCGGGCACCCGCCTGCTCAGGTCCTCGGAGGCGGTGATGGCGGCCATCTCGCGCCTGATGCCCTCGACGGGCTGCAGCGCGCGCCGTGTCACCAGCCAGGTCACGCCGCCGACGACGACGAGCAGGGCGGGCAGCCCGATGAGCATCGCGATCTGCGTGGCGGCGACGGCGCTCTGCTGCGGGCCGAGCGAGGCGCCGACATGGACCACGTAGGGGCCGCCCGCCATCGCGGTGACCCGGCGCTCCGAGAAGCGGTAGTCCACGGTCGTGCCGTTGACGCTCACGCTTCCGTCGCTGTGCCCGAGGGGCCCGGAGACCTTCCCGTCGGCCGG
>NZ_JAAPBF010000439.1 GCF_022695985.1 Streptomyces sp. NP-1717 | reverse complement strand
CGTGGCCACCTCCACCCCGGCAGCCCGTACCGACGGGCAGCCGCCCCCGACACCGGACGGCTCCACCGGGAAGGGCGGCGCAGGCCGCGGCACGACCGCCGGCCAGTCGCGACGCAACATCCTGCACCGGCTGGACGTACGAGCGGTGCCGTACGCCTTCATCGCCCCGTTCTTCCTGATCTTCGGGGCCTTCGGCCTCTACCCGCTCATCTACACCTTCTGGATCTCGCTGCACCGCGTCGAGCTGTCCACCATGGACATGATGGAGTGGCGGGGACTCGCCAACTTCACCGAACTCATCGACGACGAGCGGTTCTGGAACGCGCTGACCAACACCTTCACCATCGGTGTCATCTCCACGGTCCCGCAGCTGCTGATGGCGCTGGTCCTCGCCCATCTCCTCAACTACCGGCTTCGTGGCTCCACGTTCTTCCGGGTCGCCGTCCTCACCCCGTACGCCACCTCCATCGCCGCCGCCGCACTCGTCTTCACCATGCTCTTCGAGCGCGACTTCGGCATGATCAACTGGGGCCTGAGCTTCTTCGGGGTCGAGAACATCGACTGGGAGAACCAGAAATGGCCCGCCCAGTTCGCCATCTCCGCCATCGTCATCTGGCGCTGGACCGGCTACAACGCCCTGCTCTACCTCGCGGCGATGCAGGCGATACCGAGGGATCTGTACGAGGCCGCCGCCATCGACGGGGCGTCACGCTGGCAGCAGTTCCGCCAGGTCACCATCCCCGGCATCAGCGCCACGATCGTCTTCACCATCGTGCTCTCCACGATCGGCGCGACCCAGCTCTTCGGCGAGCCACTGATCTTCGGCCAGGGACCGAACGGCATCAGCGGGGGCGCCGACAACCAGTACCAGACGCTGGGGCTGCTCCTCTACGAAGAGGGCTGGAAGAACTACCAGATGGGCCGGGCCGCGACGATCGCCTGGGCCATGTTCCTGATCCTCGTCCTCGTCTTCGTCATCCAACGCCTCGCCGCCCGCGTCAAGGCGGGCCGGCCGGCACGGACCGCCAAGGTCACCAAGAAGGCCAAGTCCACGCCGTCCGCCACGTCCTGACCAGGGAGCAGCAGCCGCATGACCATCGACACCGCACCCGTCCGGGCGGACGCGCGCGAACGGGCCCCCAAGGCCACCGCGACCTCCGGCCGCCGCCGGACGCGCCTCGCGCTGCGCCCCGGCGCCGGCCGCCAGCACCACGCCGGACCGCTCGCCTACATCCTGCTCGGCATCGCCGCGCTCATCTCCCTCTTCCCGCTGTACTGGACCGTGGTCGCCGCGTCCACCGACAACACCCGGGTGTCGCAGACCCCGCCGCCCTTCCTGCCTGGCCCGAACCTGCTCAAGAACCTCGGCATCGCCTGGCAGGACGCGGCCATGGGCAAGGCGATGATCAACAGCCTGATCGTCGCCGGCGCCATCGCGCTGTCGACGGTCTTCTTCGCCACCCTGGCCGGCTTCGCCTTCGCCAAGCTGCGCTTCAGGGGACGGAACCTTCTCCTGCTGCTGGTCATCGGCACGATGATGGTGCCGCCGCAGCTCGGAGTCGTACCGCTGTTCATGATGATGGCCGAACTCGGCTGGGGGCAGACACTCCCGTCCGTCATCTTCCCGACGCTGGTCAGCGCCGTCGGCGTGTTCTTCATGAGGCAGTACCTCAAGGAGGCGCTGCCCGACGAACTCATCGAGGCCGGGCGCCTGGACGGCGCGCATTCGCTCCGGATCTTCTGGAGCATCGTGCTGCCGATCGCCCGGCCGCCCATGGCGGTCCTCTTCATGATCACGTTCGTACACGCGTGGAACGACTTCTTCTGGCCGTTCATCGCTCTCGACATGACCAACCCCACGGTGCCCGTCGCTCTCACCCAGCTCAGCGCCGGTTATGTGCGCGACCAGTCCGTGATCATGGCGGGCGCGCTGCTCGGCACCCTGCCGCTGCTGGCGATGTTCATCGTCTTCGGCCGCCAGATA
>NZ_JAAPBF010000438.1 GCF_022695985.1 Streptomyces sp. NP-1717 | reverse complement strand
CCTCCGTAGTCTCATCCGGCCACGACGCGCCACAGCGGCCCGGTCGACCGTCACTGTGGGCGGTTTCGCCGAGGAGCTCCGTGTTCTGCCGGAGTCGGAGCAGCGTGAGCGGCTGATCACTCTCGTCGTCTCCCACGCGGCGGTCGCTCTGGGCCATTCGGACAGCACGTCCCTCCTTCCGCACCGGCCGTTCCGGGAGCTGGGAATCGGTTCGCTGACTGCGGTCGAGCTGCGCAACAGCCTCGCCAGGGCCATAGGCAGCGCGCTGCCGACGACCGTGGTGTTCGACTACCCGACGCCGCAGGAACTCGCCGACCATCTGCGCGGATTGCTGCTACAGACCGCCGCTGCCCCACGCCGGTCGCTCGCTGCGGTGCGGACGGCCGAGGACGAGCCCATCGCCATCGTGGGGATGGCATGCCGGTTTCCCGGCGACGTACGGTCCCCCGAAGACCTTTGGCAGCTCCTCCACGACGAGCGTGACGCTGTCGGCGACTTCCCCACCAATCGCGGCTGGGACGTGGATCGTCTCTACGACGCGGACCCGGACCACACGGGCACCTCGTACGTGCGACACGGCGCCTTCCTCCACGATGCGGCCGAATTCGACGCCGACCTGTTCCACATGAGTCCCCGGGAGGCCCTGGCGACGGACCCGCAGCAACGACTGCTGCTGGAGACCGCCTGGGAGGCCTTCGAGCGGGCGGGCATCGATCCCACATCCCTCCGCGGTACCGGCACCGGCGTGTTCACCGGTGTGGTGAACCACGATTACCTGTCCCGTCTCTCGTCCGTACCGGACGAGTTCGAGGGATATCGACGTATCGGTACGGCGCCGAGTGTCGCGTCGGGTCGGGTGTCGTACGCGTTCGGTCTTGAGGGTCCGGCGGTGACGGTGGACACGGCATGTTCGTCGTCACTGGTGGCGCTGCACCTGGCGTGCCAGTCGCTTCGCAGCGGCGAATCGACCATAGCCCTCGCGGGCGGCGTCTCCTTGATGGCAAGCCCTGATCTCTTCGTGGAGTTCAGCCGGCAGCGTGGGCTTGCGCCGGACGGCCGCTGCAAGCCGTTCGCGGCCGGCGCCGACGGCACCGGCTGGTCGGAGGGTGTCGGGCTGCTGCTCATGGAGCGGCTGTCGGACGCCGTACGGAACGGGCATGAAGTCCTCGCGGTGGTACGGGGTTCGGCGGTCAACCAGGACGGCGCCTCCAACGGCCTCACAGCTCCGAACGGGCCGTCGCAGGAACGCGTGATCCGTCAGGCACTGGCAAACTCGGGCCTGTCGGCGGCGGACATCCAGGCTGTGGAGGCACACGGCACAGGCACCATGCTCGGTGACCCGATCGAAGCCCAAGCGCTGCTGGCGACCTACGGCCAGGACCGATCGGACCGCGCGCCTCTGTGGCTCGGGGCGGTCAAGTCGAACATCGGGCACACGCAGGCGGCGGCCGGTGTCGCGGGCATCATCAAGATGGTCATGGCGATGCGGGAAGGAGTGCTCCCGCGGACGCTGCACGTGGACGAGCCGACGCCACATGTCGACTGGTCGACAGGATCGGTGGAACTCCTCACCGAGAACACCCCGTGGACGACCGAGGAGGACCGGCCGAGGCGGGCCGGTGTGTCCTCGTTCGGGATCAGCGGCACGAACGCGCATGTGGTTCTTGAGCAGGCGCCGGCCGTTGAACCCGTCGAGCCGGAGGCCGGTGGGGCGGGGTCCGGTGTGGTGGTGTGGCCGGTGTCCGGTCATACGGCCGAGGCTCTGGCCGCGCAGGCTTCCCGGTTGCACGCGTGGCTGGAGGAGCACCCCGACGCTGATCTTCCGGCGGTCGCGGGGGCGCTGGCGGGGACGCGTGCGACTCTCGATCACCGTGCCGTCGTGTTCGGCACCGAGCGCGGGCAGTTGATGGACGCGCTGGCTGCTGTTGCGGCCGGGAACCCCAGCCCGCAGGGGGTGGTGGGTCGGTATCGGGCGGGGAAGCTCGCTGTGCTGTTCACCGGTCAGGGCTCGCAGTACGCGGGG
>NZ_JAAPBF010000437.1 GCF_022695985.1 Streptomyces sp. NP-1717 | reverse complement strand
TCGCGGCGGCCGGGCTGCTGGACGACAGCACGGCGGGCGGCCGGGCCGCCACATCCCTGCGCTCACCCACCGACTCCACGGGCAGCCCGCCAGGCGCCACGTCCCACGGCTCGGCGGTCCCGCTGTCCAGCACATCCACCCGGCCCACCCCGGCGGCCGAGAGCGCCGAGGCGACGGCCGCCCCGACGCGACCCGCTCCACGCACCTGGACACGCATGGTGCGCCGCGCCGCCAGCCGGTCCATCGCCGCCCCCGGCTCCCGGTGCGTGACCGAGAGGGACGCCAGATCCGCCCGCAACCGGTCCAGCTCGACCTTTCGATTCCGTAACGCTTCGGCGGCCCGGCCGCCCGCCGTGCTGTCGTCCAGCAGCCCGGCCGCCGCGAGCCGGTCCACGAGCGCGTCCGCCCTGCCGTCCGGCAACCCCATCGTCCGCGCTTCCTCCCGCAGCAGGGGAAGTCCTCGCGTGCCGTCGAGCAGATCGAGAAAACTTCCCGTGGCCGTATCGACAGGGCCCACCACCACCGCGTGCGGGGGTGTGATTCCGAACTGCACCGTCTGCCGCTCCCGCCAAGCCCGGCGCAGCGCCGGCTTCACCATTGGATGCATATTCGTCTCCCCCGTGTGCCTGTCCCGCGATCGGAATCCAGAATGCAGGGAACTGGTGAGAGATGCGAAGAGTTATCCACAGGCGTGGGGAATTAGCCGTTCAAATGACGGGTGTATGGAGTGGATCAAGATCGCAGGGTTCCCGCGACGGGACTTCCCGCACTGACAGCGGGTAACGTCGAAGCGTGTCCGCCGACCCTTCCCCTCGCGTTGCGGGGGAATCCCCACCGCACAGCGCCGGAAGTGAAGAGCGCAGCGTGACCGGCCGCCCACAGCGCGGCCCGGCCACCAGTGCCGTCGAGGTCCGCAGGAGCGCCCGGCGCAGCAGAACGGTCTCGGCGTACCGCGAGGGCGACCGCACCATCGTGCTCATTCCGGCCCGGATGTCGGAGGCCGAGGAGCGGCGCTGGGTGACGGTGATGCTCGACAAGCTCGCCGCGCAGGAGAGCAAGCGCATCCTCGGCGACGGCGATCTGACCGACCGCGCCAAGCGGCTGTCCGAGCAGTACTTCGACGGCCGGGCCCGCCCCGCGTCCGTCCGGTGGGTCACCAACCAGAACACCCGCTGGGGCTCCTGCACCCCCACCGAGGGCAGTATCCGCCTCTCCCACCGGCTCCAGGGCATGCCGGAGTACGTCGTCGACTACGTGCTCGTGCACGAACTCGCGCATCTTCTCGTGCCCGGGCACGGACCGAGTTTCTGGCAGCTCCTGGAGGCATACCCGCGCACCGAACGGGCCCGCGGCTACCTCGAAGGCGTGGTCGCCGGCGAGCGGCTGCCGCATCTGCCGGGCGCTCCCGGAGAGTGATGGCCCGCCCTCGGTGATCGTGTACCGAATCTGTACCGACTTGGCTCAATCCCGTACTCAACGGTTAGCCTGACGCGACGTGTTCAGCTCGGGATGGGGGACGGTCGTTACGCATGGCGAGGGAATTCCAACGCGGCCACAAGGCCAAGATCAGTGACCTCACGCAGGGGACGGATCTGTACGTAGGTGTGCAGATCGCGGCACCCGGCTTGACGTTCGACATCAGCTGTTTCGGCCTCGACGCCAATGAACAGCTCTCGGACGACCGGTATTTCATCTTCTTCAATCAGCCGAAGTCTCCTGAGGAATCCGTCCAGTTGCTGGGCGCGCAGTCGGGGGACACCGAGTCATTCCGGGTAACGCTCGACCGCATTCCGGCGAACATCCAAAGACTCTCCTTCACCGCCACCATCGACGGCGCCGGACAGATGTCCCAAGTGGGCCCCGGATACATCCGGATAGTCGCGGGCGGCGAAGAAGTCGTCCGATACGCGTTCAACGGCTCGGAGTTCAGCACCGAGCGCGCGGTGATGCTCGGGGACTTCTATCTGAAGGACGTCTGGCGGTTCGCCGCGGTCGGCCAGGGCTTCGACGGCGGTCTGGACGCACTGCTCAAGAACTTCGGCGGCGAGGTCGCCGAGGAG
>NZ_JAAPBF010000436.1 GCF_022695985.1 Streptomyces sp. NP-1717 | reverse complement strand
CACCGGGCAGGGCCCCTCGTATTTGCCCGGCCGGATACCCTGGAGAGCAATCCACTCTGACCCCGACCCCTGAGGACCTACGAGCGCCGTGTTCGATACCCTCTCCGATCGCCTCTCAGCGACTTTCAAAACCCTCCGCGGCAAGGGGCGACTGTCCGAGGCGGACATCGACGCCACCGCACGCGAGATCCGCATCGCGCTCCTCGAGGCGGACGTCGCGCTCCCCGTGGTCCGCGCCTTCACCGCGAAGGTCAAGGAGCGGTCACGCGGTGAAGAGGTCTCGCGGGCGCTCAATCCCAGCCAGCAGATCATCAAGATCGTCAATGAGGAGCTCGTAGGCATCCTCGGCGGCGAGACGCGGCGCCTGCGCTTCGCCAAGCAGCCGCCCACCGTGATCATGCTCGCCGGACTCCAGGGCGCGGGCAAGACGACCCTCGCGGGCAAGCTCGGCCTCTGGCTCAAGGGACAGGGGCACTCCCCGCTGCTGGTCGCCTGTGACCTCCAGCGCCCCAACGCCGTCAACCAGCTCTCCGTCGTCGCCGAACGCGCGGGCGTCTCGGTCTACGCCCCGGAGCCCGGCAACGGCGTGGGCGACCCGGTCAAGGTGGCCGAGGACTCGATCAAGTACGCCAAGGACCGGGTCCACGACGTCGTCATCGTCGACACCGCCGGCCGTCTCGGCATCGACGAGGAACTGATGAGGCAGGCCGCGGACATCCGCGACGCCGTCAACCCCGACGAGGTCCTGTTCGTCGTCGACGCGATGATCGGCCAGGACGCGGTCAACACCGCCGAGGCCTTCCGCGACGGCGTCGGCTTCGACGGTGTCGTGCTGTCCAAGCTCGACGGCGACGCCCGCGGCGGCGCCGCGCTGTCCATCGCGCACGTCACCGGCAAGCAGATCATGTTCGCCTCCAACGGCGAGAAGCTGGACGAGTTCGACGCGTTCCACCCGGACCGCATGGCGTCCCGCATCCTCGACATGGGCGACATGCTCAGTCTCATCGAGAAGGCCGAGCAGACCTTCAGCCAGGCCGAGGCCGAGAAGATGGCCCAGAAGCTGGCGAAGGGGCCCAAGGAGTTCACGCTCGACGACTTCCTGGCGCAGATGGAGCAGGTCCGGAAGATGGGCTCCATCTCCAAGCTGCTGGGGATGCTGCCCGGCATGGCGCAGATGAAGGACCAGATCAGCAACATCGACGAGCGCGACGTCGACCGCACCGCCGCGATCATCAAGTCCATGACGCCCGGCGAGCGCCACGAGCCGACCATCATCAACGGTTCACGCCGGGCGCGCATCGCCAAGGGTTCGGGCGTCGAGGTCAGCGCGGTGAAGAGCCTGGTGGAGCGTTTCTTCGAGGCCCGCAAGATGATGTCGAAGATGGCGCAGGGCGGTGGAATGCCGGGCATGCCGGGCGCTCCGGGCTCGGGCGGCGGGCCCGGCAGGCAGAAGAAGCAGCAGAAGCAGGCCAAGGGGAAGCGGCGCTCGGGCAACCCGATGAAGCGCAAGGCCGAGGAGCAGGCCGCCGCGGTACGGCGCGAGGAGGCGGCGCAGGCGGGCGGCGCCTTCGGTCTGCCGGCCGCCGAGGCGGACAAGAACTTCGAACTGCCCGACGAATTCAAGAAGTTCATGGGCTGAGACGGTCCGGCTGTGTGGATGAGGCGCGGTGACGTGCCTCATCCACGCGAGTACGGCGCGGTGCTCAGCGTGGCTGGCGAGGCGTGCGGCCTGCCGGTGGGCCGAGCAGTGTCTGTCCCGTCGTGAGGGCGCCCGTGTCCAGTCCCAGGGCGGCCGCGGCCGTCGCCCCCACGTCCGCCAAGGTGGCGGCGTCCGGGAGGAGTTCGATCCCCGCGGCGTCCGGGCGGTGGATCAGGACGGGGACGAACTCACGTGTGTGGTAGGCGTGCCCGATCGTCGGATCGTTGCCGTGGTCGGCCGTGACGATCAGACGGTCGCCGGGCGCCGTGAGCAGCCCCGTCAGCTCGGCGAGCCCTACGTCGACCTGCTCCAGGACGCTCCCGTAACGCCCCGTGTCCTGCTGATGACCCGCGAGATCCGTCTC
>NZ_JAAPBF010000435.1 GCF_022695985.1 Streptomyces sp. NP-1717 | reverse complement strand
CGGAAGGGGGACGCGCAGGGGTCGTGTCCGGACACTCAGGCTGATTTGTGGCGCGTGTGAATGCGGGCTCCCCTGAGACCAACGAGCCTTGCACGCGCCGTAAATCACGCCGTCCGGGCATGACCCCGGAGCGGCACCCGGCCACCACCGCAACCACAACAAGCCCGGCCGGCGATTGAGGCCAAAACCACCCACCCACCCGCAGACGCGGAGACGCCCCCTCAACCGCCGGGGGCAACCAGTCCCGACTCGTACGCGAAGATCACCGCCTGCGCCCTGTCCCGCAACCCCAACTTCGCCAGCACCCGCCCGATATGCGTCTTCACCGTCTGCTCCGCGAGGATCAGATGTTCCGCGATCTCCTGGTTCGACAGACCCCGCGCGATCAGCTCCAGCACCTCCGTCTCGCGCGGCGTCAGCCCCTTCAGCCGCAGCGAGCGGTCCTTGCGCGCCACCGGGCGCCCCAGCTGCGCGAAGTCCGCGATCAGGCGGCGCGTCACGGACGGCGCCAGCAGCGCCTCGCCCGCCGCGACCACGCGGACCGCCGAGATCAGGTCCGCCGGCGGCGCGTCCTTGAGGAGGAACCCGGACGCCCCCGCGCGCAGCGCCTCGTACACGTAGTCGTCCACGTCGAACGTGGTCAGCATCAGCACCCTCGGGCGGTGCACCACCCCCGCCGGCGGGTCCAGCAGCGCGCGGGCCGCCGCCAGGCCGTCCATCTCCGGCATTCGGACGTCCATCAGGACCACGTCGGGATGGGTGCGGCGGCTTACCTCGATGCCCTGGCGTCCGTCCGGCGCCTCGCCGACCACGTCTATGTCGGCCTGCGCCGACAGCAGCGCGGCGAACCCCGCCCGCACCATGGCCTGGTCGTCCACGATGATCACGCGGATGGTCACGTCGGGTCCTTCGGGGTCGGGTCCTTCGCGGTCGGGTCGGTGTCCGGCGCCAGCGGCAGCCTCGCGGCCACCCGGAACCCGCCGTCCGGCAGCGGTCCGGTGTCCAGCGTGCCGCCGGTCAACCGTACGCGTTCACGCATACCGATCAGCCCGTGGCCGGTGCCGGAGGTCTCCAGCGGTGACGTGCGGGCGGTCGCGGGCCCGTTGACGACGAGCACCGTCAGCCAGTCGCCGTCCGAGGTCACCGAGACCCGCGTCGGGGCCTCGGGCGCGTGCCGTACGACGTTGGACAGGGCCTCCTGGACGATGCGGTACGCGGAGAGGTCCACGGACGGCGGCACGGCGCCGAGATCCGACGGCAGGGACAGCTCGGCCGGCACCCCGGCCCGTACCGTCGCCTCCACGAGCTGCTGTACGCGCCCCAGCCCCGGCTGCGGCGCCCGTTCCCCCGCCGAGCCGTCGCTGCGCAGCACCGCCAGCAGCCGCCGCATCTCGGTCAGCGACTCGCGCGCCCCGGCGGCGATCGTCGAGAACTCCTCGCGCGCCGCCTCCGGCAGCCCCTCGATCCGGTACGGCGCCGAGTCCGCCTGCACCGTGATCACGGACATGTGGTGGGCGACCACGTCGTGCAACTCCCGTGCGATACGGGCCCGTTCCTCCAGCAGCGTGCGCTGCGCGCGTTCGACCTCGCTGATCGTCTCCTGCTCCACCAGCCTGCGCTGGGCGTCCCCGCGCTCCCGCACGGCCGCCGTGACCAGCAGGATCACGCCGCTGAGTACGAACAGCAGCAGCTGCACACCGTCGCTGCGGTCCTGCGAGACCAGCTCGAAGACCAGCCCCGCCGCCCCCGTCGAGAGCCAGACGGCGAGCAGCGTCCGGCGCGGCTCGCGCAGCCCCAGGCAGACCATCAGCACCAGGTAGCCGACGACCACCATCGGTGTCCACGGCCAGGACCGGCCGTCGAGGTCGTCCGCCGTGGTCAGGAGCAGCACCGCGCCGACGATGTCCGCCGTGAAGACGATCCACCACGCCTGGAGGGGCCGGGTCACGGCGAGCAGCAGCGGCGCGGCCTGCGCGGTGGCGAGCGACCCCGCCCAGCCGCCGGCCAGCCCGTAGTCCTGGACGAGCACGGTCACCGTGACGGGCAGCAGCGCGGCGGCGAAGCCGAGGGCGACGACGTACGGGACGTAGCGCTGCCAGGGCTTCGCCGCACGCGCCAGCAGCGGTTCGGTGGACGCG
>NZ_JAAPBF010000434.1 GCF_022695985.1 Streptomyces sp. NP-1717 | reverse complement strand
CGAATGGGCGGCCTTCACCGCCGGGACCGTACTCACCGCGTTCGGTGACCACTTCCCCGGCCTCTCCGCCGACCGGCGGATGCGCGCCGCCGTCGACCTCGCCTGGAACACCCTCGCCGACGAGATCGCCGCCGCCGCGGACCGGGCGCCGGAGGTCGAGTCCGCCGTACTCCCCCTCCGCGCCCGGATCTCCGTACGCGCCGGGCTCGGCAATCTCGCCACGGGCCTGCGCCCGCCCGCGACCGGCCACGACAACCCGCACTACTTCGACGACGCCGCGTGCGTACGGGCCGTGGTGCTCGCGGTCGTCCATCCGGGCCGGCCGGCCGCCGCCGCCGAACTCGCCGAGTTCGACGCCCGCTACACGCAGGACGGCGACGGGGTGCACGGCGCCCGCGCCATGGCCGCCGCCGTCGCCGCGGCGCTCGGTGGCGTCGACACCGAAACGGCCGTGGCCGCCGCGCTCGAACAGCTGCCGCACTCCACGGAGATCGGCCGCAACGCGCGCCACGCGGTCGAGCTGGCACGGGACTTCGCGCACGAGCCGGCGCGGTCCGCCACCGGCGCGTTCGCGCTCGTGCCGCTGCTGGAGCATCAGATCGTGGACCACGTCTACAGCTACGGCATCGCGGCGGCCGAGACGGTGCCGGTCGCCCTGGCGCTGACCGTGGCGTCCGGCGGGAACGTCGCCGCCGCCGTACCCGCCGCCGCGTGCCTCTCACGGGTCGCCGACTCCGCCCCGGCGCTCGCCGGCGCGCTGACCGGCGCGCTCGGAGGGGGCGCCGCCGTGCCCGCGACCTGGCGCGACGCCTGCCGCACCCTGGCGGGCTGCGCGCTGCCCCGCCTCGCCGGTACGGACCTGGTCGAGCTCGCCGGGCTGTTGGCGCATACGCTCGCGTCGGCGGACCACAACTCCCCGTAGACGGCGAGGTTCAGCCCCACGCGACTCACCTGGGTGGACAATTCCGGCATGACGACGCTCACATCCTCCGCGACGCCCACCCGCGAAGAGCCGCCCGCGCTCGAAGGCCGGATCACCGGCGCTCTCGTCGGCGCGGCCGTCGGAGACGCGCTCGGCGGCCCCGTCGAGGGCTACACCCCCGAGCAGATCATGGACCGGCACGGCGGCCGGGTGTCCGGCATCGTCGGCCCGTGGAACGAGGACTGGCGTACGGCGCGCCCCCTGGCCCCGTACCACAAGGGCGACGGCCACGTCACGGACGACACCTTGCTGACGCACGCGCTGGTCCGCGTGTACGACGCGGTGCGCGACCACCTCGACGCGTACGCCGTCGCCGACCACCTCGTCCCCGACCTGATCTCGACGCCGCGCTGGATCCCGGAGCTGGAGGCCGAGGCGCTGCCGCTCCAGCGGATCTTCCTGGCGGAGAAGTGGCTCGTCGCCCGTATCCACTACGGGCACGTGGACCCGCGCGAGGCGGGCGCCGGGAACATCGTCAACTGCGGCGCGGCGATGTACATGGCGCCGGTGGGCCTGGTCAACGCGGCGAATCCGGGGGCGGCGTACGCGGAGGCCGTCGATGTCGCCGGCGCGCACCAGTCGTCGTACGGGAGGGAGGCTGCCGGAGTCCTCGCGGCGGCGGTCGCGGCGGCGTGCGTGCCGGGTGCGACGCCGACGAGCGTCGTCGACGCGTGCCTCGCGCTCGCCAAGGACGGGACGCGCGCCGCGATCGAGGCGGTGTGCGAAGTGGCCGCCGGTTACCAGGACTTCGAGCCCGCGCTGCGCCCACTGCGGGAGGCCGTCGCCCCGTTCGACACGGTGGGCCCCGACTACCGCGCCCCGTCCCTCGGCGCGCGCCGGCCCTCGCGGCTGCACTCCATCGAGGAGTTGCCCGTCGCCCTGGGCATGCTGCTGATCGGGGACGGCGACTACCGCCGCACGGTCCTCGGCTCGGTCAACTACGGCCGGGACTGCGACTCGATCGCCACGATGAGCGGGGCGGTGGCCGGGGCGCTGTGCGGCGGTGCGACGATCCCCCCGGAGTGGTCGAAGCGGGTCGCGGAGGCGAGCCGCCTCGACCTGTACGGCCCGGGGCGGACGCTGACGGAGGTCGCGTACGAGGTCTTCGCCCGCGACACGGCCCGGCGCCGCGCCCACGAGTCGGCCTTCGCCACGCTGACGGACCCGCGATGACGGAACCGTTGCGGGTGACCTGGGTCCAGCCGGAGGACCTGCTGGGCCATGAGCTGCGCCAGGCGTCC
>NZ_JAAPBF010000433.1 GCF_022695985.1 Streptomyces sp. NP-1717 | reverse complement strand
CCTCACCGCCACCGGGCTGTCGCTCCCGCCCCCCACCGCTCACGCCGCCCCGGCCGAGCAGCCCGTGGGCATCCTCAACGGCGACTTCGCCCTGCCCGCGACGAAGGGCGACGGCCCCACCACCGTCGCCATCGACAACTGGACCGGTGCGAACCAGCGTTACTCGCCCGCCGCCTCCGGCCGCACCGACAGCGCGCACGGCGTCGCCCTCCAGAAGGACGGCAACACCCTGCGCCAGCGCCTGCGCGGTGTGCGCACCGGCGCCGAGGTCACCGTCACCTACGAGGACAGCCCGGCCGTCTCCAAGGAATGCGTGGCCTCCGACGTCGAGAACGGCCAGCCGTACACCGTCGACGGCAGCGGCGGACAGCTCCGGGAGGTGACGACCGCCCACGACCCCGGCCGGGTCAAGGGCACCGCGGGCAGGGGCTCGTGGACCGCGCGCACGTACGCGTTCACCGCCACGGAGAACGACCCGGTGCTGACCTTCACCTCGAAGGTCACCAGCTCCCGTACCCACCTGACCTGCACGCCCATGATCGCCGACCTCCGCGCGGTGGAGGTACCGACATCCGTCGACCGGACGGTCGACCGGACCGCGCTCGGCACGGCCGAGGCGTACAAGGGCAACGAGCGCGAGAAGACCCTGCACAACGCGGCCGCCGCCTGCAACGGCGAGAACGCCTGCACCTTCCGGCCCGACACCCGTACCTCGTTCCGCTTCTACGGCAAGGCCCGCGTCATCGGCGAGGCGTTCGTCAACTGCACCCGCAACACCGTCCAGCACACCCGCACCGTGCGCTACGCCGAACGCAGCCACGACAGCATCGCCCAGACCTACGCCGACGCCAACCTCTCCCTCGAAGAAGTCGCCCGGCTGCCCACCACCGGCGACCGCGCCGAGGACCAGAAGCGGATCAAGGACCGCCCGATGGCCGCCCAGTTCGCCCTCGCCTACGAGAAGCAGTGGCAACGGCCCTGGCAGTGGTTCAGCAGCGACCAGCGCGACATCGTGGAGACGATCCAGCCCGGCGAGGTCAGCTGGGTCGAACTCCAGCCCACCAGGGAGCGCGTCGAGGGCTGGTTCGTCAGCAAGAAGGACGACTACCGGCTGCACGCCGTCGTCGACGGCCCTTCCCGCGCCGTACCCGACCGCCTCCTCCAGCGCACCGGCCCCATGTCCGCGGCCGAGAAGCAGCGGTGCGCCGCCGAACGCCCGATGACGACCACCCCGGTCGGCGCGGACAGCCCGGCCTCCTCCACCGACAAGGGCCTCCTGGAGATCCCCGCCCCCACCTCCGCCGGCGTCCGCGCGGCGGCCACCACCCCGCTCGGCTGACGCGTCACGCGGTCAACGGAGCGGTACGGCGACCGCGTTGTACGTCGTCTCCGGTGTCGGGGGCGTCGTGAAGCGGGCGTTGACCAGGTAGAGGCGGTTGCCCAGGCGCGCCGCCGTCGTCGGGACGTCGAAGCGGGGGTCGGTAATGGTGCGGCGCAGCGTCGCGGTGCGGGCGCGGGCGTCGAGGTCGAAGACCGTGATCACGTTGAGGCGGTTCTGCACCACGTACAGCGTGCGGCCGACGCGCAGCAGACCGTCGCCGTTGACGACGCCGTCCGCGCCCCGCAGGGTGATGTTCGTGGCGTGCCCGGTCCTCGGATCGACGCGGAACAGCGTGCCCGCCGGGCTGTTGACCACGATCAGCGCGCGGCCGTCGGGGGTCGTCTCGATGCCGTTGGCGCTGATGGTGCCGGCGGGGCCCTGCGTCCAGTCGCCGCCGAGCGGGACTTCCCGCAGGTCGCCGCCTCTGCCGTGGCCCCGCGGGACGGTGTGGATCACGGGGAGGTGCGAGTTGGTGAACCAGGCGCGGTCGCCGTACAGGATCACGTCGTTGACGAAGCCGGCCGTCGTCGGCCGGTACGTGGCGGTGAGCCGGTTCGTACGGGTGTCGAGCACCCGGATGGAGGCGCTCAGACCGCCGGAGATGTAGAGCAGTCCGTCGCGGTCGAGCTTCAGGCCGGTGGCGGCCGAGCCGGTCGCGCCCGCCAGGACGGTCCTGCCCTCGCCGGTGCGCAGGTCGGCGCGGCGGACGGAGCCGTCCGCGAGGGAGCCCATGTAGGCGTACGGGCCGCCGCCGATGGCGATGCCCTCGGGGCGGAAGCCGTTCGGCAGCGGGAATTCGGCCGGCCAGGACGGGCGGCCGGGGCGGTCGGGGCGGGCGTGCGCCGTGGC
>NZ_JAAPBF010000432.1 GCF_022695985.1 Streptomyces sp. NP-1717 | reverse complement strand
ACAGGCCGCACGGAAGTCGTGACGTAGCGTTACTGGAATGATCGACCAGTCTGTGGTCGCGCCGCCGGACAGCGCGGCGCGGCTGCCCGTCCGACCGAGCGCGGGTCGCTTCCTGATCCTCGCCGTGGTCTTCGTCTGCGCCGCGTGCGGACTGGTCTACGAGCTGGAGCTGGTCGCCCTCGCGTCGTATCTGATCGGTGACTCCGTCACGCAGGCGTCGGTCGTCCTGTCCCTGATGGTCTTCGCGATGGGCCTCGGCTCGCTGCTCGCGAAGCGGCTGCGCTGCCGGGCGGCCGTCGGGTTCGGTCTGGTCGAGGCGGCGCTCGCGCTGCTGGGCGGGCTCTCGGCGCTGGTGCTGTACGCGACGTTCGCCTGGATGGGGGAGTCGCGTTACGCGCTGATCGGCTTCTCGCTCTCCATCGGGGTCCTCATCGGCGCGGAGATCCCCCTGCTGATGACGCTCATCCAGCGCGTCTCCCGGCAGGACGCGGGCGGGAACGTCGCCGATCTCTTCGCGGCGGACTACGTGGGCGCGCTGGTGGGCGGGCTGGCCTTTCCCTTCCTGCTGCTGCCGTGGTTCGGGCAGCTCACGGGCGCGCTCCTGACCGGCGCGGTCAACGTGGTGGCGGGCGGGGCGCTCGTGCTCTGGGTCTTCGGACGCGATCTGACGGGCCGTGAGCGGGGGCTGCTGCTGCTCGTGAACGTCCTGGTGCTGGCGGTCCTGGGCACCGCCGCGGTCCTGGTGGACGACTTCGAGCGGGCCGCGCGGCGCGCGGTGTACGGGGACGGGGTGCGGGTCGCCGTCCAGACCGAGGTCCAGGAGATCGTCCTCACGGGCGGGCGCGAGGGGCCGCTGGATCTGTATCTGGACGGGCGGCTGAGGGTCAGCGAGCGCGACGAGCACCGGTACCACGAGGCGCTGGTGCATCCCGCGATGCGCGGTCCGCACGCGCGGGTGCTGATCCTGGGCGGCGGGGACGGCCTCGCGGCGCGGGAGGTCCTGCGCTACAGGGACGTCCGCTCGGTCACGGTGGTGGAGCTCGACCGCGGTGTCGCGCGCCTGGCCCGTACGGACCCGGCGCTGGCCGCTCTGAACGAGGGGGTGTACGACGACCCGCGGTTCCGGGTGGAGTACGCGGACGCGTTCGCGTGGCTGAGGGGGCGGGCGGCGGCGGGGTCGGGAGCGTACGACGTGGTCGTCTCGGACCTGCCCAACCCCGGCATCACCCCGAGCACGAAGCTCTACTCGGAGGAGTTCTACGGGCTCGCCTCGCGGGTGCTCGCCGAGGGCGGGCGGCTGGCCGTGCACGCCGGGCCGCCGGGCGTCCGGCCGCGTACGTACTGGACGGTCGACGCGACGCTGCGGGCGGCCGGTTTCGGTACGAGTCCGTACACCGCGACGGGGCGGGCGGCCGCTTTCGGCGCGGGGCCCGACCGGTCCCACGACGGGAAGAACTCTGGCGGGGGCGAGGGCGGCGCCGGTGAGCGGGCGGACTGGGGGTTCGTCCTGGCGGCCGTCGGGCGCCCGCCGGCGGTGGGGCTCGCCCCGGACGCGCCCCGGCTGCGCTCGCTGGCTCCGCCGGTGCTCGAAGCGGGCGTCCTCCGGGCGGAACGCACCAGGCTGCCCGATCTGCCGCCGTCGACGCTCGTGCATCCGAGGTACGCGGGATGAGGGGAGTGGGTTCGTGGTGGAAGGTGGCCGATGTGTGCACAGAGGCGCCTGATGCGGCGGGGCTGAGTAGGCTCGGATCCCATGGAGCATGAGGTGTTCATTCCGGTTCCGGCTGAGACCCTCCGCGAGGCGCTGCGGGACCACGCCCGCGTCGCGCGCTGCGTCCCCGGACTCCAGCAGGACGCGGACGCGTCGGCGCGCCCCCTGTCGGGCCGCCTTAAGGTCCGCGTCGGCGGCCACACGATCACGTACCGCGGCGCGCTGACGCTCACGGAACGGGCGGGGGCCTTCACGGCGAAGGGCGAGGGCGCGGAGATCCGCGGTACGGGCTCCGCCGGTCTGAACGTCCGCATCCGGCTGCGGGATGCGGACGGGGGCACGACGGTGGCCTTCACCGCGACGTCGACGTCGGAGGGCCGTCTGTCGGACATCGCCCCGACGACGTCCGAGGCGGCGGCCCGCAGACTGCTGGACCGCTTCGCGACGGCGCTGGGTGCCTCCGGCGGGGAGGCTCAGGACGAGTCCGCCGCGGGCAGGGCCGGTGCGGGCGGGCCTGCCTCT
>NZ_JAAPBF010000431.1 GCF_022695985.1 Streptomyces sp. NP-1717 | reverse complement strand
GACAAGTCGCCGATAGCGGGCCCGAGTCGGCGTTCTTGAGGCCCCCTTAAGGAACCATTGGGAGCGGATTAATGGTCCGCCGGCCGCAGGCCGTTCCCCCGCCGCCGCAGCCGGTGCCCACGGCGCTCCCCAGCGGAGCGCGCGGGGCGCTGTCCGCCGAGCCCGATCCAGATCCGTACCTCCGTGCCGCCGAGCACGGAGCGCCCGATCCGTACGTCTCCGCCGGTGGACTCCGCGACCCTGCGCACGATGTCGAGCCCCAGTCCCGTCGACCCCTCGCGGGCCCCGCTGTTGCCGCGTACGAGCGCCGCCGCGGGGTCCGCGATGCCGGGTCCCGAGTCCGAGACGAGGACGATGACGGCGTCGTCGGCGTGGTGGACGTCGACGGCGAAGGCGGTGCCCTCCGGGGTGTGCCGGAAGACATTGCCGAGCAACGCGTCGAGGGCGGCGGCCAGTTCGGGCCGGGCGACCGGGATGCGCACCGGGCGGCCGACCCCGGCCAGCCGTACCTTCCGGCCCTCGTCCTCGGCCAACGCCGACCAGAAGTCCATGCGCTCGCGGATGACTTCGGAGACGTCGCAGCCCACGCCGGGTGTGGTCGCCCGGGTCTGTGGCTTGGCCTTGCGTGCCGTACGGATGATGGTGTCGACCTCGCGTTCGAGCTGTGCGACGGCCGCCCGCGTCTGGTCGGCGGCCGGACTCTCGCCCAGCGAGGCGGCGTTGAGGCGCAGCACGGTGAGCGGGGTGCGCAGACGGTGGGAGAGATCGGCGGCCAGTTCCCGTTCGTTCGCGAGGAGTTGGACCACCTGGTCGGCCATGGAGTTGAAGGCGATCGCCGCCGACCGCAGCTCCGTCGGGCCCTTCTCCGGGACCCGCGCGCCGAGCCTGCCCTCGCCGAGGTCGTGGGCGGCGCCCGCGAGCCGCTGGGCGGGGCGCACCATCCGTACGCCGAGCCGGTCGGCGACGGCGACGGAGCCCACGATCAGCGCGGCGCCGACGCCCGCGAGGACCAGCCAGGCGGTGGCGACACCGTTGGACACCTCGTCCTCGGGGACGAACACCTCGATGATGGCGATCTTGCCGGTGGAGATCGCGATCGGCTGGAGCAGCGCGGACCCGCCGCTGACCTCGGCGATCGAGGCCCTGCCCAGCCGCTCGGTGGCGCTCAGGTCCTTCTGCGCCGCCCGGCGGGTGCCGATCTGCATGGGCACGCCGCCCGGTTCGCCGGAGGCAGGCACATGGACGGCGAGCTGCCCCGTGTCACCGATGGGGCTGGAGCGGACGGCCCACTCCAGCTCTTCGCGGCCCTGGGCGATGGAGAGCACGGGGCCCAGGGTCGCGGCCTGCCGTTCGGCGTTGGAGAAGGCGCGGTCCTTGGCCATCTCCTTGATGACGAGACCGAGCGGGACGGCGAAGGCGAGCACGACCATCGCGGTCACCGCGAGCGAGACCCTGACCAGCGCCCATCTCATGACCGGGGCTCGTGCGCGCCGGAGCCGGTCACCGGCGCCCCGGGGGCCGGCGGCTCCAGCTTCACGCCGACGCCGCGCAGGGTGTGCAGATAGCGGGGCCGGGCCGCCGTCTCGCCCAACTTCCGCCGCAGCCACGACAGATGGACGTCGATGGTCTGGTCGTCGCCGTAGGACTGCTGCCAGACCTCGGCCAGCAGTTCCTTGCGCGCGACGACCACACCGGGCCGGCCGGCGAGGAAGGCGAGCAGATCGAACTCACGCCGGGTCAGATCCAGTCGGGCGCCGTCGAGTTCGGCCTGGCGGCGCAGCGGGTCGATGGCGAGTCCGCCGACGCGGATGACGCGCGAGGGCGGGTCGTCGGCGGCGAGCGCCCGGGAGCGGCGCAGTACGGCGGCCATCCGGGCCGACAGGTGCTCCACCGAGAACGGTTTGGTGAGGTAGTCGTCGGCGCCGTCGTTCAACAGCCGTACGATCTCGGCCTCGTCGTCCCGCGCGGTGGCGATGATGACCGGCACGTCGGTGATCCCGCGCAGCATCTTCAGCGCCTCGGACCCGTCGAGATCGGGCAGTCCGAGGTCGAGTACGACCACGTCGAAACGGAAATGGGCGACCTCGCGCAGGGCCTCCAGGGCGGTACCGACGCTCCGCACGGTGTGGGAGGCCTCGGTCAAGTGCCTGATGAGGGCGGAGCGCACGAACTGGTCGTCCTCGACCACGAGCACACTTGGCATGGGCGGCACCGTACGCCATTCGGGGGGCCCGGGGTCCGTCGTT
>NZ_JAAPBF010000430.1 GCF_022695985.1 Streptomyces sp. NP-1717 | reverse complement strand
GGAGTGGTCGGGGGGCGCTCATCAGCGGCTTTCCCGCGACGCGTGGTGCGCGGGCGCACGTCACGCGTCGCGGGGGAAACCACTCGAATCAGTGACGCCGGGGGGTCGTCCGTCGACGTTCAGGACGCCCCGGCCCGGGGGGACTTGACGGTTCAGGACGCCTCGGTGGCCTTCTCCGTCTCCGCGGCGAGCTTCGCGAGCAGCTCGTCGTAGATCCGGGCGAGACCCTTGGGTGCGAACTTCCTCTCGAAGAAGCCGCCGATGCCGCCGGCCCCCTCCCAGACGCTGGTGACGACGGTCTTCGAACGGCCCTCGCCCGCCGGGGTGACGACCCAGGTGGTGACCATCGAGGAGTTGCGGTCCTTCTCCACGAGCTCCCCGTCCGTGGGCTCGGTGACTTCGAGCAGGCAGTCGCGGACGCGCTTGCTGGTCGCCTGGAGCTTCCAGTGGACGAGGGTGCCCTCACCGTCGCCGCCCTCGCGGACCTCGTACTCGCTGAACTGCCCGGGCATCACCTTCGCGCGTACGTCCTGGTAGTCCGCCAGCGCGTCGAACACCGTCTCCGCGTCCGCCGCGATGATCCGCTCCGTCGTGGCTTCGACCTGCGCCATGGCTTCCTCCAGCATTCGGTTCTCCGGGCGGCCAGCCAACCATCTCGACGGGGCGCGCCCAAATCCGGGGTTGCATCGATCATGGGAACACGTGTTCTATTCTGTGGTCGGTACAACTGAGGAGGCGCAAATGCGCTGGGACAATCTGGCCGAGAACCCCATGTCGGCCCGCGACGCCGCGCTCTTCGGTACGGACGCGGTGACCACCAGGACCTTCGACACCCCCGAATTCCGCGGCATCACGTTCCACGAGGTCCGAGCCCGTTCGATCGTGAACCGGGTGCCGGGCGCGTCGCGCATGCCGTTCGAGTGGACGGTCAATCCGTACCGGGGGTGCTCGCACGCCTGCGTCTACTGCTTCGCCCGCAAGACCCACAGCTATCTGGACCTCGACACCGGTCTCGGCTTCGACTCGCAGATCGTCGTCAAGATCAACGCGCCGGCGCTGCTGCGCAGGCAGCTCGCCTCCCGCCAGTGGCAGGGCGCGCACATCGCCATGGGGACGAACGTCGACTGCTACCAGCGGGCGGAGGGCCGGTACCGGCTGATGCCGGGCATCATCTCGGCGCTGCGCGACCGCGCGAACCCCTTCTCCATCCTGACCAAGGGCACGCTGATCCTGCGCGATCTGGAGCTGCTGCGGGAGGCCGCGCAGGTCACGGAGGTCGGTGTGTCGGTCTCGGTCGGCTTCACCGACCAGGAGCTGTGGCGCACGGTCGAGCCCGGCACGCCCTCGCCGCAACGCCGGCTCGACGCCGTCCGCGCCCTGACGGACAGCGGCATAGGCTGCGGGGTCCTGATGGCCCCCGTCATCCCCTTCCTGGGCGACAGCGCGGACCAACTGCGGGCCACGGTACGGGCGATAGCCGCGTCCGGGGCGACCTCGGTGACACCGCTGGTGCTGCATCTGCGGCCGGGCGCCCGCGAGTGGTTCATGCGGTGGCTGCGGGAACACCACGCGCATCTGGTGCCGCGGTACGAACGGCTGTACGCGGAGGGGGCGTACGCGCCGAAGTGGTACCAGCGCCGCATCACGCGCCAGGTCCACGAACTGGCGGACGAGTTCGGCATCGGCCCGGCCGGACGGGCGGCCCGGCGGCGCGTACTGGTCCCGGAGAGACCGGTCCCGGAGGCGGGGCCGACACAGCTGACGCTGTTGTAGCTCCGGGTGCGATCATCCGGGCATGACTGTGATCGAGGTCGTACAGGGCGACATCACCCGCCAGGACACGGACGCCATCGTCAACGCGGCGAACGAGTCGCTGCGCGGCGGGGGCGGCGTGGACGGGGCGATCCACTGGGCCGCGGGCCCGCGCCTCGCGGAGGCGGGCGCGGCGATCGCGCCGTGCGCACGGGGTGACGCGAAGGCGACCCCGGGCTTCGACCTGCCCCCGCCGATCCGTCACGTGATCCACACGGTGGGCCCGACCTGGAAGGGCGGCACCCACGACGAGCCGGCCGTCCTGGCCTCCTGCTACCGGCGCTGCCTGGAGGTGGCGGACGAACTGGGCGCCAGGAGCGTGGCGTTCCCGGCGATCTCGACGGGCATCTTCGGTTTCCCGGCGGAACGGGCGGCGCGGATCGCGGTGGACACGCTCAGGTCCACGCGGACGGACGTCGAGCTGATCAGGCTGATGGCGT
>NZ_JAAPBF010000043.1 GCF_022695985.1 Streptomyces sp. NP-1717 | reverse complement strand
GATGAGCAGCATCAATCCGGTGCTGCTACTACCCGCGGCGCTCGAATTCCGCGGCGCCGAGCTGGGTGCCGCCTTCGCCGGATCGCTGACGCTCGGCGCCGGACAGTTCTGCACCAACCCCGGTCTGGTGCTGGCGGTCGAAGGACCTGGCCTCGACGCGTTCACGAAGGCCGCTGCCGACGCCGTCGCCGCCGACGCCGGAGCCACCATGCTCACCAAGGGCATCGCCGACCACTACGCCGCCACCGGCGACGCCCTCGCGGCCCGGGAAGGCGTCGAGGAATCCGCACACGGCGGCCGGCCCGACAGTGCGGCGTGTGGCCGCGCCCGGCTGCTGACCGTCGACGGCGCCCGGTTCGCCGCCGACCCGCGGCTGCAGACCGAGATCTTCGGCGCGACGTCCCTGATCGTCCGATGCGCGGACGCCTCCGAGCTGACCGCGGCGGTCGACGCGCTGGAAGGCCAGCTCACCGCGACCGTGCACGCCGACGAGGCCGATCATCCACTCGCCGCGACCCTGCTGCCGCTCCTGGAGGAGCGGGCAGGCCGCGTCCTGTTCGACGGCTGGCCCACCGGGGTCGAGGTCGGACACGCGATGGTGCACGGCGGGCCGTTCCCGGCCACGACCGACCCACGCAGCACTTCCGTCGGAACGCTCGCGATCGAGCGCTTCCTGCGCCCCGTTGCCTACCAGGACGCGCCGACCGCGCTGTTGCCTGCTGAGCTCCGTGACGAAAATCCGCTTGGTGTATGGCGCCGGCTCGACGGTGAACCCGGTCGAGACGCCCGCGCCGTCGACAGCGCCAGCTGACCGTCGGCCGGGTGAGCCGTTGTCCACCTGGCCGAGGTCCGGCCACGCCGGCCACACCCGCGACTGCCCAGTGGCAACCCTTCCAATGTTGTGAGGACGAAATGACACTGCGATGGCTCTCGCCGTCCCCATCGTCGCGCCGGATACCGGCCGCGTCGCCCCTCCCCGCCACAGGTTCCTGTTGGCGTAGTACACACCCCCAGCCCGTAGCCGCGGCCCTGTCCGCGCACGGCGCGCCCTTTGACGGGAGGTTCAGCCATGGCCTCTCCTGAAGTCGGCGAAGCCGGTCCGGAGAACCTGCTTCGGACCTCGCCCGGGGCAGCGCCCGGTGACCCGACGGCAACCAGACCGAGAATGCTCAGCCGTGACTCGATCGTGGTCGGTGCGAAAGCAGTCGCCGGGATCGTCGGACTCTTCGTCGTCTGGCAGCTGCTGGTGATCGTCTTCGACCCGCCGGAGTACCTGGCCGTCGGGCCTCTCGCGGCCTTCGCGGAGCTGATCGAACGGCCCGAGTACTTCGCGAGCAACACTTTCGTCACCTTGCAGGAGGCGCTCGCCGGGTTCGCGCTCGGCACCGCGCTCGGGGTCCTGTGCGGCGCGGCGCTGCATTACTCAAGCACCGTGCGCAGCTTCCTCTACCCCGCGCTCATCGCGATCGACACCATCCCCAAGGTGGCACTCGCACCGCTGTTCATCGTGTGGTTCGGGTTCGGCTTCGAGTCGAAGGCGTTCGTCGCGATGGCCATCGCCTTCTTCCCTCTGGTGATCAACACCTATGACGGCCTGAGCGCGGTGCCCCACGAGCTGCAGGAACTCGCGCGGATCAACAAGGCGTCGCCGTGGAAGAAGATGACGAAGATCGATTTCATCTACGCGATCCCGTCGATCTTCTCCGGAGCGAAGATCTCCATCTCGCTCGCCGTGGGCGGAGCGGTCGTCGGTGAGTTCATCGCCGGCTCGAAGGGGCTGGGATACGTCATCCTCCTCGCCAACAGCCAGGTCGACCTCCCGTCGATGTTCGCGGCCTTCATCGTGCTCGCCGCCATCGCCCTCGCGTTGTTCTTCCTCGTCGACTTCGCGGGACGAAAGCTGGCCCCGTGGAAGAACCACGCGAAGTGAGCGCGGGATCGGAGACTCGAATGCGTAACTCGATCCGCGGGATCTCCGCGATCACCGGGATGGTGCTCCTCGTGACCCTCTCGGGCTGCGTGAGCAGCGGCGGGAAGAATTCGATGACCCTCATGCTCGACGTGGGGTACCTGCCGAAGCACGCCCCGTTCATCTCGGCTGTCGAGCGCGGCTTCTTCAAGGAGGAGGGCCTCGACGTCACGGTCATGCCGGGGTCCGGTTCGACCAACACGGTCACCTCCGTCGTCACGGGCAAGGTCGACGTCGGCTGGGCCGACTTCGGCGCCACCGTCACCGCCCAGGGCAGAGGAGCCGAGGTCAAGCAGGTCAACCTCCTGCAGGCCAGGTCCGCCTACGCGGTCGTCGGCCTCGCGGGCACCGGCATCAAAGGATGGGACGACCTCCCGGGCAAGACCGTCGCCACCGAGGGCGGCGGCGCGATGACCGCGATGTGGCCGCTCGCGATGAACAAGCTGGGACTCAAGGAGGGCGATGTCAACGTCGTCCCCGCCTCCAGCGCGTCGAAGATCCCCGGACTGCTCGCCGGTCAGTGGGACGCCAACCTCGCCCTGTACGTCTCCGACCAGCCGGCCATCGACGCACTCGGCCGGAAGGCCGTCGTACTCAAGTGGTCCGACCTGGGCATCGACCTCTACGGCAACGGGATCGTCGCCTCCGACGAGAAGCTCAAGAAGGATCCCGAGCAGATCCGGCGATTCAACCGGGCGATGCAGAAGGGCTTCCTGTGGGCGTGCGGGCACACGGCCGACGCCGCGAAGGACTTCCAGAAACAGGTCTCGGGCTACGAGACGAAAACCATCACCCTCGCGATCGACGCGCAGTGCGCTCTCAACCGCAGCACCGGTGAGTCGGTGAACCAGTACGGCGTCATGGACGACGCGGGCGTCCAGGAAATCATCGACGTCGCCCAGAAGTTCCTCGGCCTGAAGCAGGGCAGCAACCTCACGCCCGAGGACGTGTACAGCAACTCGTACCTCACGCCGCTGAACTCCACAGAGACCATTCAGGCCCCGTGACGGCCGGACGGAGAGTCACATGAACAGTCACATGAACAACGAGTACGCCATCTCGGTCAACAACGTGAGCAAGACCTACCGTTCCCGGGACGGCCAAGACAACACGGTACTCAAGGGGCTGGACTTCCACGTGAAGCCGGGCCAGTTCGTCTCGATCGTCGGACAGTCGGGCAGCGGGAAGACCACACTGCTCAAGACGATCTCCGGCCTGCAGGAGCCCACCGAGGGCGAGATCATGGTCAAGGGGCGTCCGATCCGCGACGGGATCGAGGACATCGCCATGGTGTTCCAGAGCCCCGTGCTCCTGCCGTGGCGCAACAACATCGACAACGTGCTCCTGCCCCTGGAGTTCCGCGGAACCCGCACCGACGAGTCACGCCGCTACGCCCAGGAACTGCTCGAGATGGTGGGTCTTGGCAACAAGACCAAGCAGTACTCCTACGAGCTCAGCGGTGGTATGCAGCAACGAGTGGCCATCTGCCGCGCGCTCGTCTCCCACCCCTCGCTACTGCTCATGGACGAACCCTTCGGCGCGCTCGACGCCATGACCCGCGATTCGATGAACTTCGAGATCCAGCGCATCTGGCAGACCACGGGGTGCAGCGTCCTCTTCGTGACGCACAGCATCCCCGAGGCGGTCTGGCTCGGCGACCGGGTGGTCGTCATCGGCGACCGCCCCGGCCGGATCGTCGCCGACATCTCGGTCGACCTCCCGCGGCCCCGGGGCAAGGAGCACCGGTTCTCGACGGCTTTCTCCGACTACACCACGGAAATCGAATCCCACATCGGAGTCGTGACCGGAATCAGCTGACCGCCGCCGGCCCGGAAACCGACACCGAAATCGACACCATAGGAGCACCCATGCTGAGCCTCATCGCAGACGCCTCGCAGGTCGAGGCAGCCTACGGACTCAACGCACGCAAGAGCTTCCTGTTCTCCGCGATCCGCCTCGACTCCTACCCGTTCGTCGCACCATTGATCGCGCGGAAGGACGAGCAGCAGTACCTGCTCGTGCGCCAGCAGGAGCAGGGCAACGCTCTCTCCGCCGGGGTCCCGAAGGAGCAGATCAGGTTCTACGCCCCCTGGGTCACGATCGACCCTCGAATCGTCGCCGACACTCCCGCCTCGGCGTCCCTGACGAGCCTGGTGCGGGAACTCGCCGACGGCGCCGCGGTGCACCTCGCCGCCGACATCGTCTACAGCCACTACCTCACGTTGTCCGGCTCCTGCGAGCTGGTCGTCGCCGACCAGGACCCCACTCCGGTCACCGCCTACGAGCTCGATCCCGATGAGGTCCTGGCGGGGTTCGCGTCGTGGCGCGAGACGGGCGTGCGCACCGCGCGCCGGCTCATTGAGAACGTCGAACACCTCTCCGGCCTGGCGGAGGAGTTCACCGCCGGCGAGGACAGCCGTTTCTCGGCGCTGAAAACGCTCGTCGGGGACCGCTCCCTCGACGCGCTGCTCCTCGCCGCACCCCCCAACTTCACCGAGGCGACCGGGTTCGCGCAGCCGGATGGCGCGGTCGGCCTGTGGCTGGCCGGCTCGGACAAGCTGATCGTGCTGGCGCCTGAGGGAACCTCCGGGGTCTCCGGGACGGCCGTCGGCCGGTTCCCGTCCATCGGCGCCGCCGTCCGAGCGCTGACCGACGGCGCGCGGACCGGGGTCGAGGAAGAGTGGATCAGCGTCGGTCTGGCCCGCGAGCTGGAGCGCGAAGGTGCGGAACTGGTCCCGGTCTCGGCAGACCTCGGCCACTGGCGGGACATCCGTGACCACGAGGACCTCGCCTTCCAGGTCGTCGCCGCCCGGGCGAGTGTGTTCGCCATCGAGGAGGCGCTGGCCTGGGCGGAGGAGGGCCTCGACGCCGGCCGCTCTTTCACCGAGCTCGACATCAACGCGGTGTACGTCAAGAAGGTCGCCGAGTTCCGCACGGTGAACGAGATCCCCTTCGGTATCGAGCCGTACTTCACCAACCTCCACTCGTCGAACCGGATGCTCTTCCCCGGCCCGCCGGTCGACTACCCGATCAACGACGAGACGACCTGCATACAGCTCGACGCCGGGGTGCGCGTCGTGTTCGACGGGGTCAACGTCGCCACCTCCGACATGGCTCGCTCGCTGCCTCGCACCCCGGCCGCGAAGGAGGCGTACGAGTTCTTCTTCGACGTGGTGCGTGAGGGGATCATCGGGCAGCTCAAGCCCGGCGTGGTGTGCGAGGACGTGCATGAGGGAACCCTGCGCTACCTGGCGCCGCACCTGGACCGGATGGTCCAGATCGGAATGCTCGGGACGGACGTCGACTTCAACACGGAGTACCGCAAGCGCAACGTCGGCCACCTCATGGGCAAGCAGGAGTCATTCGCCAACGAACTCCGGCCCGGCTACAAGCACGTCCTTGAGGTCGGTTCGTACGGCGCCGCCGAGATCCCATGGCGCTACGAGAACGCGGCGATCGGCACAGAGGACCTCTGGTACATCGGACGCGACCGTACCTACATCGTGAGCAAGCGATGACGGCTGAACCGCTCAAGAGCCAAATCGTTCGCAGGGAGCGGCGCGCTGTACAGAACGCGCGGCCGTGTCGCTCGTCCGACTTGTTGAACCGGGATGCAACATGACTGACGTGCAGGAGCGCCTCAAGGCGCTGTCCATCGAGCTTCCAGTGCTCGGCGCGCCCCGCTACGCCTATGAGGCGACCGCTCGATGGGGCGATCTGCTTTTCGTGTCCGGCCAGATCTCACGGACCGCCTCGGGCGAGACCCTGCGGGGCCGCTTGGGAGATGATGCCACCTTGGCTGATGGAGTGACCGCCGCGAGGACGTCCGCGCTCAATCTCCTGGCGCGCATAGACGACGCAGTCGGCCTCAACAATGTGCAGCAGATACTGAAGCTCAATGCCTGGGCATCGAGTTCACCGACCTTCGTGGACCAGCCGTCGGTGATCGACGGGGCTTCGCAGCTGTTGCTCGACGTCCTGGGCGACGCGGGCCGTCACGCTCGGACGGCCTTGCCGGCCCATGTGCTGCCCCAAGGCGCGCTGGTGGAACTCGACGCCACGATCGCTATCCGCGGCTAGGGCCTGTCTTTTGGATCAGGCCGGTTCAGGGAGCGGGGTCTGGTGCGTGCGATCGCAAGGCGGAGGAGGGAGGCATGGCGGGGCCATGCCTCCCTCCTGCGCTGTCAACGCGGCGAACGTGCGTGCCAGGGACCGCGAGCCCGGCAAGATCCGAAAGACAGGCCCTAGGTCTAAAACTGACGGAGGTTATTGGCGACACGTCGACCGCCAGGACCAGGCGCCCGCCCTCGAACCGGGGCAACGACAGCCCGGCGAGCAAGATCCGCACCTCTCGACGTCGATCCGGCCCCGATCAAGAGCTCCGTACAACGCGCCGGGGCTCGCTCCTTGTCCCCATGGGAGACCAATGGGAGAAAGAGTAAAGCTAGAGCAAGCTGACTAAGGCTGGATATCTACCATGCATTCCAGCAGGTGAGCCGCTGACCAGCGACCTTCTGGGTCACACCGTTGATCCAGACGATCACGGTTCCCCCTCTTTCGTAGCCCCATGTGGATTGCCCGCACCACCCGGCAGTGGAAACACGTGGCCGATTCCGGCTGCCCCGCCGACACCTCGCCGTTGCCGGTCCGTGGCCTGATCGCCACCTCTTACGGAGGCGGTGCGGCGTTCTGCCTCACGGAGCGTTTTGGGCCGGAGCCGTAACACACACGGACGGAGGGTCGTTGGACACGGATGTGACAAGGGGGTATGCGATGCACCGCGTCGTACTGGAGACATTTCCGGCCGGGGACCCGCGGGGGAGCCGGCCCGCCGAGGAGTTCGCGCGGGCTCGGCGGGACGAGGGCACTCCCGCGGAGGTGGTGATGGACCTGGAGTCGGACGTCTTCCTCGTCGTGGTGGTGCCGCAGCAGTCCAGAGAATCCGCCTCCTGAAGAAGTCCCGGCCCTCCACGGCCCCCGCCGGCTCAGCCCTTGCCGGATCCGAGGGTGAGGCCGGCGATGAAGTGCCGCTGGAGCAGCAGGAAGACGATGATCGTCGGCAGGGCCACGATGAGCGACCCGGCCGCCAGGAGGTTGTAGTCCGTGAAAAACTGCCCGCGCAGATTGTTGAGCGCCGAGGTCACCGGCAGTTTGTCGCCGTCGGAGATGAAGACCAGCGCCCACAGGAAGTCGTTGTACATCCAGGTGAACTGGAGCGTGCCGAGGGCCGCGAGGGCCGGCCGGCACAGCGGCAGGGTGATCCGCCAGTACTGCGCCCAGACGCCCGCCCCGTCGACGATCGCGGCCTCCAGGATCTCGATCGGCAGCGTGCGCATGAAGTTGGCCAGGACGAAGACGCAGAAGCCCATCTGGAAGCCGACCTGGACGGCGACGACGGCCCAGTACGAGTCGTACATCGTCATCGAGTCGGACATCCAGTACGGCAGCGGGATCCGGTTGAACAGCACGTACAGCGGCGTGATGATCACCTGCTGCGGCAGCAGGTTGCCCGCCGTGAACAGCATCAGCAGCACGATCGACCCGCGCATCCGCAGCCGCGCGACGGCGAAGGCGACGAACGAGGCGAGGAAGAGCGCGAGCAGCACTCCGGGAACGGCGATGATCAGGGTGTTGACGAAGTACTTCGTCATCCCGGAGTCGGTGAACGCCTGCCGGTAGTAGTCGAGGGACAGCCTGTCGGGCAGCGAGAAGTAACCGCGCTCGGACGTCTCGTCGTACGGCCGCAGCGAGGCGTACACCGCCAGCAGCAGCGGCGCGAGGAACCCAAGCGAGACGGCCATCAGGAAGGCGTGCACACCGAGCCGCCCCGGGGTGACGCGGCGCCTGCGGGCGGGCGTCGGGGCGGCCGGGGCGGCGGTGTCGGCGTGGGCGTGGGCGCTCATCGGGACTTCTCCCCTCGGATCTCCTGGACCAGATACGTCACGACGAAGCCCATGGAGACGACGAGCAGGACGACGGCGATCGCCGATCCGAAGCCGATCCTGCTCGCCTCTCCGATGATGTTGTCGGTGACGAGCACCGAGAGCAGTTCGAGGCCGTTCCTGCCCTTGTTGACGGCGTAGACGATGTCGAAGGCGCGCAGCCCCTCGATCACCGTGATCACGCCGACGATGACGTTGACCGGTCGCAGGGTGGGGAGGACGACCCGGAAAAATGTCTGAGTCTCGCTCGCACCGTCGATGGCCGCCGCCTCCTTGAGAGAGGCGTCGACGGCCTTGAGGCCCGCCAGATAGAGGATCATCACATAGCCGGTGTGACGCCAGGCCGCCGCCAGCAGCACCATCCAGATGTTGATGTCCGGATCGCCGAGCCAGTCGGTGGGATTCGCGGTGTCACCGAGGATCGCGTTGAGCGCGCCCTGGTCGCGGGAGAAGACGAGTTGGGCGATGAAGCCGACGACGGCCAGCGAGAGCACGACCGGCAGATAGATCGTCGACTGGTAGAAACGGCTGAAGCGCACACCGCGGTCGATGAGTACGGCGAGAAGCAGCCCGAACGGGGTGGCGACCAGTCCGAGGAAGGCGAGCCACAGGAGGTTGTGCCGGACGGCGGGCCAGAACTGCGGGTAGTTGGTGAACAGGTTCTCGTAGTTCTCCGTGCCGACCCACTCGATGTCGCTGATGCCGTCCCAGCCGGTGAAGGACAGCACGATCGAGGCGACGGTGGGGCCCCACACGATGACGAGGTCGAGCAGGAGGGGTATGCCCAGCAGCACAGCGAGGACGGCACGGTCCCGGGCGGAGAACCGCCGCGGGCCCCGCCGCCGGGTGCGCCGCGCAGTGAAGATCGCCACGGATCAGAGCTCCTGGTCGGAGTCGGCGGACGGACGACGGACGGAAGGACGGTGCACGCCGCAAAGGCCGGCGGACAGGAGCCCGCCGTCCGGGCTCAGTTGCCGGCGTCGGAGGCGAACAGGGTCTTCTTCTGCCGCTCGATCCCGTTGACCAGCCCGTCGATGTCCTTCGGGTCGTTGATGAAGCTCTGAATGGCCTGGATCATCACCGTGGAGGCGAAGTCGGGCCGGGTGTCGCGGTCCATGAACTGCGATATCTGCTTCGAGCCGGCGATCAGCTCCACCGCCTTCTTCTGCAGCGGTGTGTACTTGGCGATGTCCGCTTCGTCGCTGACCGCGACGTTGTTCGGGTCACCGGCCAGATAGACGTCCTCGGCCCTGCCCGTGGCCAGCCACGACAGCAGGTCCCTGGCGCTCTCCATGGTCCGGTCGTTCTTCAGGCTCTTGGAGTTCTTCGCCAGCAGGAATCCGTCGATGGGGGCCTCGACCGCGTCCTGACCGTGCTCCGGGTTGATCTCGGGGAAGGCGAAGAAGTCGATGTCGTCCTGCTCGGCCTCGGGGAACTGCTGGCCGGGGTGCGGGAGTCCGAAGACGGCCATCCCCGTCTCCTTCTTCTGGAGGCTGCTGGCGGCCTCCTGCCACGTACGGCCGTTGGCGCCCTGCTGGCAGAAGGGGAGGATGGAGCGCCAGGTGTCGAAGACGTCCTTGACGCGCCTGTCGGTCCAGGCCTCCTCGCCCGCCATCAGGGACTTGTGGAACTCGTAGCCGTTGGTGCGCATGTTGATGTAGTCGAAGGTGCCCATCGCGGGCCAGCCGTCCTTGTCGCAGAAGGCGATGGGGGTCAGCTTGTCCTTGCGCATCTGCCTGGCGAGCGCCAGGTACGCGTCGAGGGTGCGCGGCGCCTCGTAGCCGTACTGCGCGAAGACGCTCTTCCGGTGGAAGACCGCCCACGGGTAGTAGTAGTACGGCGTGAGGTACTGCTTGTCGTCGGAGCCGGTCGACTGGGCCCTGAGCGCGTCGGAGAAGCCGGTGTAGTCGCCCCAGAGGTCGCTGATGTCGTGCAACAGCCCCTTCTCGGCGAAGAACTGCATCCGGTAGCCGGCGAACCACATGAAGACGTCGTCCGGCTTGCTCTGCAGATAGCGGCTGATGTTCTCCTGGAAGCTGTTGTGGTCGACGGTGTTGACGTCGACCGTCCGCTTGTCCTTCGACTGCTTCTCGTACGCCGCGAACGCCTGGGCGAACGCCTTCTTGGGGACCGGGTCGGAGGCGTTGGAGCCCACCGTGACGGTCTTTCCGTCACCGCCGGGGCCACCACCGCAGGCGGCGAGCAGCGACGGCAGCGTGATCGCGCCCGCCCCGGCCGCCGCGCCGCGCAGAAGATTTCGCCGGGAGATCGGACGGCCCGCCAGACTCGCCGGTACCGCCGAACCGTTGAACGGAGATCGAGACATGTCCCCCTCCTCAGGGGTTCAACCCAACACAACCGAACGCGAGGATTGGATCTCACTCCCCTGAGTGGGAGCCGTCAAGGGTTCTGACGGGATATCGAACAACCGTTACCCGGCCTCATTCAACAGAGTTGAACAGGCCCCACCGCAAACGCGCGCAAGGGCACAGGGTTGAAGAGAGCGTCGGCGGAGCGACTTTGACGGTTCGTCACATCGCTCTCCGGACGTCTTCCCTGACGGTCTGTCACAGCGCAGTCGGCGCGCTCATCGCCGTGTCGGCCTCTCTCGGCGCGGCGGGCGCGCGGCCCAGCGAGGCAGCCGCGGCGGCTCCCACCAGACCGGCGTTCGTACCGGTCAACGCCGGTGCCACGGTGAGGTTCTGGACGAACGACAGCGTCGCGTACTCGCGCAGCGCCCGGCGCAGCGGCAGGAAGAGCACATCGCCCGCGTTGGCCACTCCCCCGCCGACGACCGCGATGCCGATCTCGACGAGCGTCGCGGTCGCGGCGATCCCCGCGGCAAGTGCCTGCGCGGCGCGCTCGAACGAGGCGATCGCGACCGGGTCGCCGGTACGGGCCGCCGCCGCGACCGCCGCCGCGGAGGTGTCACCGTCCGGGCCGGGCCGCCAGCCGCCCTCCAGCGCTCGCCGGGCGATGTTCGGTCCGCTGGCGATGCGCTCGACGCAGCCGCGCCCGCCGCACGGGCAGAGGTCGCCGTCGAGGTCGACGCTGATGTGGCCGATGTGGCCCGAGTTGCCGGAGGGGCCGGGGTGGAGCTTGCCGCCGAGCACCAGTCCGCCGCCGACGCCGGTGGAGACCACCATGCACAGGGCGTTGTCGTGGCCGCGGGCCGCGCCCTGCCAGTGTTCGGCGGCCGTCATGGCGACACCGTCGCCGACGAGCGTCACCGGCAGGCCGCCGGTGGCCCGCCGGACCCGCTCCACCAGCGGGAAGCCGCGCCAGCCGGGGACGTTCACCGGGCTGACGGTGCCGGCCGCCGCGTCCACGGGCCCCGCGCTGCCGATGCCGAGAGCCGTCGCGCGCGTCCACAGCGGCGAGGCACCGACCTCCGCCAGCACCTCCGTGACCGCGCGCATCACCGACTCGCCGTCCTCGGTCGCCGGGGTCGGCCGGCGAGCCTGTACGAGAATCCTCCCGTCGCCGTCCACCAACGCCCCGGCGATCTTGGTACCGCCGATGTCGAGAGCGGCTACGAGGTCGTTATGCATCAGTGTCGGATCTCCAGTGGACGAGTGTTCCCCGCGGGCGGGGGTTGGTGTGGACGCGCGTGGGACCTGCGGGTTCGTGGAACAGTCTCCATTCACCTGACAACGTTGTCCAGGGCCTATGCTCAACGCCACAAGCCTTGCACGACAACCGAACGACGACAGGACAGCGCACCGTGGCCGACACCGCCCGTCACCCTGAGCCCCGCTACGGTAATCGGCCCACCATGAAAGACGTGGCAGCCCGTGCCGGTGTCGGCCTCAAGACGGTGTCGCGCGTGGTCAACGCGGAGCCGGGCGTGACCCCCGACACCGAGCGGCGCGTCCAGGAGGCCATCGACGCGCTGGGCTTCCGCCGCAACGACTCGGCGCGGGTGCTGCGCAAGGGCCGTACCGCCAGTATCGGACTGGTACTCGAAGATCTGGCCGACCCGTTCTACGGCCCGCTGAACCGGGCGATCGAGGAGGTCGCGCGCGCCCACGGCGCGCTGCTGATCAACGGGTCGAGCGCCGAGGACCCGGACCGCGAGCAGGAGTTGGTGCTCGCCCTGTGCGCGCGCCGCGTGGACGGGCTGATCATCATTCCCGCCGGTGACGACCACCGCTATCTGGAGCCGGAGATCAAGGCCGGGGTCGCGACGGTCTTCGTGGACCGTCCCGCCGGCCGGATCGAGGCGGACGCCGTGCTCTCCGACAGCTTCGGCGGCGCGCGTTCGGGCACCGCCCACCTGGTCGCCCACGGCCACCGGCGGATCGGTTTCATCGGCGACCAGCCGCGGATCCACACGGCGGTCGAGCGGCTGCGCGGCTACCGCGCGGCGATGGCCGAGGCCGGTCTGCCGGTGGAGGACTCCTGGGTGTCGCTGGGCACGACCGTTCCCGAGCGGGTCCACGAGGCCGTCGTCTCGATGCTCGACGCCCCGGAGCCCGTCACCGCGATCCTCACCGGCAACAACCGTGTGACGGTGACGGTCGTACGGGCGCTGGCCGCGCACGAGCGGCCCGTCGCCCTGGTCGGCTTCGACGACATCGAGCTGGCCGACCTGCTGAACCCCGGGGTCACGGTCATCGCGCAGGACGCGGCCACCCTGGGGCGTACGGCGGCGGAGCGGCTGTTCCGCAGGCTGGACGGGGCGGCCGAGGCGCCCGGCCGGGTGGTGGTCCCCACCAGGCTGATCGCGCGCGGCTCGGGTGAACTGCCGCCGCCGGCCGACCGGTAGACCCGGCGGCCGGGTCGGTACGTCCGGCTGGGCCGTGTCCGACAAATGGCGCGTCCGCCCGCAGGGCGGGCGCCGGCAGCGGCTGATGCGGTGCATCGCAAGGTGGGGCCGGGCCCCGGCCAGCCGACGACAACGCGGCGAGGTGCCGTGCCCGCCGCCACGGGCCGGGGGGACTTCGAAGACAGGCCCTACGGCGCCGAGACCGTCAGGTCCGCGCGGCGCGGGGCCGCGTAGCTCCCCAGCTCGGCGCGGGAGAGCCCGGTCAGCCGGGTGACCTCGTCGCCGTCGAGGGCCCCGCAGTCCAGTCCGCGCAGCAGGTAGCCGCTGAGCGCCTTGGCGGTGGCGGGTTCGTCCATCACGTCGCCGCCGGCCTTGGACACGTACGCGGCGAGTCGCGCGGCGGCCTGCTCCAGTCCCTCGCGGTAGAAGGCGTAGACGGCCGCGTAGCGCGTGGGCAGGTGGCCGGGGTGCATGTCCCAGCCCTGGTAGTAGGCGCGGGCCAGGGCGCGGCGAGTGAGCCCGTAGTGGAGCCGCCACGCCTCGTGGACCTGGGCGGTGGGGCCGACGGGCAGCACGTTGGTCGAGCCGTCGCAGACGCGGACGCCGGTGCCGGCGGCGGCGACCTGCATGACGGCCTTGGCGTGGTCGGCGGCCGGGTGGTCGCTCGACTGGTAGGCGGCGCTGACGCCGACGCAGGCGCTGTAGTCGAAGGTGCCGTAGTGCAGTCCGGTCGCGCGGCCGTCCGCCGCGACGATCATCCGGGCCACCGCGGCGGTGCCGTCCGCGGCGAGGATGGACTGGCTGGTCTCGATCTGGATCTCGAAGCCGATCCGGCCGCGCTCCAGCCCCCGGGCCTTCTCGAACTCCTCCGTCAGCCGCACCATCGCGGCGACCTGTTCGGGATAGGTGACCTTGGGCAGCGTGAGTACGAGCCCTTCGGGGAGTCCGCCGGCCTCCATCAGTCCGCTGAGGAAGATGTCGAGGGTGCGGATGGCCCGGTCCCGTACGGGGGCCTCCAGGCACTTCATCCGGATGCCCGTGTACGGGGCCGCGGTGCCGTCGGCGTACGCCGCGTGGACGAGGCGCGCGGCGCGCGCGGCGGCGAGGTCCTCCTCCTCGTCGGAGCGCGGTCCGTAGCCGTCCTCGAAATCGATCCGCAGGTCTTCGACGGGCTCGCGCTCCAGCTTGGCCCGCACCCGCTCGTACAGGGGTTCCGCGAGTTCGCCGGGGAGGCCGAGGGCGCGCGCCAGTGAGCCGGCGTCGGGGGCGTGTTCGTCGAGGGTGGCGAGGGCCCGGTCGCCCCAGGAGCGGACGGTGCCCGCGTCGAAGGCGTCGGCGGGGACGTAGACGGTGTGGACGGGCTGGCGGGTGCCGGGGTCTCCCGGGTACCGGCGGGCGAGTTCGGCGTCGACCGGCGCGAGCGAGGCGCTGATACTCGCGCCGACCGCGCCCGCGAGGCTCGTCGTCACCTTCTCCTGCTGGCCCTGACCCATTCCCACGCCTCCGTCTGCCGCGCTCGATTTTCCGCTATACGGAATGCGTCATCCGCATGGTGAAGTTAATCGCCCGATCCGGGATGCGTCAATGGTCGCCCGGCGCGGGCGGGGAGGCGAGCGCACATCACACGGGGGCCGCGCGGCGGTGATCCCGCCGCGCGGCCCCCGGGAGATGCCGTGACTCAGCCCTCAGCCCTTGCGCGCCTTGATGGCCTCGGTGAGCTGGGGGACGACCTGGAAGAGGTCGCCGACCACGCCGTAGTCGACGAGGTCGAAGATGGGCGCCTCGGCGTCCTTGTTGATCGCGACGATCGTCTTCGACGTCTGCATGCCGGCCCGGTGCTGGATCGCGCCCGAGATGCCGGAGGCGATGTACAGCTGCGGGGAGACCGACTTGCCGGTCTGGCCGACCTGGTTGGAGTGCGGGTACCAGCCGGCGTCGACGGCGGCGCGCGAGGCGCCGACGGCCGCGCCGAGGGAGTCGGCGAGCGCCTCGATGATCGCGAAGTTCTCGGCGCCGTTGACGCCGCGTCCGCCGGAGACGACGATCGCGGCCTCGGTCAGCTCCGGGCGCCCCGTGGACTCGCGCGGGGTGCGGTCGACGACCTTGGTGCCGGTGGCCGCCTCACCGAAGGTGACGGCCAGCGCCTCGACGGTGCCCGCGGCGGCGGCCGGCTCGACGGGGGCCGCGTTGGGCTTCACCGTGATGACCGGAGTGCCCTTGGTGACGCGGGAGTTGGTGGTGTACGCGGCGGCGAACACGGACTGTGTCGCCACCGGGCCCTGGTCGCCGGCCTGGAGGTCGATCGCGTCGGTGATCAGACCCGAGCCGATGCGCACCGCGAGACGGGCGGCGATCTCCTTGCCCTCGGCGGAGGACGGGACGAGTACGGCGGCCGGAGACACGCTCTCGTAAGCGGCCTGGAGCGCGTCGACCTTCGGGACGACGAGGTAGTCGGCGAACTCGGGGGCGTCGGCGGTCAGCACCTTCACCGCGCCGTGCTCCGCCAGCTTGGCGGCGGTGTCGGCGGCGCCCGCGCCGAGCGAGACGGCGACGGGGTCACCGAGGCGACGGGCCAGCGTCAGCAGCTCCAGGGTGGGCTTGCGGACGGCACCGTCCACATGATCGACATAGACGAGGACTTCAGCCATGGGTTCTGTTCTCCTGCGAATGCGTGTGCGTGAGGGTTCCGGGACCGGCTACTGCGGCGGCACGGGGCGTGGCCCGGGTGCCGCGTTCCGTCAGATGAACTTCTGGCTCACGAGGAACTCGGCCAGTTCGTCGCCGCCCTTGCCCTCGTCGTTGACGATCGTGCCCGCCGTACGGGCGGGGCGCTCCGTGGCGGAGTCGACCGCCGTCCACGCGCCTTCGAGGCCGACGTCCCCGGCCTCGATGTCCAGGTCCCCCAGGTCCAGGGACTCCACCGGCTTCTTCTTCGCCGCCATGATCCCCTTGAACGAGGGGTAGCGGGCCTCGCCCGACTGGTCCGTGACCGACACGACGGCCGGCAGGGACGCTTCGAGCCGGACCGTCGCCGCGTCGCCGTCGCGGCGGCCCTTGACGGTCCCGCCGTCGACCGACACCTCGGACAGCAGGGTCACCTGCGGGACGCCCAGGCGCTCCGAGAGCATCGCGGGCAGTACGCCCATCGTGCCGTCGGTGGAGGCCATTCCGCAGATCACCAGGTCGTAGCCGGTCTTCTCGATCGCCTTCGCGAGGACCAGCGAGGTGCCGAGGGCGTCCGTGCCGTGCAGATCGTCGTCCTCGACGTGGACCGCCTTGTCGGCGCCCATCGACAGCGCCTTGCGCAGCGCGTCCTTGGCGTCCTCGGGGCCCACCGTCAGCACGGTGACCTCCGCGTCGTCACCGGTGTGGTCCCCGGCGATCTGGAGCGCCTGCTCGACCGCGTACTCGTCCAGCTCGGACAGCAGACCGTCCACATCGTCACGGTCCAGCGTCAGGTCATCGGCGAAATGCCGGTCGCCCGTGGCGTCGGGCACGTACTTCACACAGACAACGATCCTCAAGCTCACGCCGGCTCTCCTACTGCATCGTCATTTCTGGGCTGCCTTGTTGCTCGCAGCATAGGCGCCTGATGGGAGGTTTTCCGGTCAGGTCGACCGGCGCACCGACCATAATATTACTCGCCGGTACATTGATCTGTTGCCCGCTGACCGACCGCTTCGAACTGTGACGTTCCCAACGCCCCACCGGCCCGCCGGCCGGGAACTCTCAGCCGCTCGGCGTCGTGCCCGACACGGCCACGCCCAGCGCGGCGATCACATCGGCCCTGCGCGGCGCTCCCGCCGCCCGGCGGACGATCCGGCCCGCCGCGTCGAGGACGAGCACCGTCGGCGTTCTGAGGATGCCCAACTCGCGCACCAGCTCAAGGCGGTCCTCGGCGTCGAGTTCCACATGGGCGACGCCGTCGACCATGCCGGTCACCTCGGCGAGCGTGCGCCTGGTCGCGCGGCAGGGCTGGCAGAACGCGCTGGAGAACTGGACGAGCGTGGCACGCTCCCCCAACTCCGCGCCCAACTCGGCCGCGCCGAGCCGCCTTTCGCCGTCACGCCCGCGCACCTTGAGCCTCCCGTTCGTACGGCGGTGCAGCACACCGAAGAGACTCGCCGCCGCGAGCACCGCCACGCACACCATCACTCCGGTCACCGTCATCCCAGGTGGAGCGTTCACACGACCGCAAAATATTCCGCGTTCCCGGCCGGGCGGCCCTGAGTGATGCTGGTGTCATGAACATAGATGTCAGGGGCCCCCGCTTCGGCGCGGCCGTCACCGCCGCCGTCCTGGCCGTGGTGCTCGTCACCGGCAGCGGCGCGCTCCTGGGCTGGCAGGCCCTGTGTTTCGCGGTGGGCGCGCTGGCCGGTGTGGGGCGCTCGCCGTACGGATGGCTGTTCCGCACCGTCGTACGGCCGAGGCTCGGACCGCCCACGGAGTTCGAGTCCCCGCGGCCGCCGCGCTTCGCCCAGGCGGTCGGACTGGTCTTCGCCGTGGCCGGGTTGGCGGGCCATCTGTGGGGTCCGCTCTGGCTCGCCCTGGCCGCCACCGCCTGCGCGCTGGCCGCCGCCTTCCTCAACGCCGCCTTCGCCTACTGCCTCGGCTGCGAGCTGTATCTCCTGCTGCGCCGCACGACCGCCGCCCCGCGTTGAGCTGCGGCGAACGTGCCGGACAACCGGGAATGACGTGATGAGAATCTCGCTCCGCGCCGTCGGCAGGACTGGCCACAGGCCCTCGTTTGGGGCACGATCTGCCCAATGCCGAAAACCTACGGCTGCGTAACTTCCGTCGGGAGAACCCTCCCCGGGAACAGAAGGGTCTCCTCCAGATGGCAGAGCTCGTCTACCGGCCGGTCGTCGGCGCCGCCCGCACGATGTTCAAGGCGCTGGACCTCAAGATCGAGACTCAGGGCTCCGAGAACATCCCGCGTACCGGCGGCGCCGTGCTCGTCAGCAACCACATCAGCTATCTGGACTTCGTCTTCACCGGGCTCACCGCGCTCCCCCAGAAGCGGCTCGTGCGCTTCATGGCGAAGGACTCCGTCTTCCGTCACAAGGTCTCGGGGCCGCTCATGCGCGGCATGAAACACATCCCGGTCGACCGGAAGCAGGGCGAGAGCGCCTACGCGCACGCGCTCGACTCGCTGCGCTCCGGCGAGATCGTCGGTGTGTTCCCCGAGGCGACCATCTCCCAGTCGTTCACGCTCAAGTCCTTCAAGTCGGGCGCGGCGCGCCTGGCGCAGGAGGCGGGTGTGCCGCTGATCCCGATGGCGCTGTGGGGCACCCAGCGGATCTGGACCAAGGGACGCCCGCGCAACTTCCGGCGCAGCCACATCCCCGTGACGATGCGGGTCGGTGAGCCGCTGGAGGCTCCCACCGACCAGTACGCGGGGGCGATCACGCGGCGGCTGCGCGAGCGGGTGCAGGAGCTGCTCGAAGCGGCCCAGCGCGCCTATCCGGTACGGCCCAGGGACGCGAGCGACACCTGGTGGGTACCGGCGCACCTCGGCGGTACGGCTCCGACACCGGCCGAGGTCCGCGAGGCCAACTGAGCGGGCCCCGGCGGCGACCGCACCGAAACGTCACTGCTGGAGCGGTCGCCGGGTGGGACGTCAGCCCGCGGGGTGGACGGTGATCCGTGCCCCGGGGCTCAACTTCTCCAGGGATTCGGCGAGTTCGGTACCCGCGGCGTCAAGTGCCGCGCGGCTCATGGGGGCCAGGCTCTCCAGCAGGAAGACCGCGTTGACCGACTCCTCGGTGAGCCGGGTACGCACGCCCTGGCGCCAGTTCCAGCGACGGCAGGTGACGCCCTCGTCGTCGCGCCACACCACCTCGCCGGCGTCCGGGTGTTCGACGACGGGCTCGCCGCCCGCGGCGGTGTGGAACGGTTCGTCGCCGGTGGCCCGTACGAGCCGCATGGCGCCCACGACGCTGTCGATGTCCTCGCCGCCGACGGGGATCAGATGGGCCACGCTGATCGCGTTGTAGAGATCGACCAGGAGATTGATCCGGGGCAGACCGCCGTCGGCGAGCGCCCGCTTGGCCAGCGCCTCGGCGGAGTTGCGGGTACGGGACGGCTTGCTGCCGAAGGCCGAGTACGCCGCGCGCCAGGCGACCATGTGCGGGTCCTCGTGCGGCGCGCGCCCGTCGAGGCGTTCGGTGAGCCGGCGGGCGGCGTCGTCCAGCAGCGCCGAACTGGCCTCGTTGCTGGGGCCGTTCACCAGGCCGTGGGCCTCGACGGCGAGCGGGGTGAAGCCGGGGACGAGGGTGTGCACCTCGTCCGACACGGTGAGAGTCAGGGTCATCGTCAGCCTTGCCTCGGGACATACGGAAGCGGTGCACCACGGCACACCATGAGGTCCACTGTAATGCACCGCCCAGCCCGAGGTTCCCGCTCCTGGGTGAGGGCTTGTCTTGTTTCAGGCGCTAATCGGCCATCTCTTCCTTGAGGGCCTGGACGAACGCGTCGACGTCGTCCTCGGTGGTGTCGAAGGCGCACATCCAGCGCACGTCGCCCGCCGCCTCGTCCCAGAAGTAGAAGCGGAATCGCCGCTGGAGGCGGACGCTCACGTCGTGCGGCAGCCGGGCGAAGACGGCGTTGGCCTGGACGGGGTGCAGGATCTCGACGCCGTCGATCCCGCGTACGCCGTCGGCGAGCCGCTGCGCCATCGCGTTGCTGTGCCGGGCGTTGCGCAGCCACAGATCACCGGCGAGCAGCGCCTCCAACTGCACGGAGACGAACCGCATCTTGGAGCTGAGCTGCATCGACAGCTTGCGCAGCCGCTTCATCGCGCGCACCGCGTCCGGGTCGATCACGACGACGGCCTCGCCGAAGATCGCGCCGTTCTTCGTGCCGCCGTAACTCAGCACGTCCACACCGACGGTGTTGGTGAAGGTGCGCATCGGCACGTCGAGGAAGGCGGCGGCGTTGGATATCCGGGCCCCGTCGAGATGGACCTTCATGCCCCGCCCGTGGGCGTGCTCGCACAGCGCCCGGATCTCGTCCGGGGTGTAGACCGTGCCCAGTTCGGTGTTCTGGGTGATCGACACGACCTGCGGCATGGCACGGTGCTCGTCGTCGAAGCCCCAGGCCTGCCGGTCGACCAGCTCCGGGGTGAGTTTGCCGTCCGGGGTCGGCACGCTCAGCAGTTTGAGCCCGCCGACCCGCTCGGGCGCCCCGCCCTCGTCCACGTTGATGTGCGCGGACTCGGCGCAGATCACCGCGCCCCAGCGGTCGGTCATGGCCTGGAGCGCGACGACGTTCGCCCCGGTGCCGTTGAAGACGGGGTACGCCTTCGCGGTGGGGCCGAAGTGGCCGTGCATGACGCGCTGGAGGTGGTCGGTGTACTCGTCCTCGCCGTACGCGATCTGGTGACCGCCGTTGGCGAGGGCGAGCGCGGCCAGGACCTCGGGGTGGGCGCCGGCGTAGTTGTCGCTGGCGAAACCGCGCGTCTCGGGGTCGTGGTGCGCACGCGCGGCCGTCGTACGGGCCCTCATGACTCGGGGGTCAGCCACAGGCGGTTTCCGTTCACTTCACCGGCGGGCCGGTCCCAGACTCCGGCGATGGCGTCGGCCAGCTCTCCGGCGTCCGTGAAGCCCGCGAACTTCGCATTGGGGCGCTCGGCGCGCATCGCGTCGTGCACCAGTGCCTTGATGACCAGGATCGCAGCCGCCGCGCGCGGTCCCTCATCGCCCCCGGCCTTGCGGAAGTCGTCACCCAGCGCCAGCGTCCAGGCCTCGGCCGCCGCCTTGGCCGCCGCGTAGGCGGCGTTGCCCGCCGTGGGCCTGCTCGCGCCGGCGGCGCTGACCAGTACGTAGCGGCCCCGGTCGCTGCGCAGCAGCCCGTCGTGGAAGGCGAGGGAGGTGTGCTGGACGGTGCGGATCAGCAGCTTCTCCAGCAGGTCCCAGTCGGCGAGGTCGGTGTCGGCGAAGGTCTTGCCGCCGCGCCAGCCGCCGACGAGGTGGACCAGCCCGTCGACACCGCTCCGGCCCTTCCCGTGGTCCTGCTCGACCCTGGCCGCCCAGGCGCGGGTGGCCGCCGGATCGAGGAGGTCGACTGTGTCGCCGGTGACGGTGGCGCCGCTGTGGGCCCGGCGTGCGGCGTCGACGGCCTCGGCGAGGCTCTCCGCGTCCGCGTCGGCGCCGACGACGGTCGCTCCGGCCGCGGCGAGGCGCAGCAGGGTCGCGCGCCCTGCGGGCCCGCCGGCGCCCGCGACCGCCACGAGGGCGCCGTCCAGCGCGCCCGTTCCGCCGCTTCCGCTCATGGTCGTCGTCTCCGTCATTCCGGTGTCCCCCGTGTCGGCGTTGTCGTTGTCGGCGTGGGCCTCGCTGTCGCGGCCCGGTCGGGTCGTGGGCTCACGCGGCCCGCTGCTCGGCACCGGCCGCCGTGATGCCCTTGGTCGAGGCGATCACGGTCTTGAGCTTCTTGGCCAGTGCCTCGTAGAACATGCTGAGCGGAAACTCGTCGGGAAGCACGTCGTCCACCAGCTTGCGCGGGGGCAGATCCAGGTCCAGGGCGTCCGGGCCCTTGGCCCAGCGGGATCCGGGGTGCGGGGCCAGATAGGTGGATACGAGGTCGTAGGCGGCGAACCAGTGGACCAGCTTCGGGCGGTCGATACCGGCCCGGTAGAGGGTCTCGATCTCGTCCAGGAGCCGCTGGGTGACCTCCGGGGCCCTCTCCCAGTCGATGCGCAGGGTGTTGTCGGTCCAGCGCACCACGTCGTGCTGGTGGAGGTAGGAGAAGAGCAGCTGGCCGCCGAGGCCGTCGTAGTTGCGCTCGCGGGCGCCGGTGACGGGGAAGCGGAACATCCGGTCGAAGAGGACCGCGTACTGCACGTCGCGGCCCTGGGTGACGCCGTCGGCCTGCAGCTTCACGGCCTCACGGAAGGCGGTGAGGTCGCAGCGCAGCTCCTCCAGGCCGTACATCCAGAACGGCTGGCGCTGCTTGATCATGAAGGGGTCGAACGGCAGGTCGCCGTGGCTGTGGGTGCGGTCGTGGATCATGTCCCAGAGTACGAACGCCTGCTGGCAGCGGTCCTGGTCGCCGATCATCTCGCGGATGTCGTCGGGGAGTTCCACGCCGAGGATCCCGACGGCGGCCTCGGTGACGCGGCGGAAGCGGGCCGCCTCGCGGTCGCAGAAGATGCCGCCCCAGCTGAACCGCTCGGGGGCCTGCCGGACGGCGATCGTCTCGGGGAAGAGGACCGCGGAGTTGGTGTCGTACCCGGCGGTGAAGTCCTCGAAGGTGATGCCACAGAAGAGGGGGTTGTCGTAGCGGGTGCGCTCCAGCTCGGAGAGCCACTCGGGCCAGACCATGCGCAGGACGACCGCTTCGAGGTTGCGGTCCGGGTTGCCGTTCTGCGTGTACATGGGGAAGACGACCAGGTGCTGGAGCCGGTCCACGCGGTCGGCCGCCGGCTGGAAGGCCAGCAGCGAGTCCAGGAAGTCGGGTACGGCGAAGGCTCCGTCGCCCCAGTTGCGGAGGTCCGTGACGAGCGCCCGGTGGTACGCGGCGTCGTGCGGCAGCAGGGGTGAGAGCTGTTCGACGGCGGCGATCACACGGTCGAGCGTGACGTCGGCGAGGGCGCGTGAGGGCGCCTGCTCCGCGTCGAAATCTATGGAGCCGTCCTTGGACTGCCAGGGGCGGATCTCCTCGACGGCGTTCTTGAGCTCGGTCCAGGCGGGGTGCCCGATCACCGGCTCGTCGTCGGCCGAATGCCGTGCGGTCCGGTCCTGCACAAGAATTTCCGTCATGTCACGTCCTCCACGGGAGAAGCGGGCGTCAAAGCACCGTATAGGTCTCTGATTCTCCCGCACAAGGGAGCGCGAGACAAATTATCCTGCCGCACTCAAGGTTTACGGGCGATTTTCCTGCCGTTGGCAGTACGGACGGCAGGCTCCGGCGCGCACGGCTCCGACCCGGGTCCGTCCGGCGCGCTGACCGTTAGGCTGCCGCCGTGCCGCGTGGGGCACCAGCGCCGCGCGGGAGCCGCCGACGACGGAAGCGAGTCAGCCTTGACTTTCCTCACCATCGGTCATCGTGGAGTGATGGGTGTCGAACCGGAGAACACCCTGCGCTCCTTCCGGCACGCCGAACGAGCCGGTATGGACGCCATCGAGCTCGACCTCCATCTGAGCAAGGACGGCGCACTCGTCGTCATGCACGACGCCGAACTGGACCGCACCACCGACGGAACGGGGCCGATCGCCGACCGGACCCTCGCCGAGCTGCGGGAGCTCGACGCGGGGCGGGGCGAGCGGGTGCCGGTCTTCGAAGAGGTCCTGGACGCGGTGGGGTCACCGCTCCAGGCGGAGATCAAGGATGTGGCGGCGGCCCGCGCGCTGGCCGAGGTGATGCACCGGCGCAAGCTCGTGGGACGGGTGGAGGTGTCCTCGTTCCACGACGAGGCCGTCGCCGAGATCTCCGCCCTGGTGCCGGGTGTACGGACGGTGCTGATCGCCAGCCGGTGGAGCGCCGACGTGGTCGACAGGGCGGTCGCGGTGGGCGCGGACTCGCTCGCGCTGAACATCCGGCGCCTGACGCTGGAGGTCGTCGAGCGGGCGCACGCGGCGGAGCTCGGGGTCATCGGCTGGGTGGTGAACACCCCCGACCAGTTGCGGCTGGTCAGGGCGTTCGGCCTGGACGGGGCGACCACCGACTTCCCGGAGATCCGGCGCACCGGCCGTTTCACGGCCTGACGGCGCCGGTACGGCGGCCCGGCCGGGACGGGCCGCCGTCGGGTGTGGCCGCCGGGCGTCGTCGGTCAGGCTTCCTGGTCCAGCGCCTTGACCAGCAGCTCGAACGCCAGACCCTCGCGCTTCGGTATACCGAAGCGCTCGTCGTCGTACGGGAAGGGGGTGAGCTGCCCCGTACGGCGATAGCCGCGGCGCTCGTACCAGGCGATCAGATCCACGCGCTGGATTATCACGGTCATGTGCATCTCGCCGGCGCCCCACTCCGCACGGGCCCGGCGCTCCGCCTCGGCGATGACGCGCTTGCCGAGACCGCCGCCCTGCGCGTCCGGGTGGACGGCGAACATGCCGAAGTACGCGGCGGGGCCGCGGTGCTCCAGCTGGCAGCAGGCGACGAGTACGCCGTCCGCCTCGACCATCAGCAGGCGGCTGCCGGGGGCCTCGATCACTTCGAGGACGCCCCGTACGTCGGTGCGCTGGCCGCCCAGCAGGTCGGTCTCGGAGGTCCAGGAGGCGCGGGCGTCCTTGCCGCGATAGGCGGCCTCTATGAGCGCGACGAGCGGATCGACGTCTTCTGCGGTGGCGTCCCGGAAGGTGAGCCGACCGGGAGCGGGGTGCGGTGCGGTGGTCATGGTGCGCGTTCTCCGATTCTCCGCCGCAGGGGCGGCGCGCCCGACTCTAACCCCACGTCCCGCGGGCACGTCAGTGGGGTGCGGGGACGAATCGCGAGGCCGGCGGGCCGTTCACGCCGCTTGTGCGGCGCTCGCCCCGGCGTCCGTCACCCGTCACCCGCTGGGGCGCCGGCCCCGGCGTCCGCGTCGAGCGCGTTCCTGCGGTGCTTCGGGGCGAAGCCGAGCAGCCGCGCGCACGCCGTGGTGTCGAACAGCGAGGCGTGGCCGGTCAGCTCGGCGAAGTACGGCACACCGGGATGGTGCTCGTCGAGCAGTCGGGCCGTCGGCAGGGGCGACGAGGTGTCCTCGGCCGCCACGTTGAGCACATGACAGCCCGTCAGTTCGGCGTGGAGCGCGTACCGTACGGCCCTCGCGGCGTCCCTGGTGTCGAGCCACCCCCACAGGTCCGTCCGGTGGGCGGCCGGATCGTCGCGTACGGCGGCGAGTTGCCTCGCCAGCCGCTCGCCGGTGCCGGTGAACGGGAAGCGCATACAGACGATGTCGGTGCCGTGGCGCCGGTGGGTGGCACGGGCCGTCTCCTCCAGCACGACCTTGGAGAGCCCGTACGGGTCCTGGACGAGTGTGGGGTGTTCCTCGTCCAGCGGTACGTAGCGCGGGGACTGCGGCCGCGGCGACCAGGCGAGTCCCACCGCCGCCAGGCTGGAGGCGGCGACGACACGGCGGACGCCGGTGCGGCCCGCCTCGTCCAGGACCCGGTGCGCGGTGAGGCAGTTGGTGGCGAACAGGGCACTGTCGTCGTCGGAGTTGGGGTGCGGAATCGCGCCCAGGTGGACGACGGCGTCGGCGCCGGCCATGGCGTCGCGTACGAGGCCGGGATCGCTCAGATCGCCGGTGTGGACGCGGTCCAGCCGGGGGTCGTCGACGGGGACGAGGTCGGTGGCGACGATCCGGTGGCCGTGGGCCAGCAGGTCGTCGATGACATGGCCGCCGATGTGTCCGGCGGCTCCGGTGACCAGTACGCGCATCAGCCCTTCACCGCCCCGACGAGTCCGTTGACGAAGTAGCGCTGGAGACAGAGGAAGAGCAGCACGACGGGGATGACCACGATGAGGGCTCCGGCCATCAGGTTGTTGTAGTGGGGCACGTTCTCGGCCGCGAGGGTCTGGAGGCCGAGCGGCAGGGTGAAGGTGGACCGGTCGGTGAGTGAGACACGGGTGAGCAGGTACTCGTTCCAGGTCGGGATCGCGGTGAGCAACGCGACGGTGATCAGGGCGGGTTGGGCCAGTGGCAGATAGATGTTGAGGAAGATCCGGAACTCACTCGCGCCGTCGACCCGGGCGGAGTCGCGCAGTTCGGCCGGGACGGCGCCGAACGCGCCGGTCATCAGCAGGATCGACAGCGGGGCACCGCCGTTGACGAAGGGCAGCACCAGTCCCCAGTGGGTGCCGAGGATGCCCAGCTCGTTCTCCAGCAGCACGATCGGCAGCATCACCGTGACGCCGGGCACGAACAGCAGGGAGACGAACAGCCGGGACAGAAAGGTGCGTCCGGGGAAGCGCAGCACGGCGAACGCGTAGCCGGCCGCCGCGTAGACGACCAGTGTGAGGACCACGGTGTAGAGGGTGACCAGCAGGCTGTTGAGGAAGAAGTCGAAGAAATGCAGCTTGTTCCAGGTGTCGATCAGGGTGTCGAAGGTGGGGTTCCTCGGGATCAGATGACCGCCGCCGATCACCTCCAGCTGGTCCTTGAAAGCCGCCGACACCATCCACAGGAACGGATAGACGCTGACCGCCGCGTATCCGGCGAGCAGCAGTCCGACGACGACGCGCGCCAGTCGCGGGCGGTGACGGGCTCCGCCGCCGCCCGGCCGCCTGCCACGCCCGCCGGCCTTGCCGGGGCGTCCGGTCGCGTGGGGGCGCTTGTCCGCCACGGGGATCGAGGTCATGTCTTGCTCCGCAGCGCTCGCAGATTGATCAGGGCCAGTACCAGGGCGGCGGCGAACAGCAGCCAGCCGAGTGCGCTGGCGAGCCCGAGGGTGGGGCGGAGCTGTTTCAGGAAGGCCAGGCTGTACGCCTCCAGGCCCAGCACGTTGGTGTGGTCGCCCGGCCCGCCGTTGGTCATCACCAGGAAGGTCTGGAAGCCCTGGAGCGAGTCGCGCAGATTGAGCAGGACGACGATCGCCGTGATGGGGCGCAGCAGCGGCCAGACGACCGAGGCGTTCGTACGCCACCAGCCGGCGCCGTCGAGCTGCGCCGCTTCCAGCAGGCTGCGGTCGATGGTCTGGAGCCCGGTCAGATACAGCAGCATGGACACGGGCACGGCGCCCCACACGGTCACCACGATCAGGGTGGGCAGCGCGGTGTCGGGGTTGCCGAGCCAGCCCTGGGGCTGCTGGAGGGAGCCGAGTCCGAGCCGGCCGAGGAGCAGGTTGACGGCGCCGTCGGGCTGGAGAATGTACTGCCAGGCGAAGAAGACGGCGATGCCGCTGGTCACGTACGGCAGGAAGAACACCGAGCGCAGCACGGCCTGCATCCTGCGTGCCTGGTTGAGCAGGACGGCCAGGGGAAACGAGACCATGACCGTCAGCACGGGTACGGCGATCATCACCCAGAGGGTGTTGAGGCCCGCGTCGCGCACGCGTGGCGCGTAGACGGGGCTGCGCCAGAGCAGGTCGGCGTAGTTGTCCAGGCCGACCCAGGTCCAGTGCGGCGTGAAGCCGTTCCAGGACGCGAAGCTCAGCAGGAAGCCGTAGCCGACGGTGTACAGGCCCATGACGGCGAAGAGGACGACCGCGGGAGCGACGAACAGGTATCCGGCGAGGGCCTCGCCGCCGAACTCGCGGCGCCGGGGCCGCTTGCCGGGGCCGGGGGCGGTGTCCGCCGCCCCGGCCGGGAGCGTACGGCTGTCGCCGCCGCTCCCGGCCTCCCCCACCGAGGTGGGCCGGGGTGCTGTGGTCACTGGGTCGCCCAGTAGTCGCTGTTGAGTTCGCGGAGCTTGGCTCCCGTCCGCGCCGGCGCCTCCCGGCCGAGCGGGCTCAGGTTGGTGAGGATCTCACCGGCCACGTCCTGGTCGTAGCCCGGCGGCCGGAAGTCGTTGCGGCTCGGGTCGTACGTGGTCTCCTCGGTGCCGTCGAAGCTCTCCATCATGGCGGTGAGCGCGGGGCCCAGCACCTTCGCGGAGTCGGCGCCCAGTTCGGTGGCGGGCAGGTCGGCCGACTCCTTGGCGAAGCGCGCGGCGACGTCGCTGCCGGAGAGGAACTCCATCCACTTCCTGGCGTTCTCGGGCTGCTCGCTGGTGGCGGTGAGGCTCAGTCCGGTCAGTGCGAGCGGGCCGAGCGCCCGGTCGGGTACGGCGCCGTCCTTCGGCGCGGGCAGGCCGAAGGCGAGGACGTCGTCGGCCGTCATGTCGTTCTGCTGGAGGAAGGCGAGGGTGAAGGTGCCGCCGACGGCGAAGGCCGACTTGCCCTGGGCGAAGGCCTGGTCGGCCTCGTCGATGCTCAGCGTCTGGCTGCCGGGCATCCAGTACGGGGTGAGCTGGTCGTACATGCTCAGAACCTTGGTGCCGTTGGCCGAGCCGAAGTCGGTGGCCTTGTCCTTGCCGAAGAGGTCCCAGTACGCCTGTTTGCCGAGCTGGGCGAACGCCAGCGGCTGGAGCACCCAGGTCAGTCCGGTCGACTTGACCTTCAGACCGAGACTGATCCCGCCGGTCCTGGGGTCCTTGTGGTGGGTGGCCTCGACCGCCGCCAGGAACTCCTCCCAGGTGGTGGGGGCCTTGGTGATCCCGGCGTCGGCCAGCTTCTTCTTGTTGGCGTAGACGATGCCGAACGTGCCGGCGGTCAGGGGCACGCTGAAGCGCTGGCCCTCCTCGACGCCCTTGAACGTGGAGTCCTTGGCCTGCGACTCCTTGAACTTCTGCGGGGTGACGGTGCCGGAGCCCTTGATCGCCTCCTGGAAACGGCCGCTCCAGGCATCGGGGATGTCGTCCTGGAGGTCGGCGGTGACGCCGGCCGCGCCGAGAACGAAGTCCTCACCGTCGGAGTGCACTTCGAGGACGTCGGGGAGGCCGTTGGTCTTGGCCGCGCTCTGCACCTTGGTGGTGTAGGCGTCGTCGGGTGTGTACACCTCGACGTCGACCGAGATGCCGGTCTCCTTCTTGAACTCGGTGGCCGCCGCGCGCAGGGCACCGACGTGGGACTGCTTGAAGGTCCACATCTCCAGCGACGTGGAGTCGGAGCCGGAGTCGGAGCCGGAGTCGGAGCCGCCGCAGGCGGAGAGCGTGGTGAGTGTGAGCGCGGTGGTCGTGGCCAGAGCCACGAGCCGGACATTCCGTGCGAAAGGTATGCGCATGGCCCCTACCTAAGAATCAACCCGTTCAGAAGGCCGAATGACGTTGGAGTGACTGAACTTATGGTTGCGGTGATATAGCGTCAAGACGCACGTCGAGAATCGTGCTGACCGGTCCGCCGAGGGGCGCCGGTGCGGGGAGCGGAGGTTGACGTGGAATCGGTGGCAGCGGCAGCGCGAGGGCGTAAGCCCGAGGAGGTCAAGTCCGCGGCTCGGGTGCTGGAGGTGCTCGAACTGCTCGGAACCGAGGGCGCCCGGCTCTCGCTCGCCGAGATGGCGAGCGAGATGGCCGTGCCGAAAAGCAGCCTGCACGCGATCCTGCGGACCATGGAGGCCCGGCGCTGGGTGGACCTGGACGCCTCGGGCACCCGCTACAGCCTCGGGCTCAAGGCCCTGCTCACGGGCACCGCGTATCTGGAGGGCGACGACGTCACGAGCCTCGCCGGGCCGGTGCTCGACTCCCTCGCCGAGGAGACGGGCGAATCGGTGCATCTGGGCAGGCTGGACGGCACGGACGTCGTCTACCTGGCCAAACGGGAGTCGCGGCACGCGCTGAGGATGTACTCGGCGGTGGGCCGGCGGCTGCCGGCCCACGCGACGGCGCTCGGCAAGGCGATGCTGTCGCAGTACGACGCGGCCGAGGTGCAGCGCAGGCTCGACTGGCCGCTGGCGGAGCTCACCCCCGACACCGTGACCGATCCCGACGAGCTGATCCGCCAGCTCGCCGAGGCGCGGCTGCGGGGCTGGGCGATGGACGACGGCGAGAACTCCGTGGACATCCGGTGCGTGGCCGTGGCGCTCGGCACCGGGCACGGCGGCGGCGACGCCATCAGCTGTTCGGCCCCCAAGAGCCGGATGGACGACGCCCGTGTGCGGGAGATCGCCGGAGCCGTCACGGAGGCCGCACATTCACTGCGGACCCTCCTCAAGCGGCTCGGGCAGCACTGAAGACCGCTCCCCCCATATTTGGTAAACTCATTGACAAATTAAAGATGTTCTCTCTACGTTCGGATAGCAGTACATCATCCTGCTATCTGTACGCTGGAGTTCGTATGGCTCAGCCTGATGCCCGCTCCGACATCCTCGCGCCCGCTCCCTGGGTCGAGGAACGCGGTGCGAAGATCCGCATCACGGCCGTCTCCACCTTCCTCACCGCACCGCACGGCTGCCCCCATCTCGTCGTCCGCGTCGAGACCAACGAGCCGGGGCTCTACGGCCTCGGCTGCGCCAGCGACCCGCAACGCACCCTCGCCGTGCGGTCCGTGCTCGACGACTACCTGGGCCCGATGCTCGTCGGGCGCGATCCCGACGACATCGACGACATCCATCGGCTGCTGCTCAACAGCGCCTACTGGAGGGGCGGTTCGGTCACCGGCAACGCGCTCGGCGGTGTCGACGTCGCCCTGTGGGACCTCAAGGCCAAGCGTCTCGGAGCACCCCTGTACTCGCTGTTCGGCGGCCGGGTCAGGACCCGCGCCGACGCCTACACCCATGTCAGCGGCGCCGGCGCCGGCGAGATCGCCGAGAAGGTCGTGGCGGCGCGCGAGCGCGGCTACCGCCATGTCCGCGTCCAGGCTTCCGTGCCCGGCTCCGACACCTACGGCACCGCCGCCGCCGGATCCGCCGACGCGCACGCGCTGCGCACCCGCTCGGTGCCGTGGGACTGTGCCGCGTACGTACGCACCGTGCCACGCGTCCTGACGGCGGTACGCGAACAGGTCGGCGACGAGGTCGAGTTGCTGCACGACGTGCACGAACGGCTCGACCCCCGGCAGGCCCGCGACTTCCTGCGCCGGGTGGAGGACGCGGGGCTGTACTTCGTGGAGGACCTGCTCGCCCCGGAGGACGCGCGCCACTTCGCCGCGCTGCGCGCCGGCTCCCCCGTACCGCTCGCCGTGGGTGAACTCTTCCACGACGTCGCCCAGTTCCTGCCGCTGCTCGACGGCCCCGACATCGACTTCGCCCGGATCCGGGTCCCGACGCTCGGCGGTCTCACCCCGGCCCGCAAGCTCGCCGCGTACTGCGAATTGCGCGGTGTACGGCTCGCCCCGCACGGTCCGGCCGACGTCAGTCCCGTCGCGCAGGCGGCCACCCTCGCCATGAACATCAGCAGCCACGCCTTCGGGGTGCAGGAGGCAGCGGTGTTCAAGCCTGCCGTCCTCGACGTCTTCCCCGGTACGGTCGTGGCGCACGACGGCGCGCTGTCCCCGCACGAGACACCCGGTCACGGGGTGGACTTCGACGAGGCGGCGGCACGCCGGTATCCGGTGCCACAACCGCTGGAACACGACCGCTGGGCCCTGCTGCGCAACACCGACGGGAGCGTGCAACGACCATGACCGCCCACCCCTCCTCCGGCCCGCCCCCCGTCTCACGGCGCGCGCTGGTCGTCCGCGGCGGCTGGGAGGGCCACGAGCCCGTGAGGACCACGGATCTCTTCCTGCCGTTCCTCCGGGAGAACGGCTTCACGGTCGAGACCTCCGACACCCTCGACGTCTACACCGACACCGCGCTCCTGGCCGCCACCGACCTCGTCGTCCAGTGCTGGACCATGGGCGAGATCAGCGCGGAACAGTGCGCCGGACTCACCTCGGCGGTCCGCTCGGGAACGGGCCTGGCCGGCTGGCACGGCGGCATCGTCGACTCCTTCCGCGGCAGCGTCGGCTACCAACTCCTCACCGGCGGACAGTTCCTGACGCATCCGCCCGGCTTCCAGGACCACACGGTGCGGATCGCGCCGGAGCGGGCGGACCATCCGGTCGTCGCCGGCCTCGCCGACTTCGGCGTGCACACCGAGCGGTACTGGACGGCCACCGACCCGCTGATCGACGTCCTGGCGACCATCGGTTTCGAGGCGGACGAGAACCGGTCGCGGCCGGTCACGATGCCGGCCGTCTGGACCAGGACCTGGGGGGCGGGCCGTGTCTTCGTCTCCACGATCGGCCACAAACCGGACGACTTCGACGTGCCCGAGGTGCGGGCGCTGACCGGGAGGGGGCTGCTGTGGGCGAGCCGCTGAGGGTCGGCATGGTCGGTGCGGGCAAGATCAGCGGCGCGTATCTGACGACGCTCGAACGGCTGGACGACATCAGGCTGACCGCCGTGACCGACCTCGACACGGGCCGCGCCGAGGCCGTCGCCGCGCGGACACCGGGCGTCGCCGTCGCCGCCTCGGTCGCCGAGCTGGTCCGGCGCCCCGACGTCGACGCCGTACTGAACCTGACCCTGCCCGCCGTCCACGCCGAGGTGGCGCGTGCCGCGCTCGACGCGGGCAAGCATGTGTACGGCGAGAAACCCCTGGCCATGACCCGCGAGGAGGCCGACGGTCTGCTCGCCCTGGCGCGGGAGCGGGGGCTGCGGATCGGCTGCGCCCCCGACACCGTGCTGGGTACGGCGACACAGAGCGCGCGGGCGGCGGTGGACGACGGGCTCATCGGCGCCCCCGTGGCCGCCACCGCGTTCATGACCACACCCGGCCACGAACGCTGGCATCCCGACCCGGAGTTCTACTACCGCCCCGGCGGCGGGCCGCTGCTCGACATGGGCCCGTACTACCTCTCCGCGCTCGTCCATCTGCTCGGGCCGGTCGGCCGGGTCACCGGCGCCGCGTCCCGGCCGCGCGCCGAGCGCACCATCGGCGGCGGGCCGCGGGCGGGCGAGCGCTTCGACACCGAGGTGGACACCCATGTCACCGGGCTCCTGGAGCACACGGGCGGCGCGCTCACCACTCTGGTCATGAGCTTCGACGTCCACGCGGCGCGGCTGCCGCGCATCGAGGTGCACGGCACCGAGGGCTCCCTCTCCGTACCCGACCCCAACGGCTTCGACGGGCCGGTGGAGTTGCACCGGGCGGGCGGCGAGTGGGAGCGGCTGCCGGTGGCGGGCGGCTACCGGGACGCCGGGCGCGGGACGGGACTCGCCGATCTCGCGACCGCGCTCGCGGACGGCCGGCCGCACCGGGCGTCCGCCGAACTGGCCCACCATGTCCTCGACACCATGCTGACGCTGCTCGACGCGGCACGCGAGGGTCTCTGGCTCCCGGTGCGCAGCGGGTGCGCGAGGCCGGAGGCCGTAAGGCCGTAGCCGGGGCGGCCCGTCCGCACCCACCCCACACGAACGGCAGGAAGGCGGCGGCCTTCCTGCCGTTCTTCATGCCTTTCCGCCCCGTCTTCCTGTCGCCGGATTCGTCAGGGCAATTAATTTCCAGAAGGGGAACTCTACGGGCGGGAATTCGGCTGACAATTCCCTCGCGAGGCCCTCACCACCAGGAACTCAGAAGTAATCGGAACAGGCGTTGACTTGATAACACTCTTGGTTTTACATGGCGGTCACCGGCTGGACAGGAAGGGCCGCCCATGCATGACCGAAGGAAGTCCCAAGAGGCGCGGACAGCCCATTTCCTCGACCGCCGGCTGCGCCCCGCGCTGTACACCGAGCGGCTTCCCATGGAGGTCGGGGCCTGGCACATCCCGGGCGAGCCGGTGCCCGTCGACGTGGCGCTGCGCGCCGGGTACACGCCGTTCGTCGTCGGCGAGACCTGGGGCGGCGGGCCCTGGTCCACCAGCTGGTTCCGGCTCGGCGCCGACGTTCCCGAGCGCTGGGCGGGCCTGCGGGTCGAGGCGGTGGTCGACCTCGGCGGCGAGGGGGCCGAGGGTCTGGTCCACGACGAGCACGGCACCCCCCTCCAGGGCCTGCATCCGAACAACAGCGCCGTGACCGTCACGACGGCCGCACGCGGCGGCGAGCCCGTACGACTGCTCGTCGAGGCCGCGGCCAATCCGGCGATCGACGCCGCCACGGGAGCCGGTGCCCATTTCGGCAACCCGGTCACCGCCGGGGACGAACCTCTCCACCAATTGCTCCGCGCGGACCTCGCCGTACGCGACGAGAACATCTGGCAGCTCATTCATGACATCGATGTCCTGTACAGCCTGATGCGCGCGCTCCCCGTCGAACTGCCGCGCCGCCACGAGATCCTGCGGGCCCTGGACCGGGCCGTCGACGCCGTCGACCCCCGGGACATCCCGGGTACGGCGGCCGGCGCGCGGGACATCCTCGCGCCGGTACTGGCCCGCCGGGCGCACGAGTCCGCGCACACCGTCGCGGCCGTCGGGCACGCGCGCCCCGGAGCCGCCCGGCTGCGGCCGATGCGGGAGAGCGTGCGCGCGAGTGCCCGCGCCTTCAGCAGTATGGCCGCGCTCGCCGAGGAGTACCCGGAGCTGGTGTTCGCCGCCTCGTCCGCGCAGCAGCACGCCTGGATGAAGGACCGGCATCCCCATGTCTTCGAGCGGATCCGCAAGGCGGTCGCGCGGGGCAACTGGGTTCCGGTGGGCGGCATGTGGGTGGAGCCGGACGCGATCCTGCCCGGCGGGGAGTCCCTGGCGCGGCAGCTCGTGCACGGCCGGCGTTTCCACCGGGAGGAACTCGGCCTGGACTCCGACGGCGTCTGGCTCCCCGGCCCCGGCGGCATGAGCGCCGCCGTTCCCCAGCTCGCCGCGCTGGCCGGGGCGAGCTGGCTGCTCGGCCACACCTTCGCCGAGCACGACACCAACTCCCTTCCCCACCACACGTTCCGGTGGGAGGGCACCGACGGCAGCCGGATCTTCACGCACTGCCCGCCCGCCGGCGCCGGCCACGCGTCGCTCACCGGGCCCGAGTTGGCCGACGTGGTCGCGGCGTACGCGGACAAGGGCGGCGGCACGCGCTCGCTGCTGCCCTTCGGCCGGGGCCCGGCCGTGGACGGTGCGGGCGACGACGGTGCGGGCGGCGCGGACCGCGAAGGGCACGGCCCCACCCGCGAGACGCTCGAACGCGCCCGCAGGCTGGCCGATCTGGAGGGCTCACCGCGCGTCGAGATCCAGCACCCCGCGCACTTCTTCCGGGACGCGCTCGACGAGTACCCGCACGCGCCGGTGTGGCGGGGCGAGCTGTACGCGCAGACGCACCACGGCTCGTACACCAGCCAGGCCCGCACCAAGCGCGGCAACCGCCGGAGTGAATCGCTGCTGCGCGAGGCCGAGTTGTGGTCGGCGACGGCGGCCGTGCGGGACGCGGTGCCCTACCCGTACGACGAACTGGACGCGCTGTGGAAGCGGGTACTGCTGCACCAGAGCCGTGACATCCTGCCGGGCGGCGCCATCGCGTGGGTGCACGAGGAGGCCGAACAGGCCCACCGCGAGATCCGTCGCAGACTCCAGGGCCTGATCCGGAGGTCGGCGGGCGGGCCGGACGGGGACACGGTCCTCAACGCCGGCCCGCGCGCCCGCCGCGAGGTCGTCGTACTCGACCGGGACCGGCTCACCGGGCCGGGCGCGGTGGGGGCGGGCCAGCCGCTGTCCGACGGGGGGCTCGCCGTGCTGGCCGAGGCTCCCGCGCTCGGCCGGGGCCCGGCCGGACTGCCGCTCGGCGGCACGGCGCCGGTGACCGTCACCGCCGCCGGTCCAGCCCGGGGCGGCGGTCATCTCCTGGACAACGGGCTGCTGCGGGTCCATGTCGACCCGGCGGGCCTCGTGCGCTCCGCGCGCGATCTGACTGCGGACCGCGAGGCCATCGCGCCCGGCGGCGCGGGGAATCTGCTCCAACTGCTCCGGGACGACCCCGCGCGGTGGAGCGCGTCCGCCCTCGACGTGCCGCGCCCCGACACCCGCCGTGACGCGGCGGTCGGCGTCCGGCGCGATCTCGACACCGCGTCGTGCGTCGAAGTGACCGACAACGGACCGCTGTTGGCGCGGATCCGGGTCGCGCGCGGCACGGGCAGGTCCACCGTCACCCAGCGGCTGACCCTGACGGCCGGCAGCCGCGCGCTGACGATCGACACCGACGTCGACTGGCGCGAACAGGACACGCTCCTCAAGGCCGCCTGGCCGCTGGACGTACACGCGGAGAACAGCTGCGGCGAGATCCAGTACGGCCATGTCGAGCGCCCCACGCACGAGAACACCAGCTGGGACGCCGCCCGTTACGAACAGTGGGCGCACCGCTGGATCCATGTCGGCGAGCACGGCTGGGGGGTGGCGCTGGCGTCCGACGCGACGTACGGCTACGACGTGTCGCGCCACACCCGCGCCGACGCGGGGACCACCACCCTCGTCCGCCTCTCGCTGCTGCGTGCCGCCCACAGCCCCGACCCGCACGCCGACCGCGGGCCGCACAGCTTCCGGCACACGCTGCGCCCCGGCGCCGACGTCGGTGACGCGATCTCCGAGGGATACGCCCTCAACCTGCCGCTGCGGCCCGGCCCGTCGGCCGGGCCTGCGGAGCCGCTGGTGGCCGTGGACGATCCGGACGTGGTCGTCGAGGCGGTGAAGCTCGCCGACGACCGGTCGGGCGATGTCGTCGTGCGGCTGTACGAGTCGCGGGGCGGCCGGGCCCGTGCGACGCTGACCGCCGGATTCCCGGTGACCGCCGTGCGGGAGACGGACCTCCTGGAGGAGACGCTCGCGATCCGCGCGCACACCGGCCGGTCGGTGGCGCTGACGCTGCGGCCCTTCCAGATCCTGACCCTGCGGCTGGTCCGCGGCGGCGGCCCGGAGGGGGGCTCGGGTGTCTGACGTACGGCCCGCCGAGGACGCGCCCGCGCCGCCGTCCTCCGCCGACGGCGCGCTCTCCCCCGAACTCCGCGCCGTCCTGCGCCGTTGGGCCGACGAGGGAGGTCCGCTCGCCACCCGTGCCGGGGTCGTCCTGCTGGCGGCCGACGGGCTGCGGGACGCGGAGATCTCGCGCCGCCTGGGGGTGTCGCGGCAGACGGTGGGCAGTTGGCGTCAGCGCTGGACGAGCGCGGGCATCGACGGTCTCGAACACCGGCCGCGTACCGGCAGACCGGCGACGGTCGACGAGGCCGAGGTCGTCACACGTACGCTCCTGGCGCCCGGCGGCAGCGGCGCCTCACGCGCGGTGGCAAGGGAGTTGGGTCTGTCCCACGCCACGGTGGCCGGCATCCGGCGCCGCTGGCGGCTCGTCCCCGACGAGCCGGTCGCCCCGTCCGTACCGACCCGGCCGCCACTGCCGGACGCCGACGTGTGGGTGATGGGCCTGTACGTGGACGCGCGGCGCGCGGTCCTGCTGGCCGGCACCCGGCTGGTCCCGAGCGCCCCGGTCACGTCGGGCACGGTGATCGGCGCGGACGTCCTGGCCGGCCTCGACCGCTCGCTGGACGCGGCACGACGGGCCTTTGGCCCGGAGTGGGCTGCCCACAAGGACGAGGGCAGTGGCGGGGACAGTGCTCCCGGGGAGAGCGGGGAATCCGTCAGCGACTCCGGGCACCCGCCGGGACCGGCGGAGCACGGCCCCGGCCGCACCGCCCGCGCCGCCGCCCCGGCCGCGGGGCCCCGCCTTCCGGCGCACGGCACCGGCGCGCACACCACGACCGCCGGGCAGAACCCGCCGTCGCACACGGGCCCCGGCCACAGCCACGCCACCGCCACGGGCGCGCGCGCCAGTCATTCGCACAGCCCCGGCATGGACGGTACGCCCGCCGCGCGCGGCCCGGCGCGGCACAACCCCACGGGCAACACCGCCGCAACAGCGGCCACGGCCGAAGGCGATCCGGCACCCGGCACGGGACCCGCCCACCTCGCCGCCAGGGCGGCGGCCCGCCGTCCGGCACACACCGCGCCCGCCGGGCGCGGCCCCACGCCGCGAACGGACACCGGCCACACCGCCCACGTCACCGCCGAAGGCGATCCCGCGCTGGGCGCGTATCTCGCGCAGGCGAGCCGGCGGCACCCCGATCTGGCGCTGCACGCGATCACGCTGTGGGACGACGCGGTCGCCGACTTGGCCCCTCAACCTCCCCACTCCGCAGAGCCCGTGACGTTCCATCACATTCCCGCGCGGTCCACCTGGCGCACCTTCCTGCGGGCCATGATCGCCCTCGACAGCACCAGCCACCCGGAGTCCTCACGGCGCGTCTATCTCGACCTGGCCGCCGAACTGGAGCGGTACGCGACGGGCCGCGCCGACGACCCGTACCGCACCGTGCGCTGGCTGCGCGAGAACGTCGCGGGCCATCTGGGGACCGGGGACGCGAGCGACACATCCGCACGCGGCCAGACCTGGAGCGGTGTCAACCAGATCGACCTGGGGTCGTTCAACGAGTGCGTGGTCATCGAGACCGTGCGGCTCTCCGGCACCATCACGCGCGGTGAGATCGCCCACCGCACCGGCCTCACCCAGCAGTCGGTGTCCCGGATCGCGCGCTCCCTGCTCGACCGGGGCATCCTGATCGAGGACGCGCAGTTGCGCGCGACGTCGGGCAAGCCGCGTACTCCCGTACGGCTGCGCGGCGCCGCCGCGCACGCGCTCGGGATCCATATCGATCCCGAGCTGCTGACGGCGGTCGTGATCGACCTCGACGGCGCGATCGTGTGCACCCGCACCCGGTCCGTCAGCGCGGACACCGACCCGGCGGAGTTCGTCGAGCGGGTGGCGGCGCTGGGCCGGGAGACGCTCGCCGAGGCGGGTGGCGCCGTTCGGCCCGAGGGGTTCCTGGGCATCGGGGTCGCGGTGCCGGGGCCGGTGGACATCGCGTCCGGAACCGTGCTGGGGCCGCCCCTGATGTCGGCCTGGGGCGATCTGCCGCTGCTGTATCTCCTCAAGGACCACTTCCCGTGCCCGGTCATCATGGAGAAGGACTCCACGGCCGCGGCGGCGGGCGAGCGCTGGATCGGCCGCGACCGGCGGGCCAGGGACTTCGCGTATCTCTACCTCGGTACGGGGGTCGGCACCGGGCTCTATCTGAACGGTGACATCTACCGGGGCGTCAGCTCGAACGCGGGCGAGTTCGGCCAGCTCTGCGCCATCGCGCTGGGGCGGGTGGACGAGGACGGCCGTCCGGAGATCCTGCCCGAGTGCAATCCGCCGGTGTCCGTGCCCGGTCTGGCGGCGCGCGGCGGCCTGCCTCCGGCGGACGCCACGAGCGGGAGCACCGCCGCGTATCTGGCGGTGGGGCGGGCGGCCGCGGCGGGCGACCGGGCGGCGAAGGCGGCCGTACGCGAGGTGGCGCGGGCGATCGGGCGGGGGGCGCTGGGCCTGACCGACCTGCTGGACATCGATCTGATCGTCCTCGGCGGGCCCTTCTTCACGGACGATGTCGCCGACTTCTACCTGGCCGAGATCGCCCGTACGGTCAACGAGTACCCGACCGCCCGGCGGCTGCGCCGGGTCGAGGTGGAGCCGTCGGTGCTGAGCGCGGGGGCCGCCGCCGTCGGGGCCGCGTCCACGATCTTCCACGCGACGTTCACGCCGAGGCTGCGGGGGCGGGAGACGCGGGCGCGGCATCTGCCCGCCGGCTGACCGCGCCGGCCGCCGGGGTCTTCGTACCTTCCGGCGGCCGGCGCGGACGGAGTCGCGTTACCTCGGCGGAGTCGGCCGGGTCGCGGTGAGCCCGATCTGCTTCTTCAGCATCCGCCCGCCGTCACCGGTGAGCCGGAGGTAGTAGTCGGACGAGCAGGACGTGCCGTCCTCGTCGAGGGCCCAGATACCGGAGCCCGACGGGACCATCGAGCCGTTCTCCGCCGTCTTGGCGATCTGGTTGCCCTCGTTGTACTCGTCGAACATGGAGATGTAGATCCCCGCGACGCCCAGCCGGCACATGTTGTAGAACTGCCGCCACATGAAGTCGCCGTGCGCGCGGTGCCTGGACTGGAGGTCTCCCGGCATCACACACGGCTGGTAGTCGATGCCACTGGCGTCGCAGTCGGCCTTGTCCGGGGTGTTGACGTCCCGGTAGAACTGGTCGGCCTGGGCGACGTTGCCCATGCGTCCGACCATCCACGGCGAGATCATGTTGAACGCGTGGTAGACACCGGAGAAGCCGGGCCTGGAGTCGCTGTTGCCGTTGCGCCAGTGCGTCGGCACGCCGCCGATGACGTAACAGCCCTGCCCCTTGAACCAGTTGATGACGTCGAGGCACTCCGGCGGCGCGAACGGCCGCTTGTCGTCGGCGAATCCGAAGCCCCAGATACAGACGACGGGCTTGCCGTTCTGCCGGGCGTACATGCTCGAAGACGTGTACGCCCTCATCTTGTTGGTCCAGTCCTGCTTGATCTCCGACTGCATGGCCCGCCAGTCGGTGACGTCGTACATGATGTAGAACTTCCGGCCGTTCGCCTCCGCCGACTGGCGTACCTTGCGCGCCATCGCGTCCCGGATCGGGCCTTCGCCGCCCATCGGGCTGAACCGCTGGAGCGCGGCGGTGTCGCAGTTGTTCTCGCGCATCCACCGGAAGTGGGTGTCGACGGTCTGCTGGTCGTGCGAGGAGAACAGCGAGGCCGGCTGGCCATTGTTCAGATTCGGATACGCCGTGGGGAAAGTACGTGTGTACTCCCGCATATCCGGCCACGACTTGATGGTCGTATTGCTGAGGGACGGCGGCTGGCCGGCGTTCTGGCTCCAGTGCCACCAGCTGTCGATGGGGGAACCGTCGCCCTTGCAGGCGAACCAGCCCTGATACCCGACGCTGATCTTGCCGACCACATCGCCGGGCGGACTCGCGGCGGGTGCCGCCTGGGCCCTGGATCGCCGGGCGGGCGCGGCGCTCGCCTGCTGACTGCCGAGGACACCACCGGCCGCTGCTGTACCGGCCAGCGCCGATGCGATGACGGCGCGTCTTGAAATACTCATGGAGTATTTCCCTCCCACTAGAAATCTGCCTGAAATACGCTGATCCACGGAGGTGGGGGGAATTACAGGCGGCGGCAGCCCGCCCGCCTCCACGGCGCACCATCGCAAAGTAACCGCTTTCAGAGGGCCGCCACAAGGCCCCTACCCAGGCTTTGTCCAGACCAATTCGAATGGACGTGTCAGCCTATTTTCTTTACGTTTTCCGTTTCCAGCGGAATGCGAAAAGGACGTGGTTTCCGTGCCCGTGATCACGAGCCGTGTCCCCCGGTGCGCTCCCCCCGTGTCTCCCTGCGCTCGCGTGCGCCTCGAACGACCGGGGCATTTCACCGTTGACACCGTTTGTGTGGACATCGTTGGAGCCGGGGCCCGCTCCGAAGGACGGGCCCGGGCGAGGGGGAGGTGTGCGGTGCACGGACCGGCGGCGGCCGGCTGGCTGGTCGTGGCGCTCTGCGCGGGGGCCGGCGCCTACTGTCTGCTCCGGCGGCGCGGGGCCGAGGGCGCGGAGCGCGGCACGGCGGGCGGCGAGGCGCTGATGGGGTTCGGGATGGCTGTGATGGCCGTACCGGCCGCAGTGGTCCCGCCCCCACGCTGGATCTGGCCGGTGTACGTGGCGGTGTTCGGGGTCGCCGCGCTGCGCGCGCTGGGGCCGGCCCTCAGGACGTCGCACCATCTGCACCATCTCGTGGGCATGCTCGCCATGGTCTACATGGCGGTGGCGATGGCCCTGCCCCCGGACGGCGCGCACGGGGCGCACAGCGCGGGCGGGACGCCGCTGGCGACGGGTGTGCTGTTGATCTACTACGCGGGATACGTGCTGTGGACGGGCGCCCGGCTGCTCCCGTTGCAGACCGTGACC
>NZ_JAAPBF010000429.1 GCF_022695985.1 Streptomyces sp. NP-1717 | reverse complement strand
GCACTTCCACCGCCCCCGGCTTCAGCGTCGGCCGCCCGATAAACCATTTGATCGCCCGGCGCGGAGTTCTATCGTTCTCGGATGACAACCGCGCTCCGGCTGGAGAAGATCACCCCCGGCAACCTCGACGCCGCTCTCGGCATCAAGGTCCGCCCGGACCAGGAGCACTTGGTCGCCCCCGTCGTGAAGTCCCTCGCCGAGGCGTACGTCCACCCCGACGTCGCCTGGCCCCGGCTCATCCTTGACGGGGACCGGGCCGTCGGCTTCCTGATGGCCTTCTTCGACATCGACTTCGCGGACGACGGGACGGGCAAGGACATCCGCTCGGGCCTGTGGCGTCTCAACATCGCGGCCGGTGAACAGGGGCGTGGCTACGGCCGCTTCGCGGTCGGCGCCGTGGCCGCCGAGATCCGCCGCCGTGGCGGCACCCGGCTGACCGTCACCTGGGAGCCGGGTGACGACGGGCCCGAACGCTTCTACGTGGGCCTCGGGTTCCGGCTGACCGGGGAGACGAGCGGGGACCAGACGGTGGGGGAGCTGGAGTTGACGGGGGAGCCGGGCGGGACCGTCTGACGCCGGGCCCGACCCGCGGGTCCGGCCGGTTCAGCGTGCGGGACCGGCCGGTTCCTCGAAGGCGACCTCCGCGTCGAACGCCGCCCGCCGGGTCGCCCGGCGCAGCGCCTTGAGGACCGTGGCGCCGATCGTCAGCGTCAGTACGACGGTGAGCACCGCCCGCCCCAGGTCCCAGCCGAACGACGTCGCCGCGCAGTACGCGAGGAAGCGCACCAGATTCTCGTGGACCGGGTCGCCCGGCCGGAACGAGATCCCGGAGGAGAGCCCGCCGATATAGGTCCACCCCTGGAGATTCATGATCGTGCCGTACGCGAAGGCGGCCAGGGCCCCGTACGCCGCGAGCATCAGCGACTCCCCGCGTCCGCGCAGCCGGTCCGGGCCCGGCAGCAGCCCCGCGCCCATGGTGAACCAGCCCATCGACAGCATCTGGAACGGCATCCACGGGCCGACGCCGCCGGTCAGCAGCGCGGAGGCGAACATCGTGACCGCGCCGAGGACGAAACCGAACCCGGGGCCCAGCACCCGGCCGCTCAGCACCATCAGGAAGAACATCGGCTCCAGGCCGGCCGTCCCCGCGCCCAGCGGGCGCATCGCGGCGCCGACGGCGGCCAGGACGCCCAGCATGGCGACCGCCTTGGCGTCCAGGCCGGAGTCGGCGATCGTCGCGACGACGACGGCGACCAGGAGCGGGAGCAGCACCGCGAACAGCCAGGGCGCGTCCTGCGAGTGGGCGAGCCCGGAGGCGGAGTCGGCGAGCAGCGGCCATCCGAAGGCGATCACACCGATCGCGCTGACGAGGGCGAGCGCGGCGACGGAGCGGGGGCCGAGCCGTACGGCGCGGGCCTGGGGGTCGGGCGTGGCGCTCATGCCGGATCCCGCCCGGCGCCGGTCGCCCCGGTGGCATCCGCCGCGTCCGCCGTACCCGCGCCGCCGGTCGCGTCAGTTGCCAGTGCTGCCAGTGCCCGGCTCACCTGAGTCACCGTCAGCCACTCCCGCGGCGCCATGATCTTCGCGACCTGCGGCGCGAAGGCCGGTGAGGAGACCACCACTTGGGATGTCGGACCGTCGGCGACGACCTCGCCGTCGGCCAGGATCACCACCCGGCGGGCGAGTTCGGCGGCCAGTTCCACATCATGGGTGGCCAGGACGATCGCGTGGCCCTCGGCCGCGAGAGCGCGCAGGACGTCCACGAGGCGGGCCTTCGCCGCGTAGTCCAGGCCGCGCGTCGGCTCGTCCAGGAGCAGCAGCGGGGGCCGGCCCGTCAGTACGATCGCCAGCGCCAGCGCCAGCCGCTGCCCCTCCGAAAGGTCACGCGGGTGCGTCGCCTCGGGCACGTCCGGCAGGAGTTCGTCGACCAGCGCACGGCAACTGCCGGGCGGCGCGCCCGCGTCGGCGTCCGCCGCCGCGCACTCGGCGGCGACCGTGTCCGCGTACAGCAGGTCGCGCGGCTCCTGCGGGACGAGCCCGACCTGCCGGATCAGCTCGCGCGGATGCGTACGGTGCGGGGCGCGCCCGCCGACGGTGACCGACCCGGACGAGGGCTCCACCATGCCGACGAGGGTGGCGAGCAGCGTGGACTTGCCTGCGCCGTTACGGCCCATGAGCGCGACGGTCTCGCCGGGGGTGACGGTGAGGTCGACGCCGCGCAGCGCCTCGATCCTGCCGCGCCGTACGGCGAGCCGGGTGACCGCCGCGATCTCGGTGTC
>NZ_JAAPBF010000428.1 GCF_022695985.1 Streptomyces sp. NP-1717 | reverse complement strand
CCGCGCCCTCCCCGCCCGGCGCCGCGTCCTGGTCCTCGAAGGGCGCCCCGGCCCCTGGCTGCCGCCCGGCTTCGACGTGGTGCCGCAGTGCGCGGGCGGGCTCGACGAGCGGCTGGCCGCCGCGTTCGAAAGCTGTACGGGGCCGACGCTCCTCGTCGGCATGGACACCCCGCAGATCACCGCCGCCCTGCTGGCCCCCGCGCTCGGCCCGGCCGGCTGGGACGGCTGCGACGCCTGGTTCGGCCCCGCCGACGACGGCGGCTTCTGGGCGCTGGGCCTCGCCGCGCCCGAGTCCGCCCCGCCGGACCTCATTCGCGGGGTGCCCATGTCCGTACCCGGGACCGGCGCCGTACAGCGCCGCCGTCTCGTGGACGCCGGGCTCACCGTGCGCGATCTGCCGCCGCTGCGCGACGTGGACTCGGCGGCAGACGCCGAGTACGTCGCGTCGGCCGCCCCGCACGGGCGGTTCGCGGCCACGCTGCGCAGGCTCACCCCGGTGGGCGCCCGGTGAGCACCACGGACACCGGCACCGAAACCGAACCCGAATCCACCGGCACAGAAACCGCCGCCTGGAGCACCGACCCGTACGCCGACGCACTCCGCGCCGGGCGCGGCCCGCTCTTCCTGCGCCGTACGGACGGGTGGCTGCTGCCCCTCGACGTCGAGCGCTGGTGCGCCCGCGCCGACGCCGCCGACCTCTCGGCCCTGCACCGCTGCGAGGGCGCGGTCCTGGACATCGGCTGCGGCCCCGGCCGCCTCGTCGCCGCGCTCGCGGCCCGGGGCCGGCGGGCGCTCGGCGTCGATGTCAGCGAGGCCGCCGTCGAACGTACGCTGCGGCTCGGCGGCACCGCCCTGCGCCGCTCCGTCTTCGATCCCCTTCCCGGCGAGGGCCGTTGGGGCACCGTCCTGCTCATGGACGGCAACATCGGCATCGGCGGGGACCCGGCCGGACTGCTCCGCCGGGTCGGCGGGCTGCTGGCGCACGGCGGGCTGATCATCGCCGAGACCGCGCCCGTGGACATCGACGAGCGGGTACGCGTACGGGTGGACGACGGGCGCCACCCACCGCCGGGGGCGACCGGTTCGCCCTTCCCGTGGGCCCGGCTCGGCACCCCGGCGCTGCTCCGGTACGGCCGGGCCCTCGGCTGGTACCCCGTCGATCAGTGGGAGGCGGCGGGCCGCCCCTTCGTCGCCCTGCGCCGCAGCACCGCCCGGGTCACCAGACAGAGTGCCGAGCACGCGAACAGCGCGGCCGTGACCAGCAGCCAGCGCGCCAGGGACCCGTCGGACGACAGGGCGGCGTACGGCTCGTAGCGCCTCACCCGCCCCGTGATCATCGGGAACCACACCAGCAGGAGCAGCCCGGACAGGAAGGCCGGTACGCGTACGTAGTTGACGAGCCGGCGCCGTGGTCCCAGCGCGGCGGCCACCCCACGGTCGGCCGCCGTGTAGAGCGGCACCAGGACGAGGTCGTGCACGAGCGCCGCGCCGACGAACCAGACCACGATCAGGAACGTCTCGCCCACCAGCAGGCGTACTCCCACGTATCCGGCGAACGCGAGGGTGGCGAGCAGCAGCACGATCTGGAACGGACTGCCCAGCAGGGAGCGGTACTTGAGAACGCGGTGCTTGAGAACGCGGTGCTTGAGAGCGCGGCGCCTGAGTACGCGTCCCGCACCGTTCCGGCGATTCATCACAGCGCTCCGAACGTCAGCCTGGTGACCCACTTGGTGTTCAGCACCCCGGGCGCGGCCGGGACGATGATCCGCGCCGGGAATCCGTGATCGAGCGACAGGTCCGCGCCGTTGACCCGGAGCGCCAGCAGCGAACGCCCGTCGCGCACCTGGTTCTCGCGCAGCGCGCCCGAGCGGAAACTGCCCCGGGGCTGGAGCGACTCCACGAACACACCGGGCGCGTCGGCCGGATACCCGGCCAGCGCCGCGAGGTCCCGCAGGCGTACGCCGCGCCAGGACTGGTTCGACGTCGACCAGCCCTCCACACAGGCGATCGGCAGCTCGGAGGTGTGCTGGGTCATCGCGAGGAGCTGCGCGCGCGAGAGCCGTACGTCCCCGGCCGGGCCGCTGACGACGAGCCGCCACCGGTCCCCGGCGGTGTCGGCCGCCCTGACCCCCACGGCCGCCGCCGTCTTGTTGATCTGGAACCCGTTCGGGCCACCGCTCGGGTCCTCCCAGCCGTGCGGGGCGAGCAGCGCGGTACGGCGCAGCGGCCCGTCGAAGCTCCGGCCGGCGGTCGTGAGCAGCATGAACAGCGATCCCGCGCCGACGACGGCGAAGGCGCCGC
>NZ_JAAPBF010000427.1 GCF_022695985.1 Streptomyces sp. NP-1717 | reverse complement strand
TCCCCTCCCTGCCGCTGCCCGGCTACCCCCAGGTACGCGTCGCCCTGCCCAGCCGTCGGGTCGCCGCGACCCTCGCGGCGCACCGGGCCGACCTCGTGCACCTCGCCGGGCCGTTCGTCCTCGGCGTACGCGGCATGGCGGCGGCCGCACGGCTGGGCATACCCGCCGTCGCCGTCTACCAGACCGACCTCGCCGGCTACGCCCGCACCTACATGGGTGCGGGCGAGGCGGCGGCCTGGCGGCGGCTGCGCGCCGTGCACAGCGCGGCGGACCGCACGCTGGCGCCGTCCAGCGCCGCCCTGAAGGACCTCGAAGAACACCGCGTCCCGCGCGTCAGGCTCTGGCCGCGCGGCGTGGACACGGTCAGGTTCCGTCCCGAACTGCGTGACGAACGACTGCGCCGCTCCCTCGCGCCCAACGGTGAACTGATCGTCGGATACGTCGGCAGGCTGGCGCCCGAGAAGCACGTCGAACTCCTCTCCGGGGTCTGCGCGCTGCCCGGCGTGCGGGTCGTGGTCGTCGGCGACGGGCCGAGCGAGCCGTCCCTGCGCGCGACACTCCCCGGCGCCGTGTTCCTCGGCCGCCGGACCGGGGACGAACTGGCGCGGATCTTCGCCTCGTTCGACATCTTCGCGCACACCGGGCCGTACGAAACGTTCTGCCAGACCGTCCAGGAGGCCATGGCCAGCGGCACACCCGTGGTCGCCCCGGCGGCCGGCGGACCGCTCGACCTCGTCGACCACGGCCGCACCGGACTGCTGGTGCCTCCCCACGACGCGCGGGCCGTCGCCGCCGCCGTACGGGACCTCCAGGCCGCCCCGGAACTGCGAGCCTCCTACGGAAGGGCGGCACGCGCCACGGTCGAGGGCAGGACATGGGCCGCCGTGGGCGACCAACTGCTCGACCACTACGCCGAAGTGCTCGGCGAACGCACGGCCGTGGTCGCGTGAGCGCCGCGGGTGGCGCCTCGCGCGGCGTACGGATCGTGCGGCTGGCCAACTTCGTCACCCCGGCCTCCGGCGGCCTGCGGACCGCCCTCCAGGAGCTCGGTTCGGGCTATCTGGCCGCCGGGCACGAACCGGTCCTGGTCGTCCCCGGCGAGCGGCCGGGCGACGAACACACCTCACAGGGGCGGGTGATCACCCTGCCCGGGGCGGTGCTGCCCGGCACCGGCGGCTACCGGGTGCTCACCGACCGCCGACGCCTCGGCGCCCTCCTGGAGAGCCTCGCCCCCGACCGCCTGGAGGTCTCCGACCGCACCACCCTGCGGTGGACGGGGGAGTGGGCGCGGCGCCACCGCGTCCCCGCCGTCATGGTGTCGCACGAGACCGCCGACGGGGTGCTGCGCACCTGGGGCGTACCGGCCGTGGCGGCCGGACGTGCCGCGGACCGGCTCAACCGGCGCAGCGCGTGGTCGTACTCGCGGATCGTGTGCACCACCGAGTGGGCCGAGCGCGAGTTCGTCCGCATCGGCGCGCGGAACGTGGTGCGGGCGCCGCTGGGCGTCGACCTCCTGCGCTGCCGGCCGGACCGGCGCCGCGAGGCGCTGCGCGCCAGGTACGCGCGCGGGGCCGACGTCCTGCTGTTGCTCTGCTCGCGGCTCTCCGTGGAGAAGCGCCCGGCCGCCGCGCTCGACGCCCTCGCCGCGCTGCGCGCCCGGGGAGTGAAGGCGGCGCTGGTCGTCGCCGGGGACGGCCCGCTGGCGGGCGCGCTCGCGCGCCGGGCGCGCGAACGGCGGCTGCCCGTGGTCTTCCTCGGGCATGTGGGCGACCGGGAGGAACTGGCGGACCTCCAGGCCGCCGCGGACATCTGCCTGGCCCCCGGTCCGGCCGAGACGTTCGGCCTGTCGGCGCTGGAAGCACTCGCCTGCGGCACCCCGGTCGTCGCCAGCGCGTCGTCGGCCCTCCCGGAGATCCTGGGCGCGGCGGGCGGCACGGCGACGGACACACCCGGGGCCTACGCCGACGCCGTACGGGAACTCCTCGACCGCCCGGAGGCCGCCCGGCGGGCCGCCGCGCGGGCGCGGGCCGAACTCTTCGGCTGGGACCGGGCGGTGGCGGCGTTCCTGGCGGCGCACGGGGCGCCGGCGGGGCCTCTGCGGGAGGTGGCGCCCGTCGTGGTGCCGCCCGTCATGAGGGCGCCCGTCACTTCCGTGCCGCCTCTCCCGGTGTCGCCGGCGCGTCCTCCCGCCGGAGGCGCGAGATGACCGCGTACGCGAGAGTCGGGGCGCCGCCCGGAGGCGCTCCCGCCGTGGAGCCCTCCGTACCGAGGCCACTGCGGTACGCGGCGCTCGGGGACTCGCTCACCGCCGGCGTCGGAGACCGCGTCGAGGGCGGCTGGCGCGGCTGGGCGGCACTGCTCGCC
>NZ_JAAPBF010000426.1 GCF_022695985.1 Streptomyces sp. NP-1717 | reverse complement strand
TCTCTCCCGTCTTCCTCGGGATCGCCGCCGTCATGGCGGTCACGGGGTGGGCGGTGTGGACGGACTTCGCGGCGGACGCGCGTATCGCCGTCTTCCTCTTCGTCACCTCGGCGTGGGTGGTCTCGCTCTGTCTGCACGAGTACGCGCACGCGCGCACCGCCCTGCACAGCGGCGACATCTCCATCGGCGCCAAGGGTTATCTGACGCTCAATCCCCTCAAGTACACGCATGCGTTGCTGAGCATCGTGCTCCCCGTGATCTTCGTCATCATGGGCGGCATCGGTCTGCCGGGTGGCGCCGTCTTCATCGAGCGCAGCCGTATCCGGGGCCGGTGGCGGCACAGTCTGATCTCGGCGGCGGGCCCGTTGACGAACGTCCTCTTCGCGGTCGTCTGTACGGCCCCGTTCTGGCTGGACATGCTCGACGGCGTACCGATGATCTTCCGCTTCGCGCTCGCGTTCCTCGCGCTGCTCCAGGTGACGGCGGCGATCCTCAACTTCCTGCCGGTGCCCGGACTTGACGGCTACGGCGTGATCGAGCCGTGGCTGTCGCGCAAGTTCCGCGCGCAGGTGGAGCCGTTCGCGCCGTTCGGACTGCTCGCGGTCTTCGGCATCCTGTTCATCCCCGAGGTGAACATCGCGTTCTTCGACGGGATCGACGCGATCCTGAGCGGCCTCGGTATCTCCGACCTGGAGACGTACTGCGGCCAGAACTTCTACCGCTTCTGGAAGTCGCGCGACGAGCTGTGCCAGTCGTTCGTCAGCTAGTGCCCGGGCCGGTGCCCGCCCGGCCAGCCTCCTTCGCCCGGCGCTGGTAGTACCACGTCATGTTCGACGACAGCCCGGCCAGCAGCACCCACACGACGCCGAGCCAGATCTCCCCCCGTACGAAGGCCACCACGGCCGCCGTGGTGGCCAGGAGGCAGACGACGAGGGCGTAGAGAGCGAGGCGGGGCATGGGGTCGGCTCCTGTCGGGGGCGTGAGGGACGTGTGGACGGCGCCCGTCCAGTGTCCCCCACCCCCATGCCCGCCCGCGCCCAGGTCCGTCCCCGGCGGAGGCGGGACGCGGCAGACCGTCAGACGTCGGTCACGCGCAGGCCCGCGTGCGCCTTGTAGCGGCGGTTGACCGAGATCAGGTTCGCCACCAGCGACTCCACCTGGTGCGCGTTGCGCAGCCGGCCCGCGAACACCCCGCGCATACCGGGGATACGGGCCGCCAGCGCCTGCACGATGTCGGTGTCGGCCCGTACCTCGCCGAGCACCATCACATCGGTGTCGATCTGCTCGACGGCGGGGTCCTGGAGCAGCACGGCGGACAGGTGGTGGAAGGCGGCGGTCACGCGTGAGGCGGGCAGCAGGGCGGCGGCCTGTTCGGCGGCGCTGCCCTCCTCCGGCTTCAGCGCGTAGGCACCCTTCTTGTCGAAGCCGAGCGGGTTGACGCAGTCGACGACGAGCTTGCCCGCGAGTTCGTCCCTGAGCGACTCCAGCGTCTTGGCGTGGCCCTCCCAGGGCACGGCGATGACGACGATGTCGCTGCGGCGCGCGCACCCGGCGTTGTCGGCGCCCTCGACGCCGAGGCCGAGTTCGGCCGCCGCCGACTCGGCGCGCTCGGCGGCGCGAGAGCCGATGATCACTTTCTGCCCGGCCCGTGCCAGCCGGTAGGCGAGCCCGCGTCCCTGGTCGCCGGTGCCGCCGAGAACACCGACGGTCAGATCCGAGACGTCGGGAAGCTCCCACGGGTCCTTGGCGGGAGGCTTCGGCGTGCTGCCACTGTCGGTTGAGGTCATGGCCCCGACATTACTTGCCGGTCCGGGCACCTCCCGGGCGGCCCTCACCGCACCCGCACAGCCGGAGTGCCCCGTTCGGGTGATGCGGCGCCGACTCCCGGCGCGGGGCGTTGTGCTGCGGCAGGATCCGGGCCCATGGATGCCGTACGCGTCGCCCTGCTCCGTGAGGTCCTGGCCGGTACGCAGTGGCCGGCGGCGACCCGCCGGTTCGCCGCGTCCCTGCGGTCCTCCGTCGTGCCGCACGGGGGCGGGCTGCTGCTGGTGGGGACGCGGGCGTACGAGCCGTGGCACCTGGCCGCGCATCTGGTGGACGAGGCGGCGTGGTCCGGCCGCCCGGAGCTGGCTCCGCTGCTCGTACGGCACCGTGTGCGGCCCGCCGACCCCGCCCATCTGGCCGTCGGGCTGGGCAGGCTGGAGGGTGCGGGACGCGGCGAGACACTGCTGCTGGTGGCGCCGGAGCGGCCGGACGGCGGCCTGCTGGAGCGGGTGCACCACGCGCGCAGGGCGGGAGCCACGGTCCTGTCGCTGGGGACCGGGGACCCCGAAGTGGCGGGGCTGGCGCACGACGCGCTCACGATCACCCCGGCG
>NZ_JAAPBF010000425.1 GCF_022695985.1 Streptomyces sp. NP-1717 | reverse complement strand
ACCCGCGTACTGGGAGCCCTGGCCGGTGAAGAGCACGGCGAGCTTCCCCGCCCGATACCGACCCACCACACCCTGCGCAGTCGAGTTCCCCGCCGCAACAGCGGCCAGCGCGTCCATCAACTGCCCGCGCTCGGTGCCGAAGGCGACGGCACGGTGATCAAGAGTCGCACGCGTCCCCGTCAACGCGCCCGCGACGGCTGGAAGATCAGCGTCGGGGTTGTCCTCCAGCCACGCATGCAACCGCGATGCCTGCGCGGCCAGAGCCTCGGCCGTATGACCGGACACCGGCCACACCACCACACCGGACCCCGCCCCACCGGCCTCCGACTCGACGGGTTCAACGGCCGGCGCCTGCTCAAGAACCACATGCGCGTTCGTGCCACTCAGCCCGAAGGAAGAGATGGCAGCCCGGAGCGGCCGTTCAGGGTGCGACCACTCCTGCTGCTCCGTCAGCAGACGGACGGTTCCGCTCGACCAGTCGATGTGAGATGACGGCTCGTCCACGTGCAGCGTCTGCGGGAGTACACCCTCCCGCATCGCCATGACCATCTTGATGATGCCCGCGACACCGGCTGCTGCCTGCGTGTGCCCGATGTTCGACTTCAGCGACCCCAGCCACAGCGGAGCGTCCTGCGACCGGCCCTCACCGTACGTCGCCAGCAGCGCCTGTGCTTCGATCGGGTCACCGAGAGCGGTGCCGGTGCCGTGTGCTTCGACCGCGTCGATGTCGGCGGGCGTGAGCCCGGCGTTCGTGAGCGCCTGACGGATGACGCGCTGCTGCGAGGGGCCGTTGGGCGCGGTGAGGCCGTTGGAGGCGCCGTCCTGGTTGACCGCCGAACCCCGCAGGACAGCAAGCACCTGGTGCCCGTTGCGTTGGGCGTCCGACAGCCGCTCCACGAGCAGCAGTCCGACACCCTCGGCCCAGCCGGTGCCGTCCGCACCCGCCGCGAACGGCTTGCACCGGCCGTCCGGCGCAAGCCCGCGCTGCCGGCTGAACTCCACGAACGTGCCGGGAGTGGCCATCACCGTCACACCGCCCGCGAGCGCGAGTGTGCACTCACCCTGCCGCAGCGCGTGCGCGGCCAGGTGCAGCGAGACCAATGAAGACGAGCACGCCGTGTCGACAGTGATGGCGGGGCCTTCGAGCCCGAACGCGTACGACACCCGGCCGGACGCGATGCTGCCGGCGCTCCCGTTCCCGACATGTCCCTCGAAGCCGGCCGGGACCTGATGCATCAGGCGGGAGGAGTAGTCGTTGTACATCACGCCCGTGAACACACCGGTACGGCTGCCGTGCAGCGACTGCGGGTTGATCCCCGCCCGCTCGAAGGCCTCCCACGCCGTCTCCAGCAAAAGCCGCTGCTGCGGGTCCGTCGCCAGCGTCTCCCGCGGACTCATGTGGAACAGGTCGGGATCGAAGTCCGCGGCGTGGTCGAGGAATCCGCCCTCGCGCACGTACGACGTCCCGGGGTGATCCGGGTCCGGATGGTAGAGGGACCCGATGTCCCACCCGCGGTCGGTGGGGAAGCCACCGACCGCGTCACGCCCGTCCGCGACGAGCCGCCAAAGGTCCTCCGGCGAGCGCACTCCACCCGGGAAGCGGCACGCCATCCCGACGATCGCGATCGGCTCGTGCTCCTGGGACTCGGCGTCGTGCAGCCTCTGCCGGGTCTGGTGCAACTCGGCAATGACGCGCGTGAGGTAATCCCGAAGCTTGCCTTCGTCCGCCATTTGTACTGCTCCCATTGCCTTACCCGAATGGATTGCTGACCTTTGACCGCGTCCCGGAGAGCCGATTGGGCTCAGAGTCCGAGATCCTTGTCCACGAAGCTAAAGAGCTCCTCATTGCTGGCTTCGCGGAGCGAATCGAGTACGTCCTCGCTGCTTTCGCGCGACCGTGCGCCGGACACCGAGAGGGTCGACAGGAGCGCTTCGAGACGCTCCACGATGGCGACGCGTTCCGAGTCGTCCGCCGGCCTGGCGGAAAGTGCGGCGTCGAGACGGTTGAGGTCGTCGACGGTGACCAGCCCTCCGGCAGAAGCGCTTCGGGTCGTGATCCGCGATCGGAGGTACTCGGCGAGTGCGAGCGGGGTGGGGTAGTCGAAAACGAGAGTCGCCGGAAGCGGCTGCTCGACAAGTGCTCCCAGACGGTTGCGCAGTTGTACGGCCGTGAGGGAGTCGAACCCCAACTCCGAGAACGGACGGCTGTGTTCGATGCCGTACCCGTTGGCGTGCCCGAGGACGTCCGCCACCTCGCCGGCCACCAGCGAGAGCATCCGCTCGGCGCGCTTTCCGTCGTCCAGTCCGGCAAGCTCGGCGAGCAGACGGGAAGGCTGCTGCGCCGCTACCGCCGCTGTGGTGCGTCGTGTCCGGACGAGGCTGCGGAAGA
>NZ_JAAPBF010000424.1 GCF_022695985.1 Streptomyces sp. NP-1717 | reverse complement strand
GAGCAGCACGCGGGGCGCGCAGTGGTCCAGTACGCGCACCGCCTCGGCCCCGCTCCACGCGGCGTCCAGCGGTACGGCGACCAGCCCGGCGAGCTGCGTCGCCCAGAAGGCGGTCTGCCAGTCGGGGCGGTCGCCCATCAGGAGGGCCGCGCGGTCGCCCGGCCGCAGGCCGTGGGTGTCCACGAAGCGGTTGGCCAGCGCGGTCGCGGCGGCGAAGAACTCACCGTAACTGCGCAGGACGGCCCCGCCGCCGCCGACGAGGAAGGGCCGCTCCCCGTACGCCCACGTCGTCTCCACGAACTCCCGCAGGGTGCGCGGCCCGTCCGCGTACATGAGCGAGCCGTTCTCGGCGCGTACGACCTCGAAAGGCGCACCGGGGGCGGTCAGCGCGGCGGTGTGCGGCACGTACGTCTCGCTTTCTTCGTACTCTCGAACCGAGTCCATCGAGCGAGGAGCTCCTGTTGCACCACTTGTACGTCAAGGTCTGCGGTCTGCGGAAGCCCGCCGAGGTCGAGGCAGCCGTGGCCGGAGGGGCCTCCGCGGTCGGGTTCATCCTGACGACGAGCCCGCGCCGGCTGTCCCCCGCCGAGGCCCGCCCACTGGCCGCGCTGGTACCGCCCGGTGTCGCCAAGGTCGCGGTCTTCCGCGGCGAGTCCCTGGAGGAGGTGCGCAGGGCGGCGGCCGAGGCGGGCGCGGACACCGTCCAGCTGCACGGCGGGGAGCCGCCCGAGGCGTTCGCCGCGCTGCGCGCCGACGGGTACCGCCTCATCCGCGCCACCTCCCCGGAGTCGGGCGACCCGCTGACGGCGGGCGCGTACGGCGAGGACATGCTCATCATCGACTCGCCGCGGCCCGGCTCCGGCGAACGCTGGTCCCCGGACTCGCTGCCGGAGCAGCCGGCGGGGGCGTGGGTGCTGTCGGGCGGTCTCTCGCCGGACAACGTGGTGGAGGCCGTGACGGCGCTGCGGCCGTGGGGCGTCGACGTGTCGAGCGGGGTGGAGAGCAGCCGGGGTGTGAAGGACGTGGGTCTGATCGAGAAGTTCCTCGGGGCGGCCGAGGGGCTCCGTACCTGAACATGTGTCGTGGAACTCGGCTTGCCGGGGCGCGGCGGGGGAATCCGGGACACGTACCGGCCCAACGTGAAAGGGGTGCCCCCTTGTCCTGCCCGCCGCACAGAGCTGTCCTGCCCGCCGCGCGGATCGGCGAAGCGACGACACCGGAGTCCATGACGACCGAGAAGATCCAGCGCATACGACGGCGCCTGGAGCGGCTGATCGGTATCGCCATGACCGAGGGCAACACGCTCGTCCCCCTGCGGAACGGCGACGAGATCTTCACGTCGATGCTGGAGAGCATCCGTGGCGCCGAGCACACCGTCGACATGATGACGTTCGTCTACTGGCGCGGTGACATCGCCCACGAGTTCGCGCGGGCGCTGAGCGAGCGGGCCCGCGCCGGGGTCCGGGTGCGGCTGCTGCTCGACGGGTTCGGCAGCCGGCTGATCGAGAAGGACCAGCTCGCGGCGATGGAGCGGGCCGGGGTGCAGGTGGCCTGGTTCCGCAAGCCGCTGTATCTCTCGCCGCTGAAGCAGAACCACCGCTGCCACCGCAAGGTGCTCGTCGTGGACGAGACGACCGCGTTCACGGGCGGTGTGGGCATCGCCGAGGAGTGGTGCGGCGACGCGCGGAACGAGAACGAGTGGCGCGACACGCACGTACGGGTCCGGGGGGCCGCGGTGGACGGGATCGCCGCCGCGTTCACCCAGAACTGGGCGGAGTGCCACGACGAGATGTTCGACGAGCGGGACCGGTTCGTCGCGCCGGAGACGTACGGCGACGCGATCGTGCAGGTGGTTCGCGGGTCGGCCAGCTTCGGCTGGCAGGACATGCAGACCCTGATCCGGGTGATGCTGGAGTCGGCGGAGGAGCGCGTCCGGCTGGCCACGGCGTACTTTGCGCCGGACGAGTACTTCATCGACCTGCTGTGCGCGACGGCCCGGCGCGGGGTCTCGGTGGAGATCTTGCTGCCGGGGCCGCACACGGACAAGCGGGTCTGTCTGCTGGCCGGCCAGCGGTACTACGAGCAGTTGACCGAGTGCGGCGTGAAGATCCACCAGTACCAGCCGACGATGATGCACGCGAAGATCATCACCGTCGACGCGATCGCCTCGCTGATCGGGTCCACCAACTTCAACCGGCGTTCGCTGGACCACGACGAGGAGGTCATGCTCGCCGTGCTCGACCCGGCCTTCACGGCCACGCTGGACGAGCACTTCGAGGAGGACCTGACGCTGAGCGAGCCGATCTGTCCGCGCCGCTGGAAGCGGCGCTCGCTGGTGCGGCGGGCCCAGGAGGCGGCCGTGGTCCCGATCCGCCGCTATCTGTGACCGGTCGCGGTGATCA
>NZ_JAAPBF010000423.1 GCF_022695985.1 Streptomyces sp. NP-1717 | reverse complement strand
AGCCGCCCGCGCCCGACCCGGACCCGGAGCCCCCGGCACCGCCCGAGCCGAGCGGCCCGCCGGAGCCGCCGTCGGCCTCGCCCATGGCGGACGTACGGGCGAGCGCGCTGTCCCCGGGCGACGGGGCCGGGATGCGGAAGCAGCCCGTGACGTCGCCGCAGTTGGGGCCGGTGTGACGCGGATCGTACGGAGGCGGTTTGCCAGGGAGGGGGAGGGGTGCGTATGGTAGTAGATCGTTTGATCATTGCCCGGCGCCGACACAGAAGAGCGCCGCGTGGCGCGTTCTCTCCCTTGCCGTGGCTGACCGCATTGAGGCGGTCGAATTGCGAATCACGGAGTTTGGGCGCGTGCCGAGACTCCGGAAGGTTTCGCATTTCGCATGTCCATTTCCAGTACTGACCACGCCGTCATGCCCGAGAACGACTCCGACGACTCGATCACGAGCGTCGAGAACGTCGTGGCGGAGACGGTCGAGGCCGCCGAGGCCCCCAAGACCCCCGAAATCACCTTCGGCGACCTGGGGTTGCCCGAGGGCATCGTCCGCAAGCTCGCCCAGAACGGCGTCGTCGCGCCCTTCCCGATCCAGGCCGCGACCATCCCGGACGCCCTGGCCGGCAAGGACATCCTGGGCCGCGGCCGCACCGGCTCCGGCAAGACCCTCTCCTTCGGTCTGCCGCTGCTGGCCACCCTCGCCGAGGGCCACACCGAGAAGAAGAAGCCCCGCGGCGTCATCCTGACCCCGACCCGCGAGCTGGCGATGCAGGTCGCCGACGCCCTCCAGCCGTACGGCGACGTCCTCGGCCTGAAGATGAAGGTCGTCTGCGGCGGTACGTCGATGGGCAACCAGATCTACGCGCTGGAGCGCGGCGTCGACGTCCTCGTCGCCACCCCCGGCCGGCTGCGCGACATCATCAACCGCGGCGCCTGCTCCCTGGAGAACGTCCGGATCGCGATCCTCGACGAGGCCGACCAGATGTCCGACCTGGGCTTCCTGCCCGAGGTCACCGAACTGCTCGACCAGGTGCCGGCCGGCGGCCAGCGCATGCTCTTCTCCGCCACGATGGAGAACGAGATCAGCACGCTGGTCAAGCGCTACCTGAAGAACCCCGTGCACCACGAGGTCGACAGCGCGCAGGGCAACGTCACGACCATGAGCCACCACGTGCTCGTCGTGAAGCCCAAGGACAAGGCGCCGGTCACGGCCGCGATCGCGGCGCGCAAGGGCCGCACGATCATCTTCGTCCGTACGCAGCTCGGCGCCGACCGTATCGCCGAGCAGCTGCGCGACTCGGGTGTGAAGGCGGACGCGCTGCACGGCGGCATGACGCAGGGCGCGCGCACCCGGACGCTGGCGGACTTCAAGGAAGGTCACGTCAACGCGCTGGTCGCGACCGACGTGGCCGCCCGCGGTATCCACGTCGACGGCATCGACCTGGTCCTGAACGTGGACCCGGCCGGTGACCACAAGGACTACCTGCACCGTTCGGGCCGTACGGCGCGCGCGGGCAAGTCCGGCGTCGTCGTCTCCCTGGCCCTGCCGCACCAGCGCCGCCAGATCTTCCGGCTGATGGAGGACGCGGGCGTCGACGCCGCGCGTCACATGGTCGCCGGTGCCGGCGCCTTCGAGCCGGAGGTCGCCGAGATCACCGGCGCCCGTTCGCTGACCGAGGTGCAGGCCGACTCCGCGAACAACTCCGCCAAGCAGGCGGAGCGCGAGGTCGCCGACCTGACCAAGGAGCTGGAGCGCCTCCAGCGCCGCGCCGGCGAGCTGCGCGAAGAGGCCGACCGTCTCGTCGCCCGCGCCGCGCGCGAGCGTGGGGACGACCCGGAAGCGGCGGTGGCGGAGGTCACGGCCGAGGCCGTGGCCGCCATCGAGGCCGCGACGGCTGCCGCGTCCGTACCGGCGCAGGCGACCCGCGACGAGCGTGGCAACTACGGTCGCCGCGACGACCGCAGGGACGACCGTGGTGAGCGCAGCGGCCGCGGTGGCGCCCGGGGCTACACCCCGCGCGACGGCGGCAGCGGTGACCGCGGCGGATTCCAGCGCCGTGACGACCGCGGTGGCGAGCGGGGCGGCTTCAACCGCGATCGCAACGACCGCGACCGCGGTGGCTTCCAGCGTCGTGACGACAGGCCCGCGAGTGGCGGTTTCCAGCGTCGTGACGACCGTCCGGCCGGTGGCGGCTTCCGCCGCGATGACCGGAAGGAAGGCGGCTTCAACCGCGACCGCCGCGACGACCGCCGCGACGGCGCCCGCCCGTTCGAGCGCCGCGAGCACCGTCCGACCGGTGACCGCCCGTTCAACCGCGACCGCCGCGACGACCGCCCCTCGGGCGGCTTCCGCTCCGGTGGCCACGATCGCCCCTCGGGCCGCCGCGACGACCACCGCGGAGGCACGACCGGCACGGGCACGAGCACGGGCTCGTTCGGCCGCCGCGACGACAAGCCGCGCTGGAAGCGCAACGGCTGACGGCCCGACACGCACGACG
>NZ_JAAPBF010000422.1 GCF_022695985.1 Streptomyces sp. NP-1717 | reverse complement strand
GGCCGCAGCCACAGCCGGCTCTCCGAGGACATAAGGGCCGGCCGCCGGGGCGACCTGAAGTCCGGTCTGCACCGGCTCACCGACCGCACGTACGGCAAGCTGCGCGCCCGCGCGGCCGAGTTGGGCCGCGACCCGGAGGACTACACCGCGAGCCTGCGCTGTCTGCTGCTCTCCGCCGACCCCCAGTGCCGTACCCGCGTCTTCTTCGGAGTCGGCGGCGGCGGGCTCTTCCGGCTCAGGGACGGCGCCTGGCAGGACCTGGAGCCGCTGCTCCCCGAACCGGCCGACGTCAGGGGCGAACCCGTCCTCGGTTTCGGCTCGGCCCGGTCCGACGCCCCTTCCGAGCAGACCCCCGACGGCGACCGCCTCACGATGGATCTGGAGATCACCAAGCCACCGGGACCGGTCGTCGAGGATCCCGTTCCACCGCCGCCGGAGCCGTTCCGCTTCCGGGCCTCGGTGGCCCGGCCGGGCGACACACTGCTGCTGGCCAGCGTCGGGCTCGCCGAGCCGCTGCGCGGCGAACCGGCCCTGGGTGACGAGCTGGCCGCGCGCTGGACCTCCGCCGAGCCGCCGGGGCTCGCCGCCTACCTGTCGGACGTCCGGCTGCGGGTGAAGGGTTACGCCGACGACCGTACGGCCGTGGCGGTCTGGGAGGCGTAACCGCCCGGGGCATGGGTTGATGGACAGCGGGTACCGGAGGGGACCCCGCGCCGCGTCCCGTCGGCCCGGCTCCCCGGACAGCAGAAGGGTGCTTCCATGGCCAGGCAGAACGTGGCGGAGCAGTTCGTCGACATCCTCGCCCGCGCGGGCGTGCGGCGCCTGTACGGAGTCGTCGGCGACAGCCTCAACCCCGTCGTCGACGCCATCCGGCGCAACGCGGCCATCGACTGGGTGCAGGTCAGGCACGAGGAGGCGGCGGCCTTCGCGGCGGGCGCCGAGGCCCAGATCACCGGCAAGCTCGCGGCCTGCGCCGGCTCCTGCGGGCCCGGCAATCTGCACCTGATCAACGGGCTGTACGACGCGCACCGCTCCATGGCCCCGGTCCTGGCGCTCGCCTCGCACATCCCCACCGCGGAGATCGGCCTCGGGTACTTCCAGGAGACGCACCCCGAGCGGCTGTTCGAGGAGTGCAGCCACTACAACGAGATGATCTCCAGCCCCGAGCAGATGCCGCGGCTGCTCCAGACGGCCATCCAGCACGCGGTCGGCCGGGGCGGTGTCAGCGTGGTGACGCTGCCCGGCGACATCGCCTCGCGGCCGGCCCCGACGAAGGCGATCGAGCACGCCCTGGTGACGTCCCGGCCGTCGGTACGGCCCGGGGATCTGGAGATCGACAAACTGGTCGACATGATCGACGACGCGGACCGCGTCACGCTGTTCTGCGGCAGCGGCACGGCCGGGGCGCACGCCGAGGTCATGGAGTTCGCCGAGCGGATCAAGTCCCCGATCGGCCACGCCCTGCGCGGCAAGGAGTGGATCCAGTACGACAACAAGTTCGACGTCGGTATGAGCGGACTGCTCGGTTACGGCGCCGCGTACGAGGCCACTCACGAGTGCGATCTGCTCATCCTGCTCGGCACCGACTTCCCGTACAACGCCTTCCTGCCCGACGGCACCGATGTGAAGATCGTCCAGGTCGACGTCCGGCCCGAACGCCTCGGCCGCCGCTCCCAGCTGGACCTCGCGGTCTGGGGCGACGTCCGCGAGACACTGCGCTGTCTGACGCCCCGGGTGCAGATGAAGAACGACCGCCGGTTCCTGGACAAGATGCTCAGGAAGCACGCCGACGCGCTCGAAGGCGTCGTCAAGGCGTACACCCGCAAGGTCGACAAGCACGTCCCGATCCACCCCGAGTACGTCGCGTCCGTACTGGACGAAGTGGCCGACGACGACGCGGTGTTCACCGTCGACACCGGCATGTGCAACGTCTGGGCCGCCCGCTATCTGTCGCCCAACGGCCGCCGCCGGGTGATCGGTTCGTTCAGCCACGGGTCCATGGCCAACGCCATGGTGCAGGCCGTCGGGGCGCAGTTCGTGGACCGGGAACGCCAGGTCGTGTCGATGTCGGGCGACGGCGGGTTCACCATGCTGATGGGTGACTTCCTCACCCTGGTGCAGTACGAACTCCCCGTGAAGATCGTCCTGTTCAACAACTCCTCGCTCGGCATGGTCGAGCTGGAGATGCTGGTGGCCGGTCTGCCGTCGTACGGCACCACCAACCGCAACCCCGACTTCGCCGCCGTCGCCCGGGCCGCCGGGGCGTTCGGGGTCAGGGTGGAGAAGCCCAAGCAGCTCGCGGGCGCGCTCAAGGACGCCTTCAAGCACAAGGGTCCGGCCCTGGTGGACGTGGTCACCGACCCGAACGCGCTGTCCATCCCGCCGAAGATCAGCGCCGACATGGTGCAGGGCTTCGCGCTCTCCGCCGGGAAGATCGTGCTGGACGGAGGGGTGGGCCGCATGGTCCAGATGGCGCGCTCCAATCTGCGCAACCTGCCGC
>NZ_JAAPBF010000421.1 GCF_022695985.1 Streptomyces sp. NP-1717 | reverse complement strand
GGCCAGACGATAGGTTGCCCATAGCTGCACAAAGAGCACCAAAACGGAGGCGGACGGCATGGGTTCCTGGTTCCACCAGAACTTCGTCGAGCCGGGCAAGGTGCCCATGCTGCTCGCGCTGGTCTCCTTCGTACTGACCTTCCTGATCACCAGGATGGTCACCCGGCTCATCCGGGCGGGGAAGGGGCCGTTCCGCAACGTCCGGCCCGGCGGGATGCACATCCACCACGTGGTGCCCGGCGTCGTGCTCATGGTGATCGGCGGCTTCGGCGCGGTCGGCAGCGACAGACACGGCGTCGGGGCGGCGGTGTGCGCGGTGATCTTCGGCATGGGCGCCGGACTGGTCCTCGACGAGTTCGCCCTGATCCTGCACCTGGACGACGTGTACTGGACCGAGCAGGGACGGCGGAGCGTGGAGGTCGTGGTCCTCGCCGCCGCCCTTGCGCTCCTCGTACTGAGCGGCTTCTCGCCGCTCGGCGTGGACTCGCTCTCGCCGGAGGAACGGCAGGACCGGGTCTCGCTGTTGCTCAGTCTCGGCCTCAGCTTCGTCTTCGTCCTGATCGCGCTGTCCAAGGGGAAGCTCTGGATGGCGCTCGTGGGCACGCTGGTGCCCCCGGTGGCGATCGTCGCCGCGCTGAGGCTGGCGCGGCCCGGCTCGCCGTGGGCCCGGCGGCTCTACCGCCGCCGCCACCGGGCGCGCGCCCGGATGACGCTGCGCGCCTACCACCGCGACCGCCGCTGGTCCGCCCCGCGCCGCCGCGTGCAGGACTGGATCGGCGGCGCCCCGGACGACGAGCCGAAGCGGGGCGCGACGCCCGCGCCGCCGCGCTGAGCGCCGCCCGCCGGCGCACTCCTCACTCCGCGACAGACGGCCGTGCGGGCAGGGGACTTCGGGTTCTTCTTCGGATTTACGGCTCCGAGGCCGGGCCCGGTCGCCACCGGGGGCCGCGCCGCCCCTCCCGCGCGCGCAGTCGGCGGCGGCGTTCCCGAAGGGCGCCCGAGCACCTCCGCCCCGCGCCCGTCCCTCCGGACCCTCGCGCCTCGCGCCGCGCCGCACCGACCGCCGCGGGCCCCGGTCCCTGGGCCTGTCTTCAAAGCCCCGCCCGGCCCGGCGGCGGCCGGCACGGTACCTCGCCGCGTTGTCGGACCCGGCCGCGTACGGCCGGTCCATCCACAACGCTGATCCTCCGCCTCGCGACGCACCGCATCAGCCGCCGCTGGACGGGCCGCGGCTGGCGCGGTGCGTCGCGGGGGAGGGGGCGGGTTCGTACCGGGCGTACTCGGCCGTCCGACGACAACGCGGCGAGGAGCCGTGCCAGGCGTCGCCGGTCAGGCGGGGTGCGTCAGACGCGGCCTAGGTGACGTCCTCGATGCCGGCGCTCTCCGCCACGGCCGCCGCCTCCGCCTCCGCTGCGGGCTCCGTCGTCTCCGGACGTTCCGGCAGCTCCGCCGCCAGTGCCGCGGCGGCCCGCACCATCGGCAGCGCCAGCAGCGCCCCCGTGCCCTCGCCCACGATCACCCCGTGGTCGAGCAGCGGATTGATCGCCATCCGGTCCAGCGCCTTGCCCTGCGCCGGCTCGCCGCTCACCTGGCCCGCCAGCCACCAGTCCGGCGCACGGAACGCCGCCCGCTGGCCGACCAGCGCGCACGCCGCCGACACCACGCCGTCCAGGATCACCGGCATGCGCCGCACCGCGCTCTGGAGCAGGAACCCGGTCGTCGCCGCCAGATCCGCGCCGCCCACCGTCGCCAGCAGCTCCAACTGGTCACCCAGCACCGGCCGAGCCCTGCGCAGCGCGTCCCTGATCGCCGCGCACTTGCGCATCCACGCGAGGTCGTCGATCCCCGCGCCGCCGCGCCCCGTGACCACGGAGGCGTCCGTGCCGCACAGCGCCGCGATCAGTGCGGAGGCCGCCGTCGTACCGCCGACGCTCAGATCGCCGAGGACCACGAGATCCGTGCCGGAGTCGGCCTCCTCGTCGGCGATCGCCATGCCGAGCCGTACGGCCTGCTCGGCCTCCTCGATCGTCAGCGCGTCCTCGACGTCGATACGCCCGCTGCCGCGCCGCACCCGGTGGCGTACGACCTCCGTGGGAAGCAGCTCCGGATCGCAGTCGAGACCGGCGTCCACGATCCGTACCGGCACCCCCGCCCGGCGCGCCAGCACGGCCACGGGGCTCTCGCCCTCAAGTACCGCGCGCACCAGCAGATGCGCGCTGCCGGCCGGGCGCGCCGAGACGTTCAGCGAGGCGATGCCGTGGTCACCGGCGAAGAGCACCGCGCGCGGCTGCTCGATGGCCTTGACGGGCACGGTCGCCTGGGCGGCCGACAGCCACTCGGCCAGTTCGTCGAGCCGGCCCAGCGCGCCGGGCGGGACGATCAGCCTCTCGCGGCGTTCCTCGGCGTCACGCCGCAGACCGCCGTCGGGGCGCTCGATCAGGTCGGAGAAGTCGTCGAGATTCAGCGAGCTCATTCGCCGAACAGTACCGGCAGAGCCGCCGCCCGTACCG
>NZ_JAAPBF010000420.1 GCF_022695985.1 Streptomyces sp. NP-1717 | reverse complement strand
GCTCCCCCACCGACCGCACATCCAACTCCGCCAGCACGGAATCCGGGCGGTCGGCCAGAGCGGAGACGACGGTGGCGAGGCGCTCGGGGACGAGGCGCGCGGTGCTGTCCGCGTAGAGGTCGGTGTTGTACGTGAGGTAGCCGGTGATTGCGTCCTCGCCCTGCTCCAGGTGGAGCGAGAACTCGAACTGGGTGCCCGCCGGCGGAATGTCGAGCCGGGTGACGGCCAGGCCGGGCAGGTGCAGGTTCCGGGACGGCGTTTCGTTGAGGGCGAGCATCGTCTGGAACAGCGGGCTGCGCGCCTGGCCGTCGGCTGCGGGCGCCGCATGCCGGACGATCTCCTCGAACGGTGTCTCGGCGTGCTGGTGCGCCTCCACCAGGGCGTGGTGGGTGGCGCTCAGGGTCGCGGCGAGGGTGGCCTGCGGGTCCAGGGTCCGCCGGAGCGGCAGTGTGTTGGTGAAGAACCCCAGGATCTCGGCGGTGTCGGGGTGAGTACGGCCGCTGGTCGGGATGCCGATGGTCACGTCGTGGTTGCCCGACAGGGCGCCCAGGACGACGGTGACCGCGGTGGCGACCACGGCGAACGGGGTGGTGCCCGTGCTCCGTGCGAGCCGCCTGACCGTTTCGGCGTCCAGTTCGACGGGGACGGCCGCCCCGTTGTAGGTACGGCGGGCCGGGCGCGGGTGGTCGGTCGGGAGGTCCAGCGCGTGCGCCCCCGCGAGCCGCTCACGCCAGTGGACGAGCCCGGCGTCGTCCTCGGACACGGGTACGGCGGCCTGGGCGTGGGCGAAGTCGCCGTACTGGAGGGTTGGGGCCGACGCGAGGGGGCGGTCCTCGACGAGTGCCGCGTAGGTGTGGGCGATTTCGTCGAGGAGGAGGGTGAGCGTCCATCCGTCGGCGATGGTGTGGTGCAGGGACAGCAGGAGCAAGTGGGAGTCCTCGGACCGGGTGACGATCCGGGCGCGGAACAAGGGACCGTCGGCGAGGTCCACGGTGGATCGGCGCCAGTGCTCCAGCAGTTCGGCCTCGTCGTCCGCGTGGGCGGCGTCCGGACCGGTCAACGGCAGCGGATCCCCGCGCCAGAGCGGATGGACGACCTGGACGATCTCGCCGTCCTCCTCGCGCAGCGTGGTCCGCAGCACCTCGTGGCGGCGGGCGACCTCCTCGACGGCGGCTGCGAGTGCCGGGGCGTCGAGCTGACCGGACAGCCGGGCCCCGCCGTTGAGGGTGTAGGCAAGGTTGGCCTGGGGGTCCAGCGCGCACAGCAGCCAGAGTCGCTTCTGGCCGGAGGTGGCGGGGAGAGTAACGGTGCCGTCTGCGTTCGTGGTGCGCGGCGCGGCCGGGATGGGCCGGTGGCCGTCGCCCGATCGGGGCAGGTGGGCGGCGAGTTCGGTGAGTGTGGGGTGTTCGAACACGAGGTGCAGCGGAACGTGGGTGCCGAGCGCGGCACCGAGCCGGTGGGTGAGACGGGTGGCGAGGAGGGAGTGGCCGCCGAGGGCGAAGAAGTCGTCGTCGGCGCCGACTTCGGTGACGTCGAGGACCTCGCGCCATATTCCGGCGACGAGTTCCTCGGCCGGCCCGGCCGGAGCCCGATAGGCAGTGTGCCCGGCGCCCGGGTCCGGATCGGGAAGCGCGTTGCGGTCGATCTTCCCGTTCGGGAGGAGCGGGAACTCCTCCAGACCGACGAAGACCGAAGGAACCATGAAATCCGGCAGCCAGACACGCACATAAGAGGTCAGCTCGGCGGGAACCGCATCGCCCGGCTTGTTCGGTACTACGTACGCGACCAGGCGCAGCGATCCGGATACGTCTTCGCGGGCGACGACGACCGCTTCGCCCAACTGGTCGTGCCTGCGCAGGACTTCCTCGACCTCGCCGAGTTCGACCCGGTGACCACGCACCTTCACCTGACCGTCCGCACGGCCCAGATAGTCCAGCTGACCGTCCGGACGCCACCGCACCAAGTCCCCCGTGCGATACATCCGACCGCCCTCATCCGAGAACGGGTCGGGCAGATAACGCTCCGCCGTCAAAGAGGGGCGGGCGTGATAGCCGCGTGTGACGCCGGCGCCCGACAGGTACAGCTCGCCGACGGCACCGAGCACCACGGGGCGCAGATTCGCGTCCAGGACGTGGGCGGTCGTTCCGTCGACAGGACCGCCGATCGCCGTGCGCACGTCGCCCGCGACCGTCACGGCGTGGGTCGAGTAGGTGGTGTCCTCGCTCGGCCCGTAGAGGTTGTTGACCTCACTGATCACCGGGTGCGCATACAACTCCCGCACCAGCGCCGGTGCCAGAGGCTCACCCGCCAGATTCACCGTCGCCGCACGAGGCGGAACCGCACCCGCCGCCAGCAACTCCCGCGCCACCGACGGAACGGTATTCACCAGCGTCACACCGGTGTACCGATCCGGATTCGCGATCAGGTCCAGCGCACTGTCGGGTACCACATACACCGTCCCGCCCACCGACAACGGGGCGAAGATCTCGAACACCGAAAGGTCGAACGAGACAGAAGTCGCGGCCAGCGTCCCCGCCAA
>NZ_JAAPBF010000042.1 GCF_022695985.1 Streptomyces sp. NP-1717 | reverse complement strand
CCTGGACGCGACTACCGCGTCCCGGGGAGGCGGACCGTCACCGTCAGGCCGCCCGTCGGGCGGGGGATGAGGGTGAGCGTGGCCGTGTGGGCGCGGGCGATGCTGTGGACTATCGCGAGGCCGAGGCCCGCTCCCGCGTGCTCGTCCGTGCGGGCGCGTTCCGTGCCGCGTTGGAAGGGTTCCGTGAGGGTCGGGACCAGTTCCGGGGCGAGACGGGGGCCCGTGTTCTCGACCCGGATCACGCTCGCGCCGGGGCGATCTTCGGTGTGGACCGTCACCGTGCCTCCCGCGGGGAGGTTGTGGACGATGGCGTTCTGGACGAGGTTCGTCATCATCCGCAGCAGGAGCTCCGCGGAGCCGCTGGTACGGGTCGGCGTGCCGGTGACGCCGAGGGTGATTCCGCGCCGTTCGGCGAGGGGGAGCAGCGCTTCGGCGGCCTCCTCGGCCACGAGGGAGAGATCGACGCTCTCGCGGGTGAAGTTCCTGCGGTCGCTGCGGCTGAGCAGCAGCAGGGCCTCGGTGAGGTCGATCGCGCGGGTATTGACCACCCGCAGGCGTTCGAGGAGTTCGGCCCGGTCGCGCGCGGGGTCCCTGCGGGCGACATCGAGCAGTGTCTGTGAGATGGCCAGCGGGGTGCGCAGTTCGTGGGAGGCGTTCGCGGCGAACCGCCGCTGTTCGGCGACGTGCGACTCCAGTTGTTCGAGCATCGTGTCGAACGCGTCGGCGGATTCCCGGAATTCGTCCTGGCGGCCTTCCATGCGGATCCGGTGGGACAGCGATCCGGTCCCGGCCAGTCGGGCCGCCGCCGTGATCCGGGTGAGCGGTGCGAGCATCCGGCCGGCGATGAGCCATCCCCCGACGAGGCCGAACACGAGCAGGAAGGCCATCGCCACGGCAGCGGCGGGGGCGAAGGTGCGCACGAGGAGGTAGCGGTTGGGCGAGATCCCGAGGAGGCCCTGGGCGTTGTCGGGGACGTAGCGCAGCAGGAACATCCACACGACGGCCAGCAGGAGAGCGCCGGCGACGGCGAGGAACCCTGCGTAGCTGAGGGTGAGTCTCAGTCGGACGCTGAGTCCTGGGCGTCTACGCACGCGAGCTTCCGATGCGGTAGCCGACACCCGGCACCGTGGTGATGATCCATGGTTCGCCGAGCCGTTTGCGCAAGGCGGAGACGGTGATGCGGACGGCGTTGGTGAAGGGGTCGGCGTTCTCGTCCCAGGCCCGTTCCAGCAGGTCTTCGGTACTGACGACACCGCCTTCGGCGGCGACGAGGACTTCGAGCACGGCGAACTGCTTACGGGTGAGCGCGACGTAACGTCCGTCACGGAAGACCTCCCGGCGGAAGGGGTCGAGGCGCAGACCCGCGATCTCGCGGACCGGGGGCCGGGCGTACGCGCGCCTGCGGTCGAGCGCACGCAGCCGCATGACGAGCTCCCGCAGCTCGAAGGGCTTGGTGAGGTAGTCGTCGGCGCCGAGCTCGAACCCGGACGCCTTGTCGTCGATCCGGTCGGCGGCGGTGAGCATGAGGATCGGGATGCCGCTGCCGGAGGCGACGATGTGCCGGGCGACCTCGTCGCCGGAGGGGCCGGGGATGTCGCGGTCGAGGACCACGAGGTCGTAGGAGTTGGCGCTGAGCAGTTCCAGGGCGGTGTCGCCGTCGCCCGCGGTGTCGGCGGCCATCGCCTCCAGCCGTAGCCCGTCCCGGACGGCCTCCGCCAGATAGGGCTCGTCCTCCACGATCAGTACGCGCATGTTCGAAGCCTAGGCCTGTCGTTCGCATCAGGCCGGATCAGGGAGCGCCCGCCGCGGCGGCGGAGGTACGGAGCGGGTTCGAGGGCGTTCGCGCCGGGGTGTGCCACCAGGGGCGCGACACCAGCGCGGCCAGTGCGGCGCCGGTGGCGTTGACCAGTACGTCGTCCACGGACGACACCCGGTCCAGCCGCAGGACGTACTGCGCGGTCTCGACCAGGATCGAGCAGCCCGCGCCCAGCGCCAGGATCCGCGGGACGGACGCCAGCGCCGCGCACCGTATCGGGGCGAAGGCCCCCAGCGCGGCGAAGATCAGCAGGTTGCCGATGATCCCGAGCGTCCCCATCGTGACCAGGTCCCGCAGGGGCACCAGGCTCACCCGGGCGGGAGCGACGCCGGGCTCGGAGCCCGGCATCAGGGTCAGCCATACCAGCGGCACCGTCCCGTGGACCATGCCCACCTCCGCCAGCGACCTCCGCCACGCCCACGAGGCACCGGCGGCCCGCCGACGGTGCGCCAGGGCCCACACCAGCAGCGCGGACAACGGCAGTGTGACCACCATGACGAGCAACACACCGTTGAACGTACCGAAGCAGCGGTCCCACCGCCCGGCCATGCACGTCGGTGCCGACATCATGAGCGGCCCCCGCAGGGCGAACAAGGCGATCGCCGTGCCGAGGATCAGCAGACCGAGGAGCACGGTCCGGCCCGTGCGGCGGGGCGGTGCGGACGGGTATGCGTGGTGGCTCATGCCTCCATTGGATTCGGCGGGCCGTTGCCGTGGCGTATGCGATTTTCGATACGCCCGCGATACGCGCGACACACGCGATACGCCACGCCGGCCCCGGAGTTCAGCGGGTCGTCGCGGTCACGGCGCGGTGCAGTTCGTGGCCCGGCAGGGAGAGCCGCATCCGGCACTCGTCCTCGGCCTCGACCGTGACCGGGATGCCCCAGTGCGCGCTCAGCATGTGGCCGACGGCGACGAGGCGTTGGCGTTCCCGCGGGGTGTGGGCCGGGAATCGGGTCCAGTTGTGGTCGGCGATGGCGTTGCCGAGTTCGGTGAACAGCGTTGCCCGCGTGCGGCGTTCCTCGTCCGGGGTCAGCGGGGTGCGGCCCGGCTCCGGTGCGAGAGGGCGGACGTTGTACAGGTCTCGAATCACAGCCGTGAGCGTAGCGGCCGTCACGCCGCGCCGAGGCCCCCGGAGCCGTGAGGGATGGGCTCCGGGGGCCGGTTTCGGAGGGTGGCCGGGGGTGCGTGCCGGGGGGCGCGTCAGGACAGGCGGTTCACCAGGGCGTTGTACTCGTCCCAGAGCTCCGGCGGCGTGTGCGTGCCGAAGGTGTTCAGGTGGGCCGGGACCAGGGACGCCTCCTCGCGCCAGACCTCCTTGTCGACCGTGAGCAGGAAGTCGAGGTCCGCTTCCGAGAGGTCGAGGCCCTTGGTGTCCAGGGCGCCCTTGGCCGGGAGGATGCCGATCGGGGACTCGACGCCCTCACCCTTGCCCTCCAGGCGCTCCACGATCCACTTCAGTACGCGGCCGTTCTCGCCGAAGCCGGGCCAGACGAACTTGCCCGCCTCGTTCTTGCGGAACCAGTTGACGTAGTAGATCTTCGGGAGCTTGGACTCGTCGCCCCTGGCCGTGGCCGTGGCGCCGACCTTGACCCAGTGGGCCATGTAGTCGCCCATGTTGTAGCCGCAGAACGGCAGCATCGCGAACGGGTCGCGGCGCAGCTCGCCCACCTTGCCCTCGGCGGCGGCGGTCTTCTCGGAGGCGACGTTCGCGCCGAGGAAGACGCCGTGCTGCCAGTTGAACGACTCCGTCACCAGCGGTACGGCGGAGGCGCGGCGCCCGCCGAAGAGGATCGCGGAGATCGGGACGCCCTTGGGGTCCTCCCACTCGGGCGCGATGATCGGGCACTGCCCGGCCGGCACCGTGAAGCGGGCGTTGGGGTGGGCGGCGGGGGTCCCGGACTCCGGGGTCCAGTCGTTGCCCTTCCAGTCCGTGAGGTGCGCGGGCGGCTCCTCGGTCATGCCCTCCCACCACACGTCGCCGTCGTCGGTGAGCGCGACGTTGGTGAAGACGGAGTTGCCCCACATCGTCTTCATGGCATTGGCGTTGGTGTGCTCACCGGTACCGGGCGCGACACCGAAGAAGCCCGCCTCCGGGTTGATCGCGTACAGCCTGCCGTCCTCGCCGAACCGCATCCACGCGATGTCGTCGCCGATCGTCTCGACGGTCCAGCCGGAGATCGTGGGCTCCAGCATCGCGAGGTTGGTCTTGCCGCAGGCCGAAGGGAACGCCGCGGCAACGTACTTGGACTCGCCGCGCGGCGGCGTGAGCTTGAGGATCAGCATGTGCTCCGCGAGCCAGCCCTCGTCGCGCGCCATGACGGAGGCGATGCGCAGCGCGTAACACTTCTTGCCCAGCAGCGCGTTGCCGCCGTACCCGGAGCCGTACGACCAGATCTCGCGGTCCTCGGGGAAGTGCGAGATGTACTTGGTGGTGTTGCACGGCCACGGCACGTCGGCCTGCCCCGCCTCAAGAGGCGCGCCGAGCGTGTGGACGGCCTTGACGAAGAAGCCGTCGTCGCCGAGTTCGTCGAGGACGTGCTGCCCCATGCGCGTCATGGTGCGCATGGAGACCGCGACATACGCGGAGTCGGTGATCTCGACGCCGATCGCGGAGAGCGGGGAGCCGACCGGTCCCATGCAGAACGGGACGACGTACATGGTCCGGCCGCGCATCGAGCCGCGGAAGACGCCCTGCTCGCCGGTGAAGATGTCGCGCATCTCCGCCGGGGCCTTCCACTTGTTCGTGGGGCCCGCGTCCTCCTCCTTCTCGGAGCAGATGAAGGTGCGGTCCTCGACGCGCGCCACGTCGGTGGGGTCGGAGGCCGCGTAGTACGAGTTGGGGCGCTTGATCGGGTCGAGCTTCGTGAACGTGCCCTTCGCCACGAGCTCCCCGCACAGGCGCTCGTACTCGGCCTCCGAGCCGTCGCACCAGACCACCCGGTCCGGCTGGGTCAGAGCCGCGATCTCGTCGACCCAGGAGATCAGCTCCTGGTGGCCGGTCGGGGCGGTGGAAGCCACGGGATTGAGGGGGTCTCCGTTGGAAATCCCTGCGTCGCGCGCCACGGTTACTCCTTGATGAGGGTTTGTAGGTGTATGCCCCGTGGGGGCTGCGACCCGGACGCTTCGTTACCGCTCATCCGGTGCCGACCGCACTCATTTGATCATCCGACGCCCGCGCCCATCTGTCCAGAGGGCCGCACACGTGAGCATCGCCACTCCACCCGCTCCCTCCGGTGCGCGGGATGTCGGGGCGCCCACGGAGCCATCCCGAACCTACGGTCCCGTAGGTAGCATGAGCGCATGACTTCTCCCGCCTCCGACTCGCTCGCGAACCCTCTACCACCCGAAGGGGGACCGACCGAGATCCAGTTGCCGACCCCGGTCAAGCCGATGATGCGCGGCTGGCTGCACATGGGGATGTTCCCGGCCGTCGTGATCGCGGGAATCGTGCTGATCGTCATGGCCGAGTCGACCGAGGCGCGGGTGGCCTGCGCGATCTACGCCGCCACGGCCTGCCTGCTCTTCGGCGTGAGCGGCGTGTACCACCGCGGTACGTGGGGCCCCCGGGGCGAGGCCGTACTGCGCCGGCTCGACCACGCCAACATCTTCCTGATCATCGCGGGCACCTACACCCCGCTGACGATGCTGCTGCTGCCGGAATCCACCGGCCGTACGCTCCTGTGGGCGGTCTGGGGCGCGGCGGCGGCGGGCATCGCGTTCCGGGTCTTCTGGGTCGGCGCCCCGCGCTGGCTCTACACGCCCTGCTACATCGCGATGGGCTGGGCCGCGGTCTTCTTCCTGCCCGACTTCATGCGTACTGGCGGGATAGTCGTCCTGGTCCTGATCATCGTCGGCGGGCTGCTCTACAGCGCGGGCGGCGTGATCTACGGACTCAAGCGACCGAACCCCTCACCGCGGTGGTTCGGCTTCCACGAGGTCTTCCACTCCCTGACGCTCGCCGCGTTCGTCACGCACTACGTCGGGATCTCACTGGTCGCCTACCAGCACTCCTGATACGGACAATAAGCGGTATGGCCGCCTCCGCACCTCTCCCGCCCGACGACGGGGCGCGGCGGCCCCGGCCGGGCCTGCGCGAGCGCAAGAAGCTGAGGACCCGCACCGCGATCCGCGAGGCGGCGTACCGGCTCATCGACGAGCAGGGGTACGAGACGACCACGGTCGAACAGATCGCGGCGGCGGCCGAGGTCTCCCCGTCCACCGTCTTCCGCTACTTCCCGGTGAAGGAGGACATCGTCCTCGCCGACGAGTTCGGCCCGCTCGTGGCGGCGGCCGTCCGCGCCCGCCCCGCTGGCGAACCGCCGCTGGAGGCGGTACGGGCCGTGCTGCGCGAGGCCGTCGGGACGATCCTCGCCGACCGCCCCGAGGAGTCCGCCCGCCGAGGCAGGCTGCTGCTGGGGATCCCCGCCGTACGGGCCAGGATGACGGAGACGATGGCGGAGACCTCGCTCCCGCTGGCGCGTGCCGTCGCGGACCGTACCGGGCGCGAGGAGGGCGACCTGGAGGTCCTGGTCTTCACCGCCTCGGTGCTGGCGGCGCTGCGCGAGGTGACGCTCCACTGGGCCGGGCACGGCCGGAAGGACGATCCGGCCGCGCTCGTCGACCGCGCGCTCGACACGCTCAGGGACGGGCTCAACTGAGCCCGTCCCGCGATTGAGGACAGGACAGGGCCTAGCTCGCGCACGCCCTCCCGTCCCCGTCCGGGTCCAGCCGCAGCGGGTCGTCCTTGCCGTTGACCTTCAGCGCGCCGTAGCCGTTCGCCGCGAGCCAGTCGCAGCGTGCCCGCGTCACCGTCGTGCGCTTCGTCGCCTTCACCGTCTCCGGGAAGACCGTCGGCACGCACACGCCTCCCGAGCCGTAGTGGCGGTCGCAGCCCGAGATCTGCGGGCTCACCGGCACCGAACTCCGCTTCTTCCCGGGCTTCTTGGCCGGCTTCGCCAACTCGCCCGCGAAGTCGTGATGTTGTCCGTGCGCCGACCTCTCCGCCAGCGCCGCGGGGCCGCCCAGCTTCACCCACTCGGCCACCGACGGGACCCCGTTGGCGTCGACCGCGAAGAGCATGTACCACCCCGGCGGCGCCAGATTCGGATTACCCGTCACATTCAGGTCGACGTTGTTCCCGTCGACCGTCAACGGCAGGTCCACGAAGCGCTGGTTGGGGTCCGACGAGTGCGTGACCGCCGCCGGCCGGATCAACTCGGCCTTGGCGATGGGCCGGTCGACGGTGATCCGCTGCGTGTCGCCGTAGTTCCACTCGGGGTCGATGAGCGAGGTGATCTCCGGCCGCGGTCCCTTGAAGAGATACGGCGGTGTGTAGAGCGACACCTGGTGGTTCCAGGAGCCGTTGCCCGGGTTGTCGCCCGTCGTCATCACCCGGCCGTCGGGGAGCAGGAACGCCGACGAGTGGTAGCCGCGCGCCTCCGGGTCGGCCGCCACCACGTCGTACGTCTCCGTCACCGGGTCGAAGACCGAGGTGGAGAAGACCGGGGCGGCCCGGTTGTGCAGCGCGCCGCCCGTCTCCAGGACCTTGCCGTCCGGCAGCAGCACCGCGGAGCCGTACATCTTGCCCTGCGCGCCGGTCTGCGGCTGCGGCCCGCCGGGGCCGCCCAGGTCGACGGTGCCCTGCGGCAGCGGCGGCCCGGCCCGGTACCGCGGATTGGGCTCCTTCAGGTCGATGATGTCGGTGAGCCGGTTCGCCGCCGGGTTGGAGTCGATGTTCCCGCCGCCGATGGTGAGCACCTTCTGGTCCTGGGCGGGGGGCAGCAGCACGCTCGCCGACTGGTCGCGCTCGTCCTTGTTCCGCAGGCCGGGCACGTCCGTGACGGTGTTGGCGTCGTAGTCGTAGACCGAGGAGCCGGTGCCGGGTGTGCCGTTGCCGAAGGTGTGACTGCCGGTGTAGAAGAGCCGGCCGTCCTGCATCAGCACCATCGCCGGGTACAGACCCCAGTACGACCAGGTCTGGTTGACCTCTCCGAGCGGCAGCCACTCCTCCTCGGCCGCCGACCACCGCTCGGCCGTCACCGAGCCGGACGAGTCCTCGCGCAGCCCGCCGAAGGACAGCACATCACCGTTGCCCATGATCGTGGCGGACGGGTACCAGTGCCCGTCGTTCATGTCGTTCGTCCTGCTGTACGTCTCGGTGGCCGGGTCGAAGACGTAACTGTCCTTGTAGCCCTGGTAGCCGACGGTGCCGTCCGCCGAGGGATAGCCCTTGTTGCCGCTCATCACCAGCACGCGGCCGTCGGACAGTTGCACGTGTCCGGAGCAGAACATGTCGTCGGGCGTGGGGATCGTCGTGTACGTCCCGTCCTCGGGGTCGTACACCGCCGAGGTGAAGGTCCCGGCCTCGAACGCCTCCGGGTCGTTGCCGGAACCGGCGATCAGCAGCACCTTGCCGTTGTTGAGGACCACGGAGTGCATGGAGCGCACCGGGTTCTCGGTCTCCAGCACCTCCCAGCGCCCGTCGGCGCAGTCGGCCGCCGTGCCCGTGCACTCGGGGTCGGGCGCGGGGACGGTGACCTCCTCCATGCCGTAGTCGTCCGTGGTGGCGCTGCCGGTGCCGAAGACGGAGACGCCCCAGCTGATCCGGTCGGTGCCGGGCGGTACGACAGGGGTGCGGACCTCGGCGCGCTGGTAACCGGCGCTGAGGTCAAGGGCCTTGAGGTCGGTCCAGTACTGCCAGCCGGCCGTCGTGTCGTGCCGGAAGAGCGTGATCGCCGTGTCCGGAGTCGTCGACTTGTACCAGAGGGAGAGGTCGTACTGCTTGCCCTCCTCCACGCCGGGCGCGCACGCCGCCGACTCGGTGACCAGCGCCTTGCGGTCGCCGTCGACTCGCCGGGTGAGCTCGACCCTGAGCGCCTTGGTGCCGCTGTGCGCGTCGGCGACGGTGGCGAAGGTGAAGTCGTTGTCGCCCCAGCCGGACTGCGACCAGCAGTCCGGCATCGCGGCGCCGCCCCCGGCGCCGGGCGTCTCGAAGCCGGGATTCTTCACGAGGTTGGGACCGGCGGTGGCGGGCTGCTGGACGCTGAGCAGCAGCCCGGCGGTCATCGCGGTGACGGCGAGCAGCGCGGTACGGCGGCTGCGCCGGGAGGGCGGTCTGCGGAAGAGGGTCATCAGCCGCTCCTTTCGTCACGGGTGGCAAGGACGGTGCGGGCCGGGCCGGTGCTCTCCGGTTCGTCGGCGCGCCCGCGCGACCGCCGCCGCCAACCGCGCTTCGGCAGGTACACCAGCGCCTCGGTCCCGGCGAACCGCAGCACGAACGTCGCGAGCAGCGCCAGTACGGTCGCGGGCATGACCGCCATCCCGAACTCCCCCACGAGCAGGGCGATCAGCGGTATCCGCAGGAGCAGATCGGCGTTGGCGAGCAGCGCGAAGCGACCGACCCGGTCCGCCCAGTGCCGGTGGGCCCGCCGGCCGCGGAACAGCAGCAGCTCGATGAGGACGAAGTTCCACGCCACCCCGAACTGGTTGGCGACGATCTCCGCCGGCAGATAGTGCATGCCGGCGCCCGTCAGCCCGTACAGCGCGAGGAGGTTCGGTACGAAGCCGGTCAGCCCGATCAGCCCGAAGGCCACCATCCGGGCGAGGGGCGACGCCGTGCGCAGTTCGACGAGGTGCCGCAGGAACCGCATCCCCTCCGTGGCGGTCGACTTGGACTCGCCCGCAAACCGGTCGCGGAAGGTGAACGGCACCTCGGCGACCTGCTGCGGCCGGCACCGTACGGCCAGTTCGAGCAGAATCTTGTAGCCCAGCGGGCGCAGCGCGTCCGCGGTGACCGCGCTGCGGCGGATGGCGAAGAAGCCGCTCATCGGATCGCTGATGCCGCGCAGCCGGCGCGGGAACAGGCCCTTGGTCAGCCAGGTGGCGGCGCGTGAGACGGCGACGCGGTAGCCGCCGGCCAGTCCGGCCCTGCTGCCGCCGTCGACGTACCGGCTGGCGACGACGAGATCGGCGCCGGCCCGCTCACCCGCGGCGACCAACTCCGGTACCAGGGACGGCGGATGCTGGAGGTCGGCGTCCATGACGACGATCCACTCGGAGCAGGCGGTGCGCAGCCCTTCGACGACGGCGCCGCCGAGGCCGCCGACCGGTTCGTCGCGGTGGATGACGGTGACGGGGAACGGGCAGTCCTGCGCGGCCTCCTCGATCGCCTCCGGGGTGCCGTCGGTGGAGTCGTCCACGAACAGGACCTCGCACGGCAGCCTGGACGGTACGGACTCCGTCAGCTGCCGCAGCAACTCCCGTACGTTCGCGGACTCGTTGAACGTCGGGATGATGACGGTGACGGCGCCGGGCTCGGCCACCGCCGTCGACTCCAGCTCCACGTCGTCGAGTTCGCCGGTCCCCCGGGGAGGGACAGGAAGAATGCTCATCGTTCGCCTCCCGCGACGTCCGTGATCCGTCGGATCTCGATCCGGTCCTCGCCGTCACCGAAGACGGCCACGGCTTCGGAATGGTTGAGCGCGTCGCGCACTCTCGGCAGGTCACGGGCGTCGCGCCGGACGGTCGGTGACGCCACGACGTAGTCGATGTCGCGCCAGCCGCCGGGCATCGTCTTCGTCACGGCGGGGTCCAGGTCGGCCTTGTAGAACCAGATGGCGCCGAGCCCCGGCCGGTATCCCGCGTGCACCAGGTCCAGCCACATCGCGTCGTCCACGAGGACGCGGGTGCCGGCCGGGTCCGGGACCTCGGTCCCCATCCAGGAGGCGGCGGCCCGGTAGGGGGCGTTGGCGTCGGCGGTCAGGGCGGTGCGGTTGCCGTCGTACCAGCGGGGTGCGACGTACGCGGCGGAGGCCGCCACGAGTGCGACGACGACCGTCCACCGTACGGCGGTCAGTCCCCGTGGCTCGTCCGGCCGGCGTCCTCTGCGCAGCAGCGCGTGCGAGACGCTCGCGGCGCCGCCGGCCAGCATCAGGGCGAGGAACGGCAGCCCCTGGATGACGTACATCGCCGGGAGGTAGCCGGAGGGACGCAGCGCGACGGCGGTGAGTATCGCGACGGCCAGCGCGGGTCCGGCGAGCGCCCGTGCGGTGACGGACCGGCGGACGGTCAGGAGCAGCAGGAGCGCGCCGGCCATGCCGCCGAGCAGCAGGATCCGGTCGTAGTAGAGCCAGGACCGCAGGACACCGTGCGAACCGGATCCCGGGTCGAGAACGAAGCCCGAGCCGGGCCTGCTCATCTGGTACGTGACGCCGTCCCACAGCGACACATGGCCGTCGCCGGGCAGCAACTCGCCCTTGAGCAGGGCGAAGAGAGGGTACGACAGGCCGATGAGCGCGCAGGCGGTGATGGCTCCGGTGACCGCGAACTTGCGGGTGTCGGGGTGGCCGTTGCGCCACATCGTCACCAGTACGGCGGGCAGGACGATGAGCATCGTCTCCTTGGTGAGCACCCCGACGGCGGCGGCGATCCCGGCGGCGAAGTGGTGCCACAGATGCCGGTTGGGCGACGCCGCCAGACAGAAGGCGAGGAGCATCCACATGACGGCGATGTTGTCGAGGAAGATCTCCCGCTGGAGCACGACCGACAGCGGGGAGAGACCGAACAGCCCCATCGCGAGTCCGGCGGCCCAGCGCGGCAGCCACAGTCGCCGGGCAAGTACGTAGAGCAGTACGGCGCTTGCCGCGCTGACCAGCAGCATCGCGAAGCGCATGGCGCCGACGGTCATCGATTCGGGCGCGATGAGCGAGGGCAGCCAGGTGAGCGCGGCTATCTGGATCCAGCCGAGCGGCGGGTGGTCGTACCAGTAGGTGTAGTGGGCGAGTCCGTCCCCCTGCTGGACGGCCCAGGCCTGGGCGAGGTAGGTGCCCTCGTCGTCGCTGAGGGTCGGGTAGTGCTGGATGTTCCAGCCCTGGACGGCCATGATCACCAAGAGCAGGGCCGCGCAGAGGACCAGATCGGCGCGCGAGGTACGGAAGCGGACGACGGGGCGTACCAGCAACCGCCTTTTGTCGGAGTCCCGTTGGCCGTCCGACCCGTCGGGGCCCGCCGCGGGCCCCGTGCCGGGGGCGGTCGTCCTGCCCGTCGTCCTGCCCGGGGCAGGGGAGATCTTCGCGGGGACGAGTTCGGTGGTCCGGCCGGTGGCCGTCTCCGTCGCCTCCGCGGGGAGGGTCGAGGTCACGCGTGGATGTCCTCTCGGGTGAGATGCGCGCCGACATGGCTGGTCAGCTCCCAGTCACGGCGGCCACGCTGCTCGCGCCACACGGCGCGGACAGCCGCGCCGGCCAGGAGCACCTGGTAGAAGGGGCCGCCGACGACGAGCTTGAGATAGTGCGTGAGCCGGACCTTGAGTCCGTACTGCTTGCCGAAGTCGTGGAGCCCGACGAGCTCGAACACGAAGGTCACCAGCGCGGTGACGGCCGGCAGGAAGGTGACGAAGGCGATCCCGACAGGTACGTCGAGGAAGAGCGCGATGGCCACGTTGAGCGGGATGACGACACCGGTGGTCGCCTGGAAGAAGGGCGTCATCAGCGTGTAGCGGGCGAGCAACCGCTGGCCGGGCGTGGGCAGTTGGCGCCAGTCGTTCTTCCGGTAGACCTGGAGGAAGCCCTGGTTCCAGCGGGTGCGCTGTTTGAGCAGCGACATCAGCGAGTCGGGTGTCTCCTCGCGGGTGACCATGTCCGAGTCGTAGGCGACGACGACCTTCTTGCCGATGCTGGAGAGCCTGACGCCCAGGTCGCAGTCCTCGGCGAGGCAGTCGGGGTCCCAGCCGCCGGCGGCGCGCAGCACGTCGGTGCGGACGAAGACGGTGTTGCCGCCCAGCGGGATGAAGCCCTTCTGCGCGTGCAGGTGCAGCCGGCTGCGGAACCAGAAGAAGTACTCCAGGCAGTTGCGCAGGCTGTACCAGCTGGAGTGGAAGTTGATCAGCTGGACGCCGCCCTGGACGACATCGGCGCCGGTGGAGCGGAAGGCGTGGTCGACATGGGTGAGCAATTCCGGGTGGACCTGGTCCTCGGCGTCGAAGACCCCGACCACCTCGCCGGTGCAGTGGGGCAGCGCCGTGTTCAGCGCCTTGGGCTTGTTCTTCGCGAGATGGGTGTCGACGACGACCCGGACCCGGGCGGGGTCGCGGGCGGCGGCCCGCTCGGCGACCTCCGCGGTCTCGGGGTCGTCGTGCCCGACGATGACGATGATCTCGAAACTGGAGTGGCTGGATTCCAGCAGCCGCTCGATGGTGTGCTCAAGGACCGCCTGTTCGTGACGGGCGGGCAGGAGCAGCGAGAACGAGCGCGCCGGACCCCCGTCCGGCCGGTCGAATCGTGTCGCCGCCAGCGTCTCCGGCGTACGCCAGGCGTGCATCTGCCACCACAGCGTGAACGCCGCCATCCAGAACAGCGCCAGCGAGACGGCAGCGATGAATACGGACGTGACCACATGGCCCCCCTCGGCCAAGGGTGAACCGCGGCAAGGCCCCCCTGGCCGCCGGTCCCCCCGGTATCACCCTGTACGCATGCCCCCCATGCGCACTTACTGCGTGCCCTTCGTGATGAAGATAGGGGGGAAGTGTGACGACAGAGGGGCCAATTCGATGAACTCTGTGATTACGTCCGATTTTGCATGCTTCACATCTGGCGCGAACTGTGCCTGTGCCGCGATTCGTTGCTACTGGTGTACGGTCAACTGCTCTGCCAGCACGTCCACTTCGGTGGTCGGGGCCGAGCAGACGAAGCCCCGGCACACATACGCGGCGGCCCGCCCGTCGACCAGCGGCCGGTCCGCCAGCAGCGGGAACTCAGCTTCGCCGGACGCGTCCTGGGCCGCCGGCTCGCCGACCGCGACGACGGCTCCCGGCGCCGTCCCGAGCAGCGCGGTCCGGTGCAGCTCGGCCGTCGCGGCGTCACCGCGCGGACCCACCACGGCCACCTCACGCGGCCCGTCGAGCAGCGCCTCGGCGACGGCGAGCCCCCAGCCGATGAAGCGCGGCGCGCGCGGCCCGAGCGCCTTGACGACGCCGAGGGCCCCCTCGGCCGCGGTGCGGTGGGCCTCCGAACCGGTGTGGGCGGCGTACGAGAGCAGGGCCCCGGCGGCCGAAGTCCAGCCGGACGGCGTGGCGTTGTCCGTCGGGTCCTGGGGCCTGCGGATCAGCGGCTCGGCGTCATGCGCCGTGTCGTACAGCGCGCCGCCCTCGCCGGTGAACCGCTCGATGACGCCGTCGAGGAGGAACCCCGCGAAGTCCAGCCACACGCCTTCGCCGGTCACCCCGGCGAGCGTCAGGAAGCCCTCGGCGACATCGCCGTAGTCCTCCAGCACACCGGCGTTGGCGCCGACGCGGCCGTCCCTGGAGGTGCGGGCGAGGCGCGCCGTCTCGTCCAGGTGCACCCGCACGAGGAGATCGGCGGCCTCGGTCGCCCGTTCGACGAGATCCGGCCGTCCGAAGTACGCGCCGGTCTCGGCGAGCGCGGCGATCGCGAGGCCGTTCCAGGCGGCGACGACTTTGTCGTCCCGCTCCGGGCGGTGCCGGGTCTCGCGGGCCGCGAGAAGCCGCTGCCGTACGGACTCGACCCGCGCAGCGTCCACGACCCCTTCGCCCTGCGGCAGTTGGAGGACCGAGGCACCCTCCTCGAAGGTGCCCTCCTCGGTCACGCCGTAGTACCGGGCGGCGAACTCCGCGTCCGCCTCGCCGAGTACGTCCCTGAACTGCCCGGGTGTCCAGGCGTAGTACGCTCCTTCGACGTGCTTCCCGCTCCCGTCGTCACTGTCCGCGTCGAGCGCGGAGGCGAACCCGCCCTCGGCGGTGCGCAGTTCACGCACCATGAAGTCGGCGGTCTCCAGCGCGACCCGCCGCGCGAGATCGGACCCGGTGGCCCGCCACAGCCGTGCGTAGGTGCGGCAGAGAAGGGCGTTGTCGTAGAGCATCTTCTCGAAGTGCGGAATCACCCACTCGCGGTCGACCGAGTAACGGGCGAACCCACCGCCGAGCTGGTCGTAGATCCCGCCGCGCGCCATCGCCTCGCAGGTGTCGGACGCCATCTGGAGCGCGCCCTCGGCGCCGGTACGGGCGTGGTGGCGGAGCAGGAACTCCACCACCATGCTCGCCGGGAACTTGGGCGCGCCGCCGAAGCCGCCGTGCGTCTGGTCGTAGTCCCGCGTCAGTGCGAGCAGCGCCTGGGCCAGCTCCTCCTCGCCGGGCACCCCCTCGCCCCCGTGTGCGAGGGAGCGCCCCGCGAGCTCTCCGACGATCCGGCCGGCCACCTCACCGACCTCCGCACGCCGGTCGGTCCAGGCGGAGTTGACGCCTTCGAGGACCTGCCGGAAGGAGGGCATGCCGTGCCGGGGCGCGGGCGGGAAGTACGTACCGAAGTAGAACGGCTCCCCCTCCGCGTTGAGGAAGACGGTCATCGGCCACCCACCCTGCCCCGTCGCCGCCTGCACCGCCTCCATGTAGACGGCGTCGACGTCGGGCCGCTCCTCGCGGTCGACCTTCACGCTCACGAAGTGCTCGTTGAGGTACGCCGCCGTCGCCTCGTTCTCGAAGGACTCGTGCGCCATCACATGGCACCAGTGGCACGCGGAGTAGCCCACCGACAGCAGCACGGGCACATCCCGCCGCCGCGCCTCCTCGAAAGCCTCGGGCGTCCAGGGCCACCAGTCGACCGGGTTGTCAGCGTGCTGAAGCAGATAAGGCGAGGTCACACCAGCCAGCCGGTTCATACGATCCAGCCTCTCACAGCGCCCGACCCCGTCGTCCTGTCCGACGTCACGTCGCGGAAGGGGGCCATCACGCTTCCCTGCGGGGCACGCGACAGTAGGCTGAGCCCGACAGCACGGGAACCGATGCGGGTCCTCGAAGAGGGCCTACCGCAACCGCCGAACGGTGGCACCCGCACAGATGAACACCCGGATCAGCGCGGAGCAGTACGACTCCTGGCCCGAGGAGCAGTGTGCCGGCATCGAGATCGTGGACGGAACGGTCGTCGGCAGCCCGCACGCGTCCAAGCGGCACAACCGGCTGGCCCGAATCCTGGCCAACGCCCTGGACGACGCCGCAGGCCCGGACTGCAACGCCGACACGGACTTCGACGTCCGTCTGCAGGACGTCCCACTCACCAACCGCCGTCCGGACGTCGCGGCACCCTTCTCCGTCACCGTGGACCTGGGAGCCGTCTGACGGCGGAGGAAGTCCGTTCCCTTCGAGGCCGGGCGCCGGGGGACACAACAGAAGGGTGCGCCCTCGCCCCCGTGTGCGAGGGAGCACCCTTCGGGATTCCGCAGTGAGCGTCGGGGCCGGTCAGCAGCCGCCGCAGTTGTAGAAGGTCACGTCCCAGTGGTTGACCTCGTTGTAGTAGATGTTGCCGGCGCCCGACTGCCACTTGCTGCCACCGATGGAGGTGAAGGTGCGGGTGACGTAGTTGGTAATGCAGCTCGACATCGCGAAGTCGAGCTTGTAGCCGTTCCAGTGGCTGTAGGTGCCCGAGGCGTGGCCCGTCTCGGTGCCGCCGGTGACGGTCAGGGCGCAGCCGCTGGCGTTCTTGAGGGTGATCGCGCCCTGGATGGACGCGGAGTTGACCTGGTCGAGCGAGGTACAGGTCGGGTTGTTGCGGTCCGAACAGCCACCGCTGGAGCGGATGCCGATGCCGGCGTTGCTGAGCTGGGCGGCGGCGGTGGCGTGGCTGAGCTTGGCCAGCGCGCCCGCGGGAGCCTTGGTGTCGGCGGGGGCGGCCTGGGCCGTCGCGGGGAACGAGAGGAACGCGAGAGCGAGAGCGGAGACGCCGATCGCGGCGCTTCTGATGACCTTGTTCACTGTGTCTTTCCTCTTCGGTGGGGGACGGTGAGGTTCAACTACGCGCGTAGCATGCCCGACCGCACCGATCCCCCACGAATCCCAACTCGGCCTGACAGAGCGTCAGTTGAGCCTCGCGTGGGTGGCGCCGCCGGTCATGCAGACAAGATTGCACATCCACGCGCGGAGCGTAAGACGGTGCAGCAAGTTGCCGGTTGGTCTTCAATCCGGCGCGCCGCTCTGCCGGGAGGAGATCTCCGCACGGCAGAATCGCTCGCCTCCCGGGGGGCCGCGTCCGCACGGTGGAGTGGACCGGCCGAGGTGGGTGAGCGCCCGCCGTCGGGGGCCGGTCACGGAGGAAGACATGCTCTCGACCGTTCCACGGCTCGCGGCGGCGGTGGCCGCCCCGGTGCCGTTCGACGACCAGATCGCCGGCCGCCTGCAGCACGGCAGGATCGTGGTGCTCGGCGAACAGGTGGACGACGCGATCGCCAACCGGATCTGCGCCCAGCTCCTGCTCCTGTCGCAGGAGGACCCCGGGCGCGACATCGTCCTGTTCGTGAACAGCCCGGGTGGTTCCGTCCACGCTGGCATGGCCATCTACGACACCATGCGGTTCATCCCGAACGACGTCGCCACCCTGGCGATGGGCTTCGCGGCGAGCATGGGCCAGTTCCTGCTCTGCGCGGGGGCACCCGGCAAGCGCTACGCCCTGCCGAACGCGCGGATCATGATGCACCAGCCGTCCGGCGGGCTCGGCGGGACGGCCGCCGACATCGCCGTACAGGCCGAGAATCTCGCGTACACCAAGCTGACCATGCAGCGGCTGATCGCGGAGCACTGCGGCCAGAGCCTGGAGACGATCGCGGCCGACCAGCGCCGGGACCGGTGGTTCACGGCGGAGCAGGCGAAGGAGTACGGCTTCGTCGACCGTGTCGTACGGAGTGTGGCGGAGCTGGGCGGTGACGCGGCGAGCGGTTTCGGCTTCGGGCCCGCGGGCACCGCCGGCACCACGGGCGAGGGGGCGGCGGCATGAGCGGGCAGTACACCGTCCCCGTGGTCGTCGAGCGGACACCCAACGGCGAGCGCTCCTCCGACGTCTTCAGCCGGCTGCTCTCCGAGCGGATCGTCTTCCTCGGCACGCCGATCGACGACGGCGTCGCGAACGTGATCATGGCGCAGATGCTCCATCTCGACCACGAGAGCAGCGACGTGGACATCCAGCTCTACATCAACTCCCCCGGCGGCTCGGCCACCGGGCTGACCGCGATCTACGACACGATGCAGTTCGTACGGGCGGACGTCGCGACCGTCTGTCTCGGTCAGGCCGGCTCCGGCGCCGCCGTACTCCTCGCGGCGGGCGCGCCCGGCAAGCGGACGGCGCTCCAGCACTCACGGGTACTGCTGCACCAGCCGTCCACGCAGGGGCAGGGCGAGGCGGCGGATCTGGAGATACAGGCGGCGGAGGTGCTGCGCACGAGGGCCGAGATCGAGGACATCCTGTCGCACCACACGGGCCAGAGCGTCGAACGGCTGCGGGAGGACACCGACCGGGACAAGTACTTCACGGCGTCGCAGGCCAAGGAGTACGGCCTGGTGGACGGTGTGATCACGACCCGGGCACTGGCGGGACGCGGGCGGTAGGGCGGACCGCAGGGCCGGTGGGCCGGTGGGCCGGTGGGCCGGTGGGCCGGTGGGCCGGTGGGCCGAAACGCCGAGAGCTGCGCCCTCGATCGCCGATCGCCGGACGGGCCCGGTCCGCCCGTCCGGCGGCTCACGCCGCGAGCAGCAGAGCCTCGGTCCCGCCGTCGCGGGCGGACCGCACCGAGGACCGGTGCGCGGTGGTCCACGGCGTCGACAGGTCGGAGTGCAGCGCGCCCACCAGGTCGGCCAGGTGCAGGCCGAGCGCGCGGCAGACCGCCGCCACCACCTCGGACGACGGCTCCTTGCGCCCGCGCTCGATCTCCGAGAGATACGGCAGGGACACCTGCGCCCGGTCGGCGACGTCCTTCAGCGTGCGGCCCTGCCGCAGCCGGGCCCGGCGCAGCGCGGCCCCCACGAGGTCCCGCATCAGCGGCTCGTCGGGCCTTTCGTCGCGGCCGGGACCGGTACCGGGAACATGAACGGGAACGGGACGCAGGACGCCTTCACCCATGGATTCCTCCGTCAGCTGTGGACCGGCACGACACCCGCCGTCCCGAGCGTAAGCCGGGGTCCCTCCCCCGGGCCACGCGCCGGCGCCCCTGACCGGGCTCTTTCCGCCGCGGGCGTAACACGGGCGCCGCGCGGGCAGGACGTACAGGCACCCGTACGCCGACGTACGGGCACACGTACGCACCGGATACGCGCGCAGGCACCCGGCACCGGACCGGCGACATTGGCCGCCGCGGGCCCGGCAGGCCGCCTCGCGCTCGCGCGTCTCGCGCAGGACACTGACGCGAGGCATGGTCGCAGGACGGGCCCGGGGCAGGCCAATGCACCGGATGCTCTCGGAGGGGGATGCATATGCGGGACAGCCATCGGACGGAGGCGGAGCGGCTGTTGGTGCGCGCCGTCGAGGAAGAGGTGCGGCGCTCCGGCGGGCGGATCGACGGCAATGTCCTCCTGGCGCGCGGGCGGGGCGCGTTGGAGGCCATCGCGGAGTCCGCCGCCGACGAGTACGCGTTGTACGTGGCGGCGTCGGACGAGGCGGAGGCCGCGCGGCGGCCGATGTCGGAGCGGTTCGGCAGGGGCGCGCTCGGAACTCCCGCTCTGGTGGCGGTCGTTGCCGCCGCGTCGGCGGTCGTCGCGGACGTCGCTCTGGGTACGGGCGCGGAGACGGCTGTCGGCACAGGTGTGATCGTCGGGGTCGTGGGCGGCGCGACGGCCGTGGCGAAGGTGGCTTCCACCGGCCGCCCGTCGGGCCGTGCCGGGCGTGGCGGGTCGGCCGGACAGCCGGGCGACGTCGAGCAGTTGAGGCTCCAGTGGCTGACGGCCCTGGAGGTACGGGGCATCCGCCCGTACCTGGACCAGCAGCGGGTGCTGACCCAGGCGACGCGGCGTACGACCAAGAAGCCCACCGTCGTCCCGCAGTTGCGCGGCTCCGACCGCAGCGCCGCCGCCCGCCGGCGCAGTGTGCTGGAGCAGTCCTTCGGTCATCTCCCCCAGTCCGACGGGCCGTTCGCGGGACGGCGCGAGGCGATCGGGCAGATCGCGCGCTGGGTGCACGCGGCCCGCGCGTCGACGGAGACGAAGCCGACCGTCGTCGTGCTGTACGGGGCCCCGGGGTCCGGCCGGACCACCCTCGCCGTGCGGGCGACGCACCAGTTGCGGGACCAGTTCCGCGGGGCGTGCGTGGTGGACCTGCGGGGCGGCGACGCGGGCGAGGCGCCGCTGTCGACGCGGGACGCGCTGCTCCATCTGCTGAACCGGCTGGGCGCGCCCCGCGAGCAACTGCTGTTCCGTGAGCGGTCGTCGGCCGAGCAGCAGGTGCGGCGGCTGAGCGAGCTGTACCACCAGCATCTGACCGGTCTGCCGGTGACGATCGTGCTGGACGACGCGTCCGACGCGGAGCAGATCCGCACGCTGGTGCCCGAACGCTCCGACAGCCTGGTGCTCGTGACGGCTCGTCAGCCGGTAGAGCTGCCGGCGGACACCCCGGCGTGGGTGCACCAGTTGCCGGTGGAGGCACTGGACGGCGCGGGCTGCGAGGAGTTGCTGCGCGCCGTCGGCGAGGAGCCGGTGGGCGGGCCGTACGACGCCCAGGCGGTCGACAGGATCGGTGAGTTGTGCGGCGGTCTGCCGCTGGCGCTGCGTGTCGCCGGCTCGTCGCTCGGTTCGCGTACGTCGCACCAGCTGGCCACGGACCTGGAGGCATACGGCCCGGTCGACCCGGCCGAGCGCGCCCTGTGGCTGCGCTACACCGATCAGAGCGACCAGGGGCGCAGGCTGCTGCGGCGGCTCGCGCTGGCGGGACGGGCCTCGCTGGGCGCCGCTGCCGCCGCCGCGCTGCTGGCCACGGACGAGCAGGAGGCCGAGCGGCTGCTGACGGTGCTCTCCCGCGCGGGTCTGATCGACCATGTGCGTGCCAGCCGCTACCGGCTCCACGACGTCGTACGGAACTTCGCGCTCGCCCGGCTGCTGGACGAGGAGGAGGCGGCGGACCGTACGGCCGCGCAGGAACGGCTCATCAAGAACTACTCGGAGCTCGCCGACTCGGTGATCCGGCTGGTCGACGGCAAGACGTCCACGCGCGCCGACCAGTTCGGCGGCCACGGCTTCTCCTCGCTCGACGCGGCGCTGCGCTGGCTGGACGACGAGTCGAGCTTCATCACCGCCGCGCTGCGGCACGCGGAGGGTGTCGACCAGGCGGCCGTACTGGCCCTGCTCGGCGCGCTCTGCGACTACTGCCTGCTGCGCGGGGATCTCTACCGGCTCGGTGAGATCAGCGAGTTGACGCAGGCCGTCGACCAGGGGCTGCTGGCCCGTTCCGTGCAGTGGCGTACGGGTATCGCGGCCCGGCAGCTCGGTGAGCTGGACAAGGCGCGTACGACCCTGACGTCGGTGGTCGACCTCTACCGCGAGGCGCACCACGACGCGGGCGTGGCCCGCGCGCTCTGTTCGCTCGGGATCACGCTGCACCACCAGGGCAATCTGACGGAGGCGTCGGCGAAGCTGCGCGAGGCGCTTGATCTCCAGTCCCCGGCCGAGCTGGGGGCCGACCGCGCGTGGACGCTGCACGCGCTGGCGGCGGTGGAGCGGGACCGGGCGAATCTCGGCGAGGCGGTCGCGCTGCTGTCGACGGCGCTCGTCCTGCACCGCGAGGGCGAGTCGCTGCACGGTGAGGCGTGGACGCACTTCCAGCTCGGGCAGGTCTGTCTGCGGCTGGGCGATGTGCCGCGCGCCGAGGCGGAGTTGGGCCAGGCGCTGGACCTGTACGGCCGCACCCGCGACGGCCGCGGCGAGGCCTGGGCGCTGACCCAGCTGGCGCGCGCCCGCCTGGTGGACAACGAACCGGAGTCGGCGGCGGACCAGTTCCGCCAGGCGCTCGCCAGGCACCGCGACAACGAGGACGCGCGCGGCGAGGCGTGGACGCTGTACTACCTGGGCCAGGCGCTGGAGGAGTGCGGCGACGCGGCGCAGGCGGTACGCGAACTGGAGCGGGCGCGCTCGATGTTCTCCCGGATGCGCGACGTGTACGGGCTGGCCTGCGCCCGGCACCACTCGGGCCGGGTCACCCGCGACCAGCGGGCGGCGCAGACGGGCAATCTCCGTAACTCGGGCTTCGCCCGGCAGTTGCTGGTCGACGCCCGCGCGGACTTCCGCCGGATCGGTGTCGCGCACGGCGAGGCGTGGACGTGTCTGGAGCTGGCGATCGTGGACGCGGGCAACAGCAAGGCGGTCCAGGCGCTGGCGCTGTGCGACGAGGCGGCGGCGCTGTTCACCTCGTACGGCGACCACCGCGGCGCCGACTGGGCCCGCTTCCTGCGCTGCACGCTGCTGCCGTACGGCTCGGCGGGCGGCGTCGAGGTCGGGTCCGTGGTGGCGGAACAGGAGCTGGCGGAGCTGACGGCGGCTCGCCACGCGACGCGCGACGGCAAGCTGGAGGAGTGCGCGGAGACGTTCTCGGTGATGCTGGAGCGCGGCGTCGCGCTGGAGGACGGCTGGCAGGCCTGGCGCCTCGGCATGGTCCCGAACCGCCACGCACGGGAAGTGATGGGCGTCCCGGTGGAGACGGCACAGACCTGACACCGCCCGGAGGGCCGGCACCCGCGGCGGCGACCGGCACCGCGAGTGCCGGCACTCGGCCGACGGGCCCCGACCCTCCGGCCGGAGAGTGGGACCCCGGAGAAGGGAACCGAATGCCGGAGCGCGACACCGCGGGCACCGGCGCCCCGCCGACACGTCGCCTGGCACCGGCACGCGGCCGACGAACGCGCCCTTCCGGATCCGCCGACCGGAGAATGGGGACCTTCGGCCGCCCCCGATACCGGAGCCCGACACCGCGAGCACCGGCTCCCCGCCGACACCGCACCTGGCGGCGGCTTGCGGACAACGGACACGTCCACCCGCCGGACACACCAGCCCACGGCCAACGGGGACCCGTAGAAGCGATGCGGATACCGGAGCCCGACACCACGGGCACCGGCCGGCGGCGGCTCGCGGACAGGGAAACGCGCCACCGCACGGCCACCGCCCCCGGCCTGCACCGGTAAACCGGGCGCTCTCACCGCCCCGCGAAGGGCGACGGCATCGGCTTCGCCCCGGGCCGCCGGGCCGGGGCCCGGGCAGCCGTTCATCCGCGGCATCCGCGGCTCGGCACCCGCGGCACCCGCGGCACCCGCCAGCGTCGCGGACCGCGCGCCCCAAAGGGGCGGCCCGCGCGTGGGTCCTAAGTCGTCGGGTCGCCCACCCGCGCCGCGGGCGCCTTCGTGGGCTCCGCCCCGTCCGCCGGCGTCTCCTTGAAGTCGACCTTGCCCATGTGGCGGTTCATCGACTTCATCAAGAGCCACACCGCGCACGCCATCACGGCGAAGACGATGAAGCCGAGGACGCCGGGTGTCACCTTGTTCTCGTCCAGCTCCTTCGCGAGCGGGACGAGCTGCGTCACTGCCTGGGTCGCATACATATCAGGCATTGTCGCGGATGCCCGCGAAGAGGTCGCTCTCGGGGAGGGAGGTGTCCACGAAGGACTTCGCCAGCTCGTACTCCTCGGTCGGCCAGACCTCGCGCTGGACGTCCATCGGAACGCGGAACCAGCCGCCGTCGGGGTCGATCTGTGTGGCGTGCGCGATGAGCGCCTTGTCGCGGATCTCGTAGAAGTCGGCGCACGGCACGTGCGTGGTCAGCGTCCGCTCCACGCGCTCGAACTCCTTCCACCGCTCCAGCCAGTCGCCGTAGGGGGATTCGAGCCCCCGCGCCAGCAGCGCCTCGTGCAGCGCGACCGTACGGGGACGGTTGAAGCCCTGGTTGAAGTAGAGCTTCTGCGGCTGCCAGACCGGTCCGAACTCGGCCTCGGGGTACTTCTCGGCGTCCGCCGCCGACTCGAAGGCCACCATCGAGATCTTGTGGGTCATGATGTGGTCGGGGTGCGGGTACCCGCCGTTCTCGTCGTACGTCGTGACGACGTGCGGCTTCTGCTCGCGGATCATCCGCACGAGCCGGCCAGCCGCCGCGTCGACGTCCTCCAGCGCGAAGCAGCCCTCGGGGAGCGGCGGCAGCGGGTCGCCCTCGGGCAGGCCCGAGTCCACGTAGCCGAGCCAGGACTGTCTGATGCCGAGGATCTCCCTGGCCTCGTCCATCTCCTTCTTGCGCACCTCGTGGATGTGCTCCTCGATATAGGAGTCACCCTGCAGTTTCGGGTTGAGGATGGAGCCGCGCTCGCCTCCGGTGCAGGTCACGACCAGCACGTCCACCCCCTCGGATACGTACTTGGCCATCGTGGCCGCGCCCTTGCTCGACTCGTCGTCGGGGTGGGCGTGCACGGCCATCAAACGCAGCTGGTCAGTCAAGACTCGGTCCTCAGTGATTTGTCGCATCGGGCGGCTTCTATAGTGACGGAACCGAGGCACGGAAAATTCCGGAGGGGAACGATCATGACCGCGGTACGCACACCGGTTCTTCCCGAGGACCGTTACGGCCGCTCGTCGGACGAGCGCGCGGACCGCAAGCTCAAGATCGTCGGCTCGGTGCTCGGCGTCGGCCTGCTCGCGCTCGTCGGCTGGTTCGGTTACGACTATGTGGCAGGCCAGAGTGTCTCGGGCGAGGTCATCAAATTCAAGCGGGTATCGGACACCTCGGTCGAGGTCCATCTCGAAGTCCGCAAGGACCGGGACGCGGCCGGCACGTGCACGCTTCGTTCGCGCGGGGAGGACGGCGCCGAGGTGGGCCGCAAGGACGTCCGTGTCGGGGGCCCGGAGACCCGGATCGACCAGATCGTGACCGTCCGTACGACCGTGAGCGCGACGAGCGCGGAGCTCGTCGGGTGTACGGCGGACGCCGGCTGACAGACGTGGTCCACGTCCCGGCACGCCGGGTCCGACTCTGACCCTCCCCGGCATTCCTCCAGGTTCGCGCCGCTGACCTGCGTTGATGTGATTCTGATGCCTTTCGTCCTGCTCTCACGCCGCGGAATTGTTAGGCTCGTGGTTTCGCCCGCCCGAGAAGGCACAATCCTTCTGGGTAGGGCGTTGCTTTGTATTCCCAGTACCTACGAGGAGCACCTGTGACCCAGACCAGCGAGAACGTCACCTGGCTCACCCAGGCGTCGTACAACCAGCTCAAGGCCGAGCTGGAATACCTGTCTGGTCCCGCGCGCGTCGAGATCGCCCAGAAGATCGAGGCAGCCCGCGAGGAGGGGGACCTGAAGGAGAACGGCGGGTACCACGCGGCCAAGGAGGAGCAGGGCAAGCAGGAACTGCGGGTACGCCAGCTGACCCAGCTCCTGCAGAACGCCAAGGTGGGCGAGGCTCCGGCGGACGACGGGATCGTGGAGCCGGGCATGGTCGTGACGATCGCGTTCGACGGCGACGAGGACGACACCCTGACGTTCCTGATGGCATCGCGTGAATACGCGAGCTCCGACATCGAGACGTACTCGCCGCAGTCGCCCCTCGGCGTCGGCGTGAACGGCAAGAAGGTCGGCGAGGAAGCGGAGTACGAGCTGCCGAACGGCAGCACGGCCTCGGTGAAGATCCTGGCCGCGAAGCCCTACCAGGGCTGAGCCGTGGCGCCGGACGGGCCCGTAGCCCGTCCGGCGCCCGGAAACGGATGTCGTCCTACGCGGTGGCCGAGCGGTAGCGCCGTACGGCCAGTGTGCGGAACACCACGATGATCAGGACCGACCAGATCAGCGAGGCCCAGATCGGGTGCTCCATGGGCCACGCCCCGGTCACCGACGCCTCGCGGCCCGGGATCGTGTTGCCGAACAGCTCGCGCGCCGCCTGCACGGTCGCACTGAAGGGGTTCCACTCCGCGACGTGCTGGAGAAACGTCGGCATGCCGTTGACCGGTACGAAGGCGTTGGAGATGAACGTCAGCGGGAAGAGCCAGATCAGCCCGCCGGACGTGGCGGCCTCCGGTGTGCGGACGATGAGCCCGATCAGCGCGCCGATCCAGGAGAACGCGTAGCCGAGGAAGAGCAGCAGCGCGAAGCCGGCGAGCACGCTGCCGATGTTCTCGTGCGTGCGCCAGCCGATGAGCAGCGCGACGACCGCGAGGACGACGAGCGTCAGGGCGGTCTGTACGAGGTCGGCGAGCGTACGTCCGGTGAGGACCGCGCCGCGTGCCATGGGCAGTGAGCGGAACCGGTCGATGAGCCCCTTGTGCATGTCGTCGGCGATTCCGGCGCCCGCGCCCGCCGTGGCGAAGGTGACGGTCTGCGCGAAGATGCCCGCCATCAGGAACTCGCGGTAGGCCTGGGCGCTGCCGGCGGGGGCGCCGGGGATGTTGATGGAGCCGCCGAAGACGTAGGTGAAGAGCACCACGAACATGATGGGCTGGATCAGCCCGAAGACGATCATCTCCGGGATGCGGAGCATCCGGATCAGATTGCGCTTGGCGACCACGAGCGAGTCGCGGACGGACTGGACGACGCCGCCGCGCGGACGTGGGGCGAGGGCCTTCGGCGAGGCCTCGGTTACGGCGCTCACTTGGCGCTCTCCTTCGGGTCCGTGGTCGTGCTCGTGCTCGCGGCCGTGCTCGCCGTGTCGCCGGGCTTCCTGGCCGGCGAGATGCCGGGGGCGGTGCCCCGCGCCGGACCGTCGCCGCTGTCCTGGCCCTCCTCGGCCGCGTGGCCGGTGAGGGAGATGAAGACGTCGTCGAGGGTGGGGCGGCGCAGCCCGATGTCGTCGATCTCGACGCCCCGGGCGTCGAGTTCCCTGATGATCTCGGCGAGCAGTTTCGCTCCGCCGGTGACCGGGACGGTGAGCTTGCGGGTGTGCTGGGCGACCATCACGTCGCCCTTGCCGAAGCCGGCGAGTACGTCGTGGGTCGGGGTGATCTGGTCGCGTTCGTGGACGACGACCTCGACCCGCTCGCCGCCCGTGCGGGCCTTGAGCTGATCGGCGGTGCCGCGCGCGATGACCTGGCCGTGGTCGATGACGCAGATGTCGTGCGCCAGGTGGTCGGCCTCTTCCAGATACTGGGTGGTGAGCAGCAGGGTCGTACCGCCCGCGACCAACTCCTCGATGATTCCCCACAGTTGCTGGCGGTTGCGCGGGTCGAGGCCGGTCGTCGGTTCGTCCATGAACATCACCGGCGGGGAGACGACGAGGGCCGCCGCGAGGTCCAGGCGCCTGCGCATGCCGCCGGAGTAGGTCTTGGCGGTGCGGTCGGCGGCGTCGCCGAGGTTGAAGCGCTCCAGCAGTTCGGCGGCCCGGGCCTTCGCGGCGCGGGCGCTCTGCTGGTAGAGCTGGCCGACCATCTGGAGGTTCTCGCGGCCTGTCAGATACTCGTCGACCGCCGCGAACTGGCCGGAGAGTCCGATGTTCCTGCGCACCTCGTTGGGGTGCTTGAGCACGTCGATGCCCGCGACGACGGCCTTGCCGCTGTCGGGCTGGAGCAGGGTCGTCAGCACACGGACCGCGGTGGTCTTGCCCGCGCCGTTGGGGCCGAGCAGACCCAGAACCGTTCCTTCGGGGACATCGAGATCGACGCCGTCCAGCGCTCGTACGTCGCCGAACGTCTTGACCAGGCCTTCGGCATAGATGGCGCCTGGCATAGGGGTACTCCCAGAGTTGTGTCAGATTCGTACAAATGGTGCGATCCGCGCCAGCGACCAGCTTAAGCCGACCGGCGGCGAACTCCGAAGCTAACGCGATACATCGCGACAGACAAGGGGATTGAGTAAGCACTACGTAAAGGTGATGACGCGCCACTCGGACACGCGGACAGCCGGACACTCAGCCGCCCGGCCCGCTCGGGCACCCGGTCCGCACGCCCGCTCAGCCCAGGATCGTGTAGCCCGCCTCGCGCAGCGCCGCCTCCACGTCCGCGCAGTGCTCGGGCCCCTTCGTCTCCAGGCGCAGCTCCACGTCCGCCTCCGTCAGCCCGAGCCGCGGATCGGTCCGCACGTGGCCCACGTCGAGGACGTTGGCGTCGGCCACCGACAGCACCCCGAGCAGCGTCGCGAGCGCCCCCGGCCGGTCGGTGATCCGCAGCCGCAGCCCCAGGTAGCGCCCGGCCGCCGCCATCCCGTGCCGCAGGATCCGCTGCATCAGCAGGGGGTCCACATTGCCGCCCGACAGCACGGCGACCACCGGCCCCCGGAACGCCTTCGGCGTGCTCAGCAGCGCGGCGACCGTGCTCGCCCCGGCCGGCTCCACGACCAGCTTCGCGCGCTCCAGACAGAGCAGCAGCGCGCTGGACAGCTCGTCCTCGGACACCGTGCGCACCTCGTCGACCAGGTCCCTGATCATCGGGAACGTGATCTCGCCGGGCCGGCCCACCTTGATGCCGTCCGCCATCGTCTGCTGCTCGCCGATCGACATCGGCCGCCCGGCCCGCAGCGAGGGCGGGTACGCGGCGGCGCCCTCCGCCTGCACGCCGATCACCGCGACGTCCGGCCGCACCGACTTGACCGCCAGCGCGATGCCCGCGGCGAGCCCGCCGCCGCCGAGACCCACGAGGACCGTCCGTACCTCCGGGCACTGCTCCAGGATCTCCAGGCCCACCGTGCCCTGTCCGGCGATGATGTCGGGGTGGTCGAAGGGGTGGATGAAGACCGCGCCGGTCTCGCGCGCGTACTCCTGCGCGGCGGCCAGTGTCTCGTCGACGACCTGGCCGTGCAGCCGTACCTCCGCGCCGTACTCACGGGTCGCGGCCACCTTGGGCAGCGGCGCCGCGAGCGGCATGAACACGGTGGAGCGCACGCCGAGCAGGGTCGACGCGAGCGCGACGCCCTGCGCGTGGTTGCCCGCGCTGGCCGCGACGACGCCGGCCGCGCGCTCCTCGGGCGAGAGACCGGCGATGCGCACATACGCGCCGCGCAGCTTGAACGACCCCGTGCGCTGGAGGTTCTCGCATTTCAGGTGGACCGGTGCGCCGACCAGGTGGGTCAGATGTCTGCTGCCCTCCATCGCGGTCATCCGTGCCACACCGGTGAGCATCTTCTGCGCCCCGCGGATGTCGTCGAGGATCGGCGGCGGCACGGAGCCGCGCGAGGAAGCGGAAGTGAATGATCCGGAGGGACGCGACGTACCGAAGGTCATGACCGCCAGTCTCCCAGCTCATCCGCCGGTCGGCCGCCCGGAACGAGGGCCCGTCCACAGGTTTACGCGGGGCCCGTACGGCCAACGGCGGGGCCGCGTACTCTGTCCCCCACCAACCGACCACCGCACGAGAGAGCCCCAGCCATGCCCCCTACTCAGGACATGACTTCCGCTGTGTCGGCCTCCCCGGGCTCCGGCTCCGAACCCCCCGGTTCCGACCCCTCCGGCTCCGCACCTTTAGCGTCCGCACCGGCACCTTCCGTCGGTACCGAATCCGTCGTCACCGGCGACGCACGCACCGGCGACGCCCCACTTCTCGACGCGCTCCAGCACCAGGTGGCCGTGTTCGCCCGGCGGGCGGAACAGACCCGTCTCGGCGGCGTCGGCCAGGTGCGCAACTCCATGGACCGCGCCGCCTATCTCCTGCTCAACCGCCTTGATCTGGAAGGCCCGATGGGCGTCAAGGCGCTGGCCGCGGGGATGGGGATCGACTCCTCCACCGTCACCCGCCAGGTCGCGCCACTCGTCGACACCGGCCTGGTCAAGCGCACGTCCCACCCGGAGGACGGCCGCGCCGTCGTCCTGGAACTCTCGGTGCGCGGTCTCAACCGCCTCGAAGAGGTCCGCTCCTCACGCCGCGAGCTGATGTCGCAGGTCACGGACGGCTGGACGGAGGAGGAACGGGAATCGTTCTGCACCCTCCTCACCCGGTTCAACTCCGCCCTGTCCGCACGGCAGTCGGGCCCCGCGCCGGCCGAACCGGCCGCGAACCGGGCCTCCGCGGACGAACCGGCCGGCACGGAGCCGTCGCCGGCCTCTTGACCTGGGCCGGGGTCTGTCCTCATATGAGGTGTGCGACAGCGACAGCAGACGGGTACGGATCGTCGTCGCGCCCGTGAGTTCGAGGCGTTCGTCGCGGGCGCGGCAGGCCGACTGCTGCACACCGCCACCCTGCTGACGGGTGAGTCCGCCGACAGCAAGCCCCGCGCCGAGCGCCTGCTGACGGCCGCCCTGGCCCGTACGTACGCGGACTGGGACCGGCTGCGCGGCGAGGACCCGTACGACCGAGCCCGCCAGGAGATCGCCAACCGCTACGCGCGCGGCGCCTGGCGGTACCACCCGCGCACGGGTGAGGGCCTGCTCGGCAGGCTCAGCCCGCAGGAACGGCTCATCCTCGTGCTGCGGCTGTGCGAGGGGGTCGCCGAGGAGCAGACGGCGGCGCTGATCGGGCTGCCGGGCGACCGGGTGCGCGCGATCTGCGCGCGGGCGGTCGTCGCGATGCGGCAGCCCGAGCCGCATCGCCGTCCGGCGCCGCACTGGCCGCTGTCGCTGCTGCACCGGCAGGCGACGCGATGAGCGGCCACAGCCGTAAGGAGGACGAGGTCCGCCGGATGCTCGACGTGCCGCATCCGCCGGTCCCCGCCGACCTGACGGCCCGCGCGACCACTCTCGGTACCCGCATCCTGAACCGCAGGCGCACCTGGCGCCTGCTGTTCTGGACGCTCGTCACGGTGGCCGTGATCGCCTTCGCGGTCTGGGCGTCGGCCGTGGAGCCGTGGTCGGTCCCGCCGTCAGACAAGACGCCGCCGCTGGAGGGCTGGTAGCGGGCCGGGCGCCTGTCGCCCGGCCGCCGTCAGGCCAGGGCCTGCTGAAGGTCCGTCAGCAGATCGTCGGCGGACTCGATGCCGACCGACAGCCGGATCAGGTCGTCCGGCACCTCCAGCGGTGAGCCCGCCGCCGAGGCGTGCGTCATCCGGCCCGGGTGCTCGATCAGCGACTCGACACCGCCGAGGGACTCCCCCAGCGTGAAGACCTTCGCCCGGCCGCAGACCTCGATGGCCGCCTGCTCGCCGCCGGCGACCTGGAAGGACACCATGCCGCCGAAGGACTTCATCTGCTTGGCGGCGATCTCGTGCCCGGGGTGCTCGGGCAGGCCCGGGTAGTAGACCTTGGCGACCTTCGGGTGCCGGGCCAGCATCTCGGCGACGCGCGTCGCGTTCTCGCTGTGCCGGTCCATCCGGACGGCGAGGGTCTTCACACCGCGCAGTACCAGCCACGCGTCGAACGGTCCGGAGATCGCGCCCATCGCGTTCTGGTGGTAGGCGAGTTCGTCGGCGAGCGTGTTGTCGGCGGTGACCAGCGCGCCGCCGACGACGTCCGAGTGACCGCCCATGTACTTGGTCGTCGAGTGCACGACGACATCGGCGCCCAGGGCGAGCGGCTGCTGGAGGTAGGGGCTCGCGAAGGTGTTGTCGACGACGAGCTTGGCTCCGGCGGTGCGGGCGACCTCGGCGAGGGCCGCGATGTCGCTGATGCCCAGGAGCGGGTTCGACGGGGTCTCGACCCAGATCGCCTTCGTACGGGGCCGCAGGGCCGCCCGTACCGACGCGGCGTCGGAGGTGTCGGCCACCGACCACTCCACGCCCCAGCGCGAGACGACCTTCGCGAAGAGCCGGAAGGTGCCGCCGTACGCGTCGTTGGGGATCACGACGTGATCGCCCGGCGACAGCAGCGTACGGAGCAGGCAGTCCTCGGCGGCGAGACCGGACGCGAACGCGAGCCCGCGCCGGCCGCCCTCCAGGGCCGCCAGATTCTCCTCCAGCGCGGAGCGCGTGGGGTTGGCGCTGCGGCTGTACTCGTAGCCGCCGCGCAGTCCGCCCACGCCGTCCTGCTTGTACGTGGACACCTGATAGATGGGGGGAACGACCGCGCCGGTGAGGGGATCAGCAGTGTTCCCCGCGTGGATCGCGATCGTCTCGAAGCTGTGCTCGTCGGTCATGAGGCCCGAGGGTAGCCGGATCAAGCCCGGCTCAGAGAGCAGTCCGCGTCCGGGACAATGGATCGCATGGAGATTCTCTGGTTCCTGATCGCGATGGGCTTGGTCGCGGCCGTCGTCGGCCCGTATCTGCGCCGCCGCCGCGGTGGCATCCGCATGGTCGAGCCCGGCGCGCCCGATGCCGCCGACCCGGATTCGTACGAGTTCATACGGCAGGAGGAGCTGGACATCCGGCTCCCCGGGCCGGACCAGGATCTTCTCGACGTACTCGACGTCGTACAGCGCACCCAGGACTGGCGTGCGGCGGCGCAGCTGCTCGCCGGGACCGCCAAGGAGGGCGAGGTGCGCTGGCAGCGCGTCCAGGCCTTCGCGGGCGCGGCGGCGCTGGAACTCCAGCAGAAGCCCGGTGTCGGCGGCGCGTGGCTGCGGGCGTGGCGCTCGGAGTCGCCGAAGGACGCGGGCGGCGCACAGGTGCACGCGGAGTTCCTCGTGCAGCAGGCGTGGCGCTCGTCGGCGGCCGGCACGGACGACTTCCGGATCATCCTGGAGGAGGCCCGCTCGGTCTGCGGCGACGCGGCGCTGCTGGCGCCGGGCGACCCCGTGCCGTACATCATCGAGCTGGCCGTGGCCCGTGGGCTCGGCTATCCGCACGAGCGGTTCGACCAGCTGTGGGCGAAGGTCATCGACCGGGCGCCGGACCACATGGGCGCGCATCTCGCGGCGCTGCACTACTGGTGCGAGAAGTGGCACGGCTCTCGCCAGGACGCCGACCGGTTCGCGACGGCGTCGGCGGCGCGGGCCCCGCAGGGCTCGCTGCTGGCCGCGCTGCCGCTGTTCGCGGTGTACGAGCATCTGCCGGAGATCGCGCTGGTACGGGACTTCTACCGCAGCGCGGTGGTGTCGAAGGCGATGGAGGGCGCGCTGTTCGCGGTGCACGCGGCGCGCGCCGACGATCCGATGCTCGCGCACGTACGGCATCTGCTGATCGTCTTCCTGGTGCGGGCGGAGCGGTGGTCGGAGGCGATGAACCAGTTCGTCCGGGTGGACGGTCACGTCGGCGCGATGCCGTGGACGCACAGCGAGGACCCGGCGGCGATGTACACGCTGTACCGGGCGCTGGCGGTGGCGGGTTACGAGGCGAACGGCGGCAGCCCGGCGACGCTGCCCAGGTAGTGGGGCTGTGTCCTCAATCGCCGGACGGGCTCAATTCCGAGCCCGTCCGGCGATTGGGGACAGGCGCGCCCACGAGCCTCGCAACCTCCGCGGCGCTCTCCGGCCAGGGCCCCATGGCCCGTCGTGTGGTGCCACCCGGGCAACAGGCGCCATTGCCGCGCTGACCTGCGGTGGTGCATACTCCGCAGATCCCCCACACCGTACCTTCACCTGATCTCCGTACCCCTGGGGGGCCATCCGATGGCACGCGTTCTGCCCTTCGTCCTCTTCGCGTTCGGTATCTGGTTCTGGCTGAAGGCCCGCCGGAGCGTGTCCTCGCTGGTCGGTACGGAGACGGAGCTGGGGCTGCTGCCCAGGGACCGGCAGAACGCGGAGCTGGCCGGACCGGACGCCGCGCTGGAGCGTGCGCTGGCCGAGGCGGGGGCGGGCCGCTGGGAGGCGGCGGCGGAGCTGCTGGCGTGGACGGGCAAGGAACGGGACTGGGAGCGCCGTGCGCTCTACGCGCGTGTACTGGGCGAGGCGGCGGCCCGGCAGGACTCCTGGCTGCGGTCGTGGCGGGCGGCCCGCCCCGCCGGCTCCCCCGCCGCCGACGCGGACGCGGAGCTGGTCCAGGCGTCGGCGACGGTCGCGCGCGCGTGGCTGCTGCGGGGCTCGCCGTACTCCGATCACACGACGCCGGAGCAGACGGACCGCTTCCACGAGCTGCTGCCCGAGGTGCGCGCCGACACGGCCCGCGCGGTGGAGCTGGGCCCGGACGACCCGACGCCGTACATCGTCGAGATCCGTACGGCACTGGGCGTGGGCTACGGCCCGGAGCGGATGCGCGGGCTGTGGGCGGAGATCACGGCCCGTACCCCGCATCCCACGTCGGCGCCGCTGTACGGGGCGCACGAGGCCGCCGTCCAGTACTGGAGCGCGCGGTGGCACGGCTCGGCCGAACTGGCCCGTGAGTTCGCCGCGCAGGCCACGGCGGACGCGCCGCTGGGCACGTTGATGACGGCGTTCCCGCTGATCGCCTGGTTCGACCACCACGACGCCGCGGCGACCGCCCGCGACTACACGGATCCGGGGCTGACGGCGCTGGTCGACGCCGCCCTGGCGGACGCGGAGCAGGCGCCCGCCGAGCATCCGCGGCTCCCGGAGGTGCGGCATCTGCTGGCGTACTTCCTGACGCGCCAGAGCAGGCACGACGAGGCCCTGGACCAGTTCCGCCTGGTCGACGGCTATGTGCACGCCCTCCCCTGGCGCTCCCGCCGCGACCCGGCGGCGTTCTTCACGGCGACCCGCACGAAGGCGATACGCGGCGCGGAGGCCCGCTCCCGTATCCGACGGGGCGTGTGACGGGCCGGGGGCCTGGCATCGTGGGGGGTATGGACGAGACTCCTCTGCCAGGTGGGTTCATCAACGAGGTCGTACGGGTCGGTGACACCGTGCGGCGCTCGGCGCCGTCGGTTCGACGGGCCGCGTACACAAGGGAGTTGCTGGAACTGTTCGAGGCGCGGGGCTGGGGCGGGGCGCCCCGCTACCGGGGCGTGGACGAGCAGGGGCGCGAGGTACTTCAGTACGTCGAGGGGCAGGTCTCCCTGCCGTTGTCGGACGCGCGGCTGGCGCGGGTCGCGGAGCTCGTCAGGGAGTTCCACGACCTGACGGCCGGATCGCCGCTCGCCGCCGGGCGCGAAGTCGTGTGCCACAACGACCTGTCGCCCAGGAACACCGTTTACGCCGACGGGCTGCCCGTGGCCCTCATCGACTGGGACCTCGCGGCCCCCGGCGACCGTATCCACGACGTCGCCCATGTCTGCTGGCAGTATCTGGACCTCGGCCCCCGGGTGCCGGACGTCGCGGAGGCGGCCCGCCGGATCACCCTGGTCTGCGACGCCTACGGGCTCGACGACCGCGACGGCATCGTCCGCACGATCCTGTGGTGGCAGGACCGCTGCTGGCGCGGCATCGACGAGTCGGCCGACCGAGGTGATCCGGCGACGGCCGCGCTGCGCGAGCGGGGCGTGGTGGACGACGTACGGGCCGCGTACACGTGGGTGTCGGCCCACGCCTTCGAGCTGGCGGCGAAGCTGTAGCGGCGCGGGTCGTGCGCACGGTCGTGAGCGCGGCCGGAAGAAATACCGGGGCGCGCTCGGGCGCCCCTCGTTACACTCGGCCACATGGGTTCGTACTCGTACTACTACTTCCGCTGATTCCGGGCGCGGACGCCCCGGCCCAGGTCCCGTAGCGGACCGCCGGCGTCCCCTTCTCTCCGCCCGTCCGACATCACCCTGCTCCGCCGTGCGCCGACGCGCGCACTTTCGCGGGCATGTCACTTTCAGGGAAGAAGCATGCGCGAACGCGCCCAATTGTCGTTGAGAGACGTCTCGAAGTCGTACGGCGACCGGACCGTCCTCGATCAGGTGTCACTGTCCGTCCGGCCCGGTGAGAGGGCCGGTGTCATCGGGGAGAACGGCTCGGGGAAGTCCACCCTGCTGCGGCTGCTGGCCGGGGCCGAGCGGCCGGACGGCGGTGAGGTCACCGTCCTGTTCCCCGGCGGGGTCGGGTATCTCTCCCAGACCCTCGGGCTCGATCCCGGCAGCTCCGTGCAGGCCGCTGTCGACGCGGCCCTCGCGGACCTGCGGGAGCTCGAACGCCGGATCAGCGCCGCCGAAGCGTCGCTCGCCGACGCCACCGAAGCCGAACTGGCCGCGTACGGCGATCTGTTGACCGCCTACGAGGACCGCGACGGCTACGCTGCGGACGCCCGCGTCGACGCAGCCATGCACGGGCTCGGGCTCGCCCATGTCGGCCGGGAGCGCCCGCTCGGTTCGCTCTCCGGCGGCGAGCAGTCCCGGGTGGCGCTGGCCTGCGTCCTGGCTTCGGCGCCCGAGCTGCTGCTGCTCGACGAGCCGACCAACCATCTCGATCTCCGGGCCACCACCTATCTGGAGGACCAGCTCAGGGCGCACCGCGGGACGGTGGTCGCCGTCACCCACGACCGCGCGTTCCTGGAGCGCGTCGCGACGACGATCCTGGAGGTCGACCGCGACACCCGCGCCGTGACGCGGTACGGCGACGGCTGGAACGGCTACCGCACGGCCAAGGCCGCGGCCCGCCACCGCTGGGAGCAGGACCACCAGGAGTATCTGGCGGACCTGGCCCGTACGAAGGAGCTGGTCGCCGCCGCCGGGCAACGGCTCGCGGCCACCGGGAAGGATCCCGGGCAGGGCTTCGGCAAGCACCGCCGTTCGCACGAGGCGAAGCTGTCCGGCCAGGTCAGGGCGGCGCGGGTACGGCTGGAACGGCTGGAGCGGGAGCCGGTGCCCGCGCCGCCGGAGCCGCTCACGTTCGCGGCCGACCCGGCCACCACCGGAGCGGACGGGATCCTGGCGGAGCTGTCGGGCGTCGCCGTCGGGGACCGGCTGCGGGTGGACGCGCTCCAGGTGAAGGCGGGGGCCCGGCTGCTGGTCGACGGGCCCAACGGCGCGGGCAAGACCACGCTGCTGCGGGTGCTGGCCGGGGATCTCCCGCCGGACGCGGGCAGCGCCCACCGTACGGCCCAGGTCGGCTATCTGGCACAGGAGTTGCCCACGGCGGCGACGGCCCCGCGGCTGTCGTTGCTGGGGGCGTTCGCGGCGGGCCGCCGGGGGCTGCCCGATGAGCACAGGGACGAGCTGCTGGCTCTCGGGCTGTTCCGGGAGGAGGACCTGCCGGTGCCCGTGGCCGGGCTCTCGGTGGGTCAGCGGCGCAGGCTCGAACTGGCGAGGCTGCTGACGGTCCCCGCCGATCTGCTGATCCTGGACGAGCCGACGAACCATGTGGCGCTGAGCCTGGTGGAGGATCTGGAGCGGGCGCTCGCCTCGTACGCGGGCGCTGTGGTGGTGGTCTCGCACGACCGCCGCTTCCGGGGCGAATTCGCGGGCGAGCGGCTGGAGTTGCGTGCGGGAAGGGTGGTGACGGAGGGCTGAGACGGCCCGACACCCGCCGGTTGGCTAGAGCTTGGCCTGGAAGATCCCGGCCGGCCTCTCGCGCCGGTAGCCGAGCGCCGCGTTCACGGCCAGCATCGGCGCGTTGTCGTCGGCGACGCTGGTACTGATCTCCCGTACTCCGGGATGGCGTTCGGCGAGCGTGCCCAGCAGATGGCGCTTGACCGCCCGGCCGAGTCCGCGCCCCCGGTGCTCCGGTACGACCACCGTGTCGTACTGGAGCGCCCGGGTGTGGGACGGGTCGCGCAGGACGAGTTCGCTGTACGCGGCGATGCTCCCCGCGCCACCGCCCTCGTTCTCCGCCAGCACCACCGAGGTGAGGAGGATGCCGCCGCGGTCGTCGACGAGCCGGGCGGCGCCGCGTACCCGCTCCGCGTCCCAGCGCGGCGTCAGCTCTTCCACACCGCCGCCGGGGGCGTCGCGCATCACGTCGTGCGCCCGCGCGAACTCGTCGGCCAGCGCGTCCGGCACGACGCCGTCCCAGTCCGCGAAGCGGTAGCCGTCGGGCAGTCGCGGCTCGGGCAGTGCGGCGTCCGCCTCCCGGACCCGCTGGACGTACCAGGTCAGCGGCAGCACCTTGGCGAATCCCAGGCCGTCGACGAACGCCTCGCCGGCGCCACCCACTTCGAGCATGGTGGAGACCGAACCGCGCCCGTCGGCGGCCAGTTCGGCCCGTATCGCGCCCCAGAGCGCGGCGCCCACGCCCCGGCGTCTGGCCTCGGGACGGACGACCAGGGCGTCGAGGAAGGCGGTGTGCCGGTTGCTCTCCTCGGTGAACAGCAGCAGCGTGGCGACGCCGTCGTACGACCCGTCGGGAGCCGACGACACCAGATGGACCATCCGCGCGTTGGGCGACTGCACGCGCAACTTCCCGGCGGTCTCCGTACGGCCGGGTTCCGGGACGGAAGCGGGCACGTCCTGGAGATGGGCAGCCGCGATCACGTCATGCCAGGCGTCTGTCTCCGCCTCCGACGGCGGGGTTCCCAGAGTCATCAGCATGATCCGAACCTACGCTCACTACCGGGTCCGCGCCCCCGAGTTGTCGGCGCTTCCCGGACAGTGAGACCGCCTTTCCGCGCCGTTGGTTGCACGGAAGGGCACACAATCCTCATAAGTCTTGCCCACGCACACCGCGGCGGCACCCGGATCGGGTGCCGCCGCGGTACGGGACGGGACTGAGAAGGGGCGGGATCAGGCGGCGGAACCGGCCTGCCAGTCGGCCCAGCTCAGGTTCCAGCCGTTGAGGCCGTTGTCGGGCTGGATGGTCTTGTCCGGGGAGTTCTTGACGACGACCACGTCACCGACGATGGAGTTGTCGAAGAACCAGGCACCCGGCTGGCCGGGGTCGTTCGCGCCCTTCACGTCGTTCAGACCGACACAGCCGTGGCTGGTGTTGGTCGAACCGAAGATCGAGTCGTCGCCCCAGTAGTTGCCGTGGATGAAGGTGCCCGACGTGGAGAGCCGCATCGCGTGCGGGACGTCCTTGATGTCGTACTCACCCTTGCCGTCGTCGTCCGTGAAACCGACCGTGGCACCGTTCATCCGGGTCTCCTTGAACTTCTCGGAGATCACCATCTGACCGTTGTACGTCGGGTTCTCCGGGGAGCCGGCGGAGATCGGGATCGTCTTGATCGTCTTGCCGTCCTGCTGGACGGTCATCGTCTTGGCCTTGGTGTCGACCGTCGACACCTGATTGCGGCCGATCTTGAAGGTGACCGTCTTCTGCTGGACCCCGAAGACACCGTCCGCGCCCTCGACGCCGTCGAGCGCGAGCTTCAGGGTGACGGTGGAGCCGCCCTGCCAGTACTGCTCGGGGCGGAAGTCCAGGCGCTGCGAGTTGAACCAGTGACCGACGACCTCCTGGCCGCTGCTCGACGTGACGGTGATCCCGCCCTGCACGGCGGCCTTGTCGGTGATGCCCTTGTCGAAGTTGAGCGAGACCGGCATTCCGACGCCGACGGTCGAACCGTCCTCGGGCGTGAAGTTGCCGATGAAGCTGTTGTCCGGCGAGACGGTGGTGAAGGAGGAGTTCTCGTGGGCCTCGCGGTCCTTGGAGTCCTTCGCCGTGGCGACGATCTTGTACGTCGTCGAGCGCTCCAGCTGGCCGTCCGGCTTCCAGCTCTTCGCGTCGGCGGCCAGGGTGCCCTTGACGGCGGCCCCCTCCGCGGTGGTCATCTCGACCTTGGTGAGCGTGCCCTTGGTGACGGTGACCTTGGCGGCGTTGTTGATGCTCGCGTTGTCGGCGCCGTTCTTGGGCGAGATGGCTATCTGGGCCTCGGACGTGTCCTTCGCCGCGGCCTCGTCCACCTGCGCCTGCGAATCCTTCGAACGCTCGGCTCCGGCGTCCTTGTCACCGTCGCCACCGCTACAGGCCGAGAGCACCAGAACCCCGCCGAGCAGTGCGGACGCGGCCGTCAGGCCCTTGCGCCGCTTGCCGTTCGTCATCACACGCTTCTCCATCGTCGCCGATTCCCTGCCCATGACCTTTAAGAACACCCGTGCCGGTTCGTCCGGTTCCACATCGGACGAAGATGTGTGCAACGCCACTCGCACTTCGGGATGTACACGAGCGGCGCTTCTGTCAGCCCCGGGGCGCGCGTCACACAGCGCCCCGGGAACAAGGGTGTCACGCCCGCGGACTAGATCCCGCCGGGGCGGCCGATCTCCCCACCGCCGACACCAACGTCACCGTCACCGTCACCGACACCCTCCGCGTCACCATTGTCACCTTCCGCCTCGTCGTACTCGTCCAGATCCCATTCCAGGGTTTTCGGGTCGTACTCGATCCGCTCACTGCTCCACGACGCCTGGGCGAGCTCCACCCCGGGCACCTCGCCGACCAGCTCCGACGGCTCCACGAGATACGCGAGGGCCTCTGCCGCGTCTTCCCCCACCGCCGACCTGGCATGCTCGCGTTCCTCGGCCGGCAGGGAATCGTCCGTCGCGATACGGGTCAGCGCGGCGGCGGTCAGCGCCCGCGGATCGTCGATCTCCAGTACTAGTTCGACGTGCAGACGGACAAAGCGGGATGTCTCCGGAGTGCTCATAACCGGAGAGTAGGCCCCCGGCCCCGGGCGACTTTCCCGCGACCCGCTGCTTTCACTAGCATCAGCGCACCCAGCCAATTCGGCGTTTTCCCAAGGGAGATCGATTACGTGTACGTGTCCGTACGCCGACCGCTGCTCACGGCCGTAGCCGCCGGGATCCTGCTCTGCGCCATGTGGTTCGTCCCCTCGGCGAACGCCACGGGCGAGCAGAGCACGGATCAGCAGCAGTCCGCCGCAGCCGACCGGGAGACCTCGGCAGGCCTCACCCTCGCCGAGACGGGAGCGGGCGTGGACACCACGCCCTACCTGATCGCCGGGACGGCGTTCCTGTGCGTGGGTGCGGCGTTCGTCGCGCACTCACGCAGAGGCGCGTCCGCGCTCTGACGCGGCGGTAGACAGACGAAGGGGGCCGCCCGGCCGGGCGGCCCCCTTCACGTGTCCCGGGGCTCAGGCCAGCGGGCCGGTCACCGGCTCCACCGCCGCCACCAGCAGGCCCTCGCGCACGAACGCGTCGGCCGCCGCGAGATCCGGGGCCAGGAACCGGTCGGGGCCCGGGCCCTCTATTCCCGCCGCGCGCAGCGCCTCGATGACGGCGAGCGAGGCGGGCGCGGGCATCAGGCCCGTACGCAGCTCGATCGCGCGGGTCGCCGCGTACAGCTCGACGGCGACGACGCGGGTCAGGTTCCCGACGGCGGTACGGAGCTTGCGCGCCGCCGACCACCCCATGGAGACGTGGTCCTCCTGCATCGCCGACGACGGGATGGAGTCGACGGACGCCGGGACGGCCAGCCGCTTCATCTCGCTGACCAGCGCGGCCTGGGTGTACTGGGCGATCATCAGGCCCGAGTCGACGCCGGGGTCGTCCGCGAGGAAGGCGGGCAGACCGTGCGAACGGTTCTTGTCGAGCAGCCGGTCGGTGCGGCGCTCGGCGATGGAGCCGAGGTCGGCGGCGACGATCGCGAGGAAGTCCAGGACGTAGGCGACGGGGGCGCCGTGGAAGTTGCCGTTGGACTCCACGCGGCCGTCCGGCAGCACCACCGGGTTGTCGACGGAGGAGGCCAGCTCGCGGTCCGCGACGGTCCGGGCGTACGCGAGGGTGTCCCGGCCCGCGCCGGCGACCTGCGGGGCGCAGCGCACGGAGTACGCGTCCTGCACGCGGGGCGCCGCGTCCTCCTGGAAGTGGCCGGTCAGCCCGGACCCGGCGAGCACCCGCAGCATGTTGTCGGCGCTGGCGCCTTGGCCGGGGTGCGGACGGATGGCGTGCAGCTCGGGGGCGAGGACCTTGTCGGTGCCGAGCAGGGCCTCCAGGGTCAGCGCGGCGGTGATGTCGGCGGAGGTGTAGAGCCGCTGGAGATCGGCGAGTGCCATGACCAGCATGCCGAGCATTCCGTCGGTGCCGTTGAGAAGCGCGAGCCCCTCCTTCTCCCGCAGCTCGACGGGCTTGATGCCGTGCGCGGCCAGCAGCTCGCCGGCGGGCTTCAGCACGCCGTCCGGTCCTTCCGCGTCACCCTCGCCCATCAGCGTCAGCGCGCAGTGGGAGAGCGGCGCGAGGTCGCCGGAGCAGCCGAGGGAGCCGTACTCGTGCACGACGGGCGTGATCCCGGCGTTCAGTACGTCCGCCATGGTCTGCGCGACCAGCGGGCGTACGCCGGTGTGCCCGGACGCGACGGTCTTGAGCCGCAGGAACATCAGCGCCCGCACGACCTCGCGCTCGACGCGGGGGCCCATGCCGGCGGCGTGCGACCGCACGATGTTGCGCTGGAGCCGCCCGCGCAGGTCCGGACCGATGGCGCGGCTGGCGAGCGCGCCGAAGCCGGTGGAGACGCCGTAGACGGGCTCGGGCTTGGCGGCGAGCGCGTCGACGATCTCGCGGGCGGCGGCGAGGGCGGAGAGGGCGTCGGCGGAGAGCTCGACGCGGGCGTTGCCGCGGGCGACGGCGACGACATCCTCGGCGGTGGTGCCGGCCGGCCCCACGACGACAGTGTGCATATCCATATTCAGGAGCGTACGGATTGAAACTCAACGTGTCACTAGCGAGAGGGGGGTGCGGTTGCGGTGCCGTTCGCGGCTGCGGACCGTTTCGGCCTCAATCGCCGGCCGGGCTTGTTGTGGCGCGGGTCGGTGGACGACGGTCGGTGACCGTCGGGACCACCGGCGTGAGGGGGGCGGGGT
>NZ_JAAPBF010000419.1 GCF_022695985.1 Streptomyces sp. NP-1717 | reverse complement strand
CGGGGCAGCATCGTCCATGCTGTCCCGTCCACGGCAGAGGGTTCGGCTCACAGGAGTTCGAGGAGCTTTTCGGTGAACTCGGCGGTGCTGGCGGTGCCGCCCAGGTCGGGAGTCCGGACGTCTGTCTTCGCCAGGAGCGCCGCGATGGCGTCGGTGACGTCCTTGCCGGCCTCGGGGTGGCCGAGGTGATCGAGCATCATGGCGGCCGACCAGATCGCGCCCAGGGGGTTGGCGATGCCCCGTCCGGCGATGTCGGGAGCGGAGCCGTGCACTGGTTCGAACATCGAGGGGAATTCGCGCTCGGGGTTCAGGTTGGCGGCCGGTGCGATGCCGATGGAGCCGGCCACAGCGGCGGCCAGGTCACTGAGGATGTCTCCGAAGAGGTTGGAGCCGACCACCACGTCGAAGCGGGCGGGATGGAGGACGAACTTGGCGGCCAGCGCGTCGATGTGTTCCTGGTCCCAGGCCATATCGGGGTGCGCGGCGGCGCGCTCGGCGACCAGTTCGTCCCAGAACGGCATCGTGTGCACGATGCCGTTCGACTTGGTGACCGAGGTGACCTTGCCACCGCGCTGAGCAGCCACATCGAAGGCGTAATCCAATACGCGGGTGACCCCGGCCCGGGTGAACACGGCTTCCTGAACGGCCATTTCCTCCGGGAAGCCGCGGTTGAGACGTCCGCCGATCTCGCTGTACTCGCCCTCGACGTTTTCCCGGACGACGACGAAGTCGACCTCCCCGGGCGCCGCGCCGCGTACCGGGCTGTCGATGCCCTCGAAGACGCGGATGGGTCGCAGGTTGACGTACTGGCGGAAGCTTCGGCGAATCAGGATCAGCAGGCCCCACAGGGAGACGTGGTCGGGCACGCCGGGGTAGCCGACAGCGCCGAGCAGGATGGCGTCCTTGTCACGGAGCTGGTCGATTCCGTCCTCGGGCATCATCGCGCCGTCGCGCAGGTAGCGCTCGCAGGACCAGTCGTACGCGGTGTAGGTGAAGCCGAAGCCACGGCGACTGCCGACGGCATCGAGGACCTGCTGTGCCGGGGGCAGCACCTCGGCGCCGATGCCGTCACCCGGGATCAAGGCAATGCGGTGGTTCGTCATGCGTCGATTGCAGCAATGGACCGGCTACGGCGTCCAAGACGCAGTTCTGATCTCGCTTATAAGCTGCGCTTATCTGGCGTCTGGCATATCCGTTGTCGGCAGGGCGGCACTCAGGAAAGCCTCTACAGCAGGTGACAGTCCGGCGCGGCGACTGATCAGTCCGATGTTGAGGGTGCTCTTCGGTTCGATGTCCACCACCCGAGCTCCGGCACGCTCGGCCAGGGTGCGCCAGGACTCTGTCACCACGGCCAGACCCACCCCTGCCAGGACGAGAGGCAGGATGGCCACCCGGTGCTCCGTCTCGGCGGCGATGTCGAACCCCGTCCCCTGTTCGATGAGGCCGTCGACGTACGCCCGCATGCCCGTTCCCCGCTGCCCGACGATCAGGCGCTGCCCTGCCAGTTCCCGGCAGTCCACCGACTGCCGCCCGGAAAACAGCCCGTCGGGCGGCACCACGAGCACGAAGCGCTGTTCGCCGACCAGGTGGCAAGCCACCTCCTTGTCGGGCAGCGGCCCCGCAGAGGCCAGCAGCCCCAGCTCGACAGCACCGGTACGCACCATATCGATGACATCCTGGCGGGTGAAAGCGGCCTTGATGACCACCGCCACCCCCGGCCAGCGGGTACTGAAGGCCCGGATCATCGACGTCAGCGGCTCCACCGCCTGCGACGGCATCGCCGCCACGTCGAGCCGGCCCTCACGAAGCTCATGCACGGCGGCGACGCTGGCCCGGGCAGTTGCCAGACTCCGAACGGCAGCGCGGGCCGGCTCGATCAGCGCCTCACCGGCCTCGGTGAGCACCGCCCGGCGGCCGATCCGGTGGAAGAGAGCGCTGCCAAGGTCCCGCTCCAGCGCCTGAACCGTCTGGGACAGCGCGGGCTGGGAGACGTACAGGACCGACGCCGCCCGGTTGAACCCGCCATGATCCACAATGGCGAGGAAATGCTCCAGCTGCCGGATGTCCATCACGCCATCTTCCCCCTCGCCGAAGCAGAAAGTCCGGCGCCTCCGCCTGGACGGCGCCCTACCAGGAGGTGCGTGCCAGCGGCGAGGCGGCATCGGGGATGTAGCGGTAGGCCCTCGCGACGGCACTTCAGAGGTTCTGTCAGCGCGCCCAGCTGGGCCACGAGGCAGGGGCCGGTGGTCCTCTACCGTCCGTCGGTTCCTTTGCGGAAGTGAGCCAGAACCCGAGTGCCGGGGCTCCTGGTTCTGGCGTGCGTGGGTCGGTTGTCGAGCTGCGCCGGTTCAGGCTTCGGGCTTGAGGGTGAGGGTGGTGAGGGCTGTGGCGATCTGGTCGAGGCGGGTGGGGTTGAGGGAGTAGAGGACGTAGTAGCCCTCGCGTCGGGTGGTGGTGAGTCTTGCCTGGGTGAGCTGGTGAAGGTGACGGGAGGTCACGGATGTGGAGAGGCCGAGGAGGGTGGCGAGTTCCTGGGTGCTGCGGCTCTGGGCGGCGAGGTGGGTGATGATC
>NZ_JAAPBF010000418.1 GCF_022695985.1 Streptomyces sp. NP-1717 | reverse complement strand
CACCGGTACTCCTCGGCTACCTTCTCGGCCAGCTTCTGGGAAGCCTCCAGGGCCTCGTCGACCGACTGGCGGCCGGCGATGGCCTCGCTGATCTCCTGGGAGACCTTCGTACCGAGGTCGGTGAACTCGGGGATGCCGACGAACTGGATACCGACGGTCGGACGGGGCTGGGTGCCCGGGTCACGCGGGTTGGCGCTGGAGATCGCCTCCGACGTCACATCGGCGAACGCGGCGGCCTCCTTGCGGTAGTCCGGGTTGATGTAGGTCGAGGCGCGCTTGCCGGCGGGGACGTTGGACCAGCCGATCTTCTCGCCGACGAGCTTCTCGTACTCCTTGCCGGACGCCCAGGAGATGAACTTCCAGGCGTTGTCGGTGTTGTTGGACGCCTTCTGCATGCCCCAGGCCCAGGTGTAGAGCCAGCCGGAGCTGTCCGTCTTGTCGACCGGCGCCGGCACATAGCCGATCTTGCCCTTGACCGGGGAGTCCTTGGCCTCCAGCGAACCCGCGCCCGCCGTGGCGTCGTACCACATGGACGTCTTGCCCTGCGTCATGTTGTTGAGGCACTCGGCGTAGCCGGCCTGCGGCGCGCCTGCCTCGCCGTGCTCGCGGACGAGGTCGACGTAGAACTTGGTGGCCTTCTTGAACTCGGGCGAGGTCAGCTGGGCCTCCCAGTCCTCGGTGAACCAGGTGCCGCCCATCGTGTTGACGACGGTCGTCAGCGGGGCGATGACCTCGCCCCAGCCCGGCAGACCGCGCAGACAGATGCCCTTCATTCCCTTCTCGGCGCCGTCGGTCTTGGCGGCGAGGTCGGCGACCTCCTGCCAGGTGGGGTTGTCCGGCATCTTCAGGTTCTTCTCGGCGAACACGTCCTTGCGGTACATGAGGAAGGACGACTCGCCGTAGAACGGCTGGCCGTAGAGCTTGCCGTCCTCGGCCGTCAGCGACTCCTGGAGCGGCTTGAGGATGTCGCCCTGGTCGAACTCCTTGTCCTTCTGCGCGTACTCGTCGAGCGTGTGCAGCCAGCCGTTCTTCGCGAAGAAGGGCACCTCGAAGTTGCTGATGGTCGCGACGTCGTACTGGCCGGCCTGGTTGGAGAAGTCCTGGCTGATCTTGTCGCGTACGTCGTTCTCCGGCAGCACCGTGAAGTTGACCTTGATGCCGGTGTCCTTGGTGAAGTTCGCGGCGGTCAGCTTCTGGAGCTCGACCATCTGCGGGTTGTTCACCATCAGCACGTTGAGCGTGTCACCGCCGTCCGAGCCGGTGCCGCCGGCGCCGCTGCACCCGGCGAGGAGTGCCGTCAAGGCCGCTCCCGCGCCCACACGTACGCCTATCCCACGTCGTCGCTGCTGGAGGGACATGAGTTTCTCCTGATCATTCGGTTGCGGAACTGCTGGTGGCTGAGGGGTTGAAAGGGTGGGGGGTGAAAATCCGGGGCGTCGTCGGGCCGTACGGGTCCCGCCCCCTGGCCGGTACGGCGGGGGTCCGGGAGCGGGTGCGGCCTGTCAGACGCGGATGACCTGGGGGCCGAGCAGCGAGTAGCGCTGCGCCTCCGCCGACGGGAGTCCGACGTCGGTGACGATCGTCTCGAAGTCGCCGACATCGGCGAACCGGCAGAAGCTGACGGCACCGAACTTGGTGTGGATCCCGGCGAACACCTTGCGGCGCGCGCTGCGCATGGCCTGGGCCTTCACCTCGCTGACGGCCGGGTCGGGGGTGGTCAGCCCGTACTCGCGCGAGATGCCGTTCGCGCCGACGTACGCCAGGTCGATGACGAAGTCGGCGAGCATCCGGGTCGCCCAGTGGTCGACGGTCGCGAAGGTGCCGCCGCGCACCCGGCCGCCGAGCAGCAGGACGGCGATCTTGTCGGAGTCGGCCAGTCCGTTGGCGACCGCGAGGGACGCGGTGACCACGGTCAGCGGGCGGTCCCTGGGCAGAGCCTCGGCGACGAGCTGAGGAGTGAAGCCCTCGTCGATGAAGACCGTCTCGGCGTCGCCGATGAGATCGGCGGCGGCTGCCGCGATCCGTGACTTCTGCGGTACGAGGCGGGTGGTCCGCACCGCGAGCGTCGTCTCGTAGCCGGCGCTCTCGACGGGGTAGGCGCCCCCGTGGGTGCGCCGTACCAGGCCGTGCTCCTCCAGGGCGTGCAGGTCACGCCGGACGGTCTCCTTGGCCACGCTCAACTTCGTGGCGAGCGCGGTGACTTCCACCGACCCGTCACGTCGGGCGATCTCAAGAATCTCTCGTCGGCGTTCGTCCGTGTCCACGGCACACACTTCCCTGCTCTGCTGGGCTCAGCACCCGTTCGGGCTCATGGGTCGTTTGTACAAGCAAGGGACCCGGCTCGACCAGGCTCTTCGCCGCTTTGAGTGTGACCGTTCATGCCCGTTTCCCCATCAGCGTATGCGCAGGTGATACGCGGGGTAACCCCCTCTCGCGCCCGGTTCTGTGCCCGATTGGCGCGGATCACTGCCCGAACGGCGCCCGATGTGGTCAGCGGACTCCCGTCCGCCGGCCGTCTAAACGTGAGCTGCGTCCCGTCCGACCCCCCAAAACGGTCAGCGAAACGGGCACGGAAACATGTAGGGCGCACGTACGACTCGCGGCC
>NZ_JAAPBF010000417.1 GCF_022695985.1 Streptomyces sp. NP-1717 | reverse complement strand
GGACGCGCCCGGTGCGTTCGTCGGCAGCACGCTGGTCGCGGCGGCCGGGTCGTACGAACCCGCGTTGCTCGGCAGCACCTGGGTCGGGTCGGCGGCGCCGGGCTCACCGGGCACCGTGGTGGGCGACGGATCGGGCGCCAGCAGGGCGCCCACGCCCATCGCGGCGTTGATCTGTGCGGAGTTCGCGCGCGCGCCGATGCCGGAGGCGACGGTGCGCAGGGCGCGGGCGAGATTGACGGCGCTGGGCCGCTCGTCCGGCTCCTTACGGAGGCAGCGCTCTATCACCGTCCACAGCGGTTCGGGGACGTTCGACGGCCTGCGGGGCTCCTCGCTGAGGTGCCGGTGGAGCACTTCGAGGGCCGTGCCGCCCGCGAACGGCGGACGGCCGGTGACCAGCTCGTACAGCAGGATGCCCGCGCCGTAGACGTCGACGGCGGAGGTCTGCGGGCGGCCCTCGGCGGACTCCGGCGCCACGTACGCGGGCGTGCCGACGAACTCGTGCGTCCGGGTCAGCCCCGGGGAGTCGGCGAGCCGGGCGATGCCGAAGTCGGTCAGCATCGGGTGCAGCTGGTCGCCGTCGTCCTTCAGAAGGACGTTGGCGGGCTTCAGGTCGCGGTGCACGACGCCGTCGGCGTGGCTCGCGGCCAGCGCGTCCGCGATCTGGGCGGTGAGCAGCGAGGCGGCGACCGGGCTGAAGGGGCCGTTCTGCCGCAGGTAGTGGTGCAGGTCGGGGCCCTCGACCAGATCCATGACCAGGGCGAGGAGATCACCCTCGACGACCAGGTCGCGGGTCCGCACGATGTTGGCGTGGGTCAGCCGGAGCAGGACGGAGCGCTCCCTGAGGAAGCGCATCACCACGTCCGCGTCGTTCGCCAGCTCCTCCTTGAGGACCTTGATCGCGACGGTCTCCCCGGGCTGACCGGCCACGGCCGCCTCGGCACCGGCGGTCTCCCGCTGACGGGCGCGCCAGACGGTGCCCGTGGCGCCGCGCCCGATGGGCTCCTCCAGGAGGTACTTGCTGCCTACCGGCCGCACGTCATGCGCTCCCTGCTGCTGGTGGTCCTTGCATGGCCCCCGGGCCCACCCGGGTGTCCGACCCACTTTAAAGGCCGCGGGCGGGTTCCCGTCGCCGTCATGTTCGACAGGAAGACGCGAGCCTCCCACGGATGGTTGCCACTCACGTGTACCCGCGAGGTCCATGGATGATCCCAACCCGTTCGCAACCATGCACTTTTGCACGCACAGCCGACCATTCAAGATCACTTACCCACGGTCCGTGGGCGTGTTGTCGGTGGCAGGTGCGAAGATGCCACCCAGCACTCGATGTGTGGGGTCGTTCGCTCACCGTCCGTGCCGACCTGTACCGGACGATGTGTCGGTGCCGGGTGGGGGGATTCACACAGGGCAGCACCCCTGCCGGGCACCCCGCGCAGAAGGGACCGCTGACGGCGATGCAGATCCGGCTGACCGTCCTCGCGCCGCGCAGCGGCCATCCCGCGGGGCGCGCGTGCGACGTGCTCGTCACCGCCCCGGCGGGGACGGCGCTCGCCACCGTCGCCTCCGCCCTGGCCACGGCCGTCGCCGGACCCGACGTCTCGGGCGCCGTCGTGCTGTACGCGGGCCGGGAGCGGCTGGACGCGCAGCGCCGCACCCTGGGCGAGCCCCCGCTGGTGGACGGCGCCGTGCTGTCGCTCCAGGTCCCCGGCGAGGACGAGGCGCCCACCGACGACGTCCCCGCCCAGCTCCACGTGGTCGCGGGTCCTGACGCGGGCGGGGTCCATCTGCTGCACGGCGGACAGGTCAGGATCGGCCGCTCGGCCGACGCCGACGTACCGCTCGACGATCCGGACGTCTCGCGGCTGCACTGCTCGGTGACCGTGGCCGACGACGGCCACGTCTCGGTGGCGGACCTGCATTCCACGAACGGCACGACCCTCGAAGGCGTCCGGGTCGGTTCCCGCGCGGTCCCGCTCCCGGCGGGCGCCCTGCTGCGGCTGGGCGAGTCCGCGCTGCGGCTCACCTCGGGCGGCCGGATGCCGGCGCTGGCGGTCACGCCGGACGGCGAGGGGCATCTGCGGATCACCCCGGGGGTCCGGGACGGCGCGGGCGGCGACGGTGGCGGGAGCGAAGGCGCGGGTGCGAACGCGGGCTCCGGCGCGACCGGGCCGGGGACGGCGCCGGGGGCGCACACCGGCACCCGGTCCGGCCCGGAGACCGGGGCGTACGGCGTGGGCGGCGGCCCCGGCGGACGTACGGTCCACGCGTACCGACAGGGCGGCCAGGGCGGTTACGGCGGCCCCGCCGTCACACCCCGTGTGCCCGACCCGCGCACTCCGCGCTCCGACGCCGACACCCGGTACGGCGACGCCCTGTACGCGCCGGTGCCGGGTACCGGCGGGCGCCCCGCGCACGACCGCGCCGACAGCGACGACGTCCACGGCACGGTGGACGACGGCCCGCAGGGGCACAGCCGGGCGCCGGGATCCCGCCGGCAGGGCACGCCCATGCGCGGCACGGAGCTGCCCGAGGGCCCCGGCAGGCGGCGCGGCGGCATAGGCGCCTGGGCCAGGCGGCTGGCCGGCACGCGCGAGGACGGGTTCCCCGGCGAGGACGGCGTCCCGGCGGCCACCGGCACCGGC
>NZ_JAAPBF010000416.1 GCF_022695985.1 Streptomyces sp. NP-1717 | reverse complement strand
CGAGGGGGCGACCAGCTCCAGCTCGCGCAGCAGGCCCTGCGTCGAGCCCAGCGGCCCGCCGCCCGCGAGGAGTTCCTCGTTGGTGAGCGGGGACGCGTAGTCCACGGGGACGTACGCGCCCGCGTGGTCGTAGTGCCAGACCAGGTGCGACTGCTGGGCCGTCGCCTCGAACATCTCCAGCAACTGCTCGTAGTCACCGCCCAGTTCGCCCACCGGCGTCACCGCCAGGCCGCACATCTGGAGCAGGTACGCCCGGCGCAGGAAGTGCAGCGCGTCGTAGTCGAAGCCGGCGACGGGTGCGACGTCGCCCGAGAGACCGGGCATGTAGGCGAAGACGGGAACGGACGGCAGCCCGGCGTCACCGAGTGCCTTGTCGTAGACGGCGATCTCTTCGGCGAAGGGGTTGTCGGGGCTGTAGCACAGCACGTCGACGAGGGGGACCAACCACAGGTCACAGGCCAAGGGAGGCTCGCTCTCCAACGAGTTCGAACGGGTTCCGTCGGGTTGCGTCAGGTTCGTACACGTACGTACGAACCCGACCGTCGGGTCAGCGTAGTCGGGCGAACGCGATCAGCGAAGACAGCCTGCACGACCGGCACCGGCCGGCACTCGCCGCCCGGCCGCCCGCCGCGACCTCGTACTCGCCGTACTCGTCAACGCGCTCTCGGCATGTCCCATACCCACGCACCCCCCATCCGCTCCCCCGGGCGCCCCAGCAGTTTCGAGACGACCTCGTACAGGGCCTCGTCGTTGTCCTGCGGAGCCAGCACCACCACACCCGCCTTCCAGAACGCCAGGTCCAGCTTGGCCTGCTCGCGCCAGCTCGTCCCGATGTCCGGGATCCGGCCGCCGTACCGCACGTCGCGCAGCAGGTTCGAGGTGTAGCGCGGCGACGCGCCGTAGATGCCCATCCGGTCGGGGCCCCACGGCCCGTTGAAGTAACCGCCGGGCACCGAGAAGCCGAAGCCCGTCGACGACTGCCAGTGCAGCGCGTCCGCCTCGGCCGGACTCGGCAGCGGTACGGGGACGACGCTCTCGCCCTCCGCGACGAAGTGCCGGTACGTGCCGTCGGTGATGAACCTCGGCACCTCCGCCCGCTCCCGCACCGGCTGCGGCGTCGGCAGGATCGGCAGCAGCGCGGCGGCGACCGCGACCAGCGCCACCACCCGGTGCGCACGCGGTTCGAGAGCCGCCATCCGGGCCACCGCGAGCGCGATCAGGACACCGAGCGCCGGGGCGCAGATCATCGCCACCCGGGACTCGATCACCGACTCGAAGAGCGGCTGGTGCGCCAGCGCGCGCCAGGGCCCCGGCAGCACCACGTCCGTGAACGGGATACGGATCTTCTGCCCCATGGACAGCAGCGCGGCCACGAGCACCGTGCCCGTCAGTGCCTTCACGAGCGGTGAACGCCCCAGCCACACCACGATCCCGAAGGCGAGCGCGGTCAACGGCCAGCCGTAGAAGGCGTTCTGTTCGGTGCGGTTCATCGCGAGCGTGTCGGCGCGCGTCTCGTCGCCGAGCAGCGCCCGGCCGGAGAACTCCAGGAAGGCCAGCGGGCTGTTGCCCGCGTTGTCGCCGTGCAGGACGCTGTGGTAGCTCTGCGGGCCGAAGAACTGCCAGTACAGCGGGAACGCGACCAGCGGCAGGGACACCGCCAGCGCGACACCGAGCCCGCGCAGCAGGGGTCGCACCGCGACGCGGGCGACGCCGGGGCTCGCGAGCGCGTACGCCAGGGCGAAGACCAGCATCCCCATCGCGGCCAGCAGCAACGGTTCTTCACCGAGGAAGATCTGGTACGCCGCGAAGAGGCCGAGCAGGACGCCGTCCCGTACGACGCGCCGCCCGTCGCCCGAACAGAGCCGCAGCGCGCGGTCGATGATCACCGGGATCATGAAGAGCACGAGGAAGTTGGGGTGCGCCGTGCCGTGCGACATCATCGGCGGCGCGAACGCGGCGAGCGCCGCGCCGAGGGCCGCCGCCGGGCGGAGACGGGTGACGTGGCGTACGAACAGCCAGTACCAGGCGACGGCCGTGCCCGTCAGACCGAGGGTGAGGACGAGGGCCCAGGTCACCGTCGGGCCGAACAGGAGCGTGACGGGCGTGAGGGGCACGGACAGGCCGAGCATGACCGTGTTCGCCATCAGGTTCACGCCGTCGGGATAGCCCTGATACGTGGTGAAGAGCGGATTGCGCAGGTTCACGACGTTGTCGGCGGTGACGGCGAAGAACCACTCCCACTGGTTCTGGTCCTGCATGGAGTCGGCGAGGTACGCGCGGTCGAGATCCGTCCACAGCCCCTTGTACAGAAGGACGGACGCCAGGAGGAAGAGACCGGCGACCGCGAGGTCCACGGGGCGGGTGCGGGCGCGCAGCCGCAGGAGTTCCAGCAGTACGCGGCCGTAGTCCGCCGGCCGGACCTTCGATCCCGTCTGGTGCGACCAGCGCACCGGTACCTCGGCGACGGGCCAGCCCGCGCGGCGGAAGTGGCGCAGGATCTCGACGTCTATGCCCCAGCCGTCGAGGCGGGAGGCGGCGAAGGCGGCGCGCGCCTTGTCGCCGTCGAAGAGCTTGAAGCCGCACTGGGTGTCGCGTATGCCGCGTACGGCGACGAGCCGGATGAGGCGGTTGCCGAGGCGGCCGAGCCATTCGCGCA
>NZ_JAAPBF010000415.1 GCF_022695985.1 Streptomyces sp. NP-1717 | reverse complement strand
CCGCGGCCCCGCGCCGTTCCGCCGCCAAGCGCTCCCCGTACTCCGGGCCACCGGCCCGGAGTACCTCCCCCTCGGTGCTGCCGGGTCAGGCGGCCTGGGGCTGGTTCTTGATCGCCGAGATGTCGAAGATCAGCTTCACCTTGTCACTGACCACCACACCGCCGGTCTCCAGCGCCGCGTTCCAGGTCAGGCCCCAGTCGGAGCGCGAGATCGTGGTGCCGCCCTCGAAACCGACACGCTCGTTGCCGTAGGGGTCCGTGGCCTTGCCGTGGAACTCCAGGTCGATGGTCAGCTCCTTGGTGACATCCTTGATGGTGAGGTCACCGGTGATGCGGTACTCGTCGCCGCCGACCTGCTCGGCGCTCGTGGAACGGAACGTCATCTTGGGGAACGTCTCGGCGTCGAAGAAGTCGGCGCTGCGCAGGTGACCGTCACGGTCCGGCGCACCGGTGTCGATGCTCTCGATCTCCACGTCGATCGAGGCGGAGGAGTTCTCCGGCTTCGAGCCGTCCAGGCTCAGCGTTCCCTCGTGCTTGCCGAAGGTGCCACGGACGTTGGTGACCATCGCGTGGCGCACCTGGAAGCTGATGCTGCTGTGCGTCGGGTCGATGGTGTATTCACCGGTCAGCGCGGCCAGCTCGGGGTTGACGGCGGTGGCAGTGGCGGAGCCGGACTCGGACTTGCGGTTGAAGAGTGACATGGTTTCTCCCGGTAAGCGTTTGTTTAGCCTTCAAGTACCTCCACCGTAGTCCTATCTCGTTCAAAGTTCAACATCTTCTTTCGGTGGGCGCACATGACGGTGCCCCGTCACCCCTCGGGAGGAGGGGGTGACGGGGCACCGTCGGACCGCCGGGGCTCCGGTCTCAGGAGCCGACCGACACGGTGAAGCGCACCGGGTTGCCGTCGTGCGCCGCGCCCGAGACGTCCGGCTCACCGTCCGGCCGTACGTCGTCGTACGGGAACGCGTACCCGATCGGGGTGTTCGCGTGGAGCACCCGCGCCCAGTGGTTGGTGGACGGGTCCTTGTAGTAGTCCGCCGCGTTGGCGCCGTTCGGCTGGTCGGGGTGGGTGAGCAGCGTCGAGCGGTTGAATCCGGCCGCCAGCCGCGCGAGGAGCGCCTTCTTGTCGTCCGAGTCGTCCGGATTGTTGGTGAAGGGGCCGTGGTTGCAGGTGAAGATGTCCTTCGAGGTCGGCTTGGAGAAGGTGTGGCCGCCGGCGAAGGTGAGCGTGTCGCCGCTGACCCGGCCGGCCAGCACGCCGCGACCGCCCTGGAGGTCGATCTTGAGGTCCTCGGTGGTGTACTTCTGCCAGACCTCGTCGATGTAGCCGTCGAAGACGTCCCTGAAGGGCATCTCGTCGGGCCGGTCGAAGTACGGCGCCATCGCGTTCTGCGGCGCGATCACCCGCAGGACCTGGCCGTCGGCGCCGCGTGTGATCAGCTTGTCCCACGGCTGCCCGTCCGCCGCGGCCTGCGCGGTCAGACCGTCGGCGATCTTCTGCAGAGCGCCCTCGGGCAGCGGGGCGACCTCGTGCTTGGCGTCCCCCTCCAGCGTGATCCCGATGGGCAGCGCGGTCACCAGGTCGACGTAGCTGATGTTGGAGTACAACTGCTGCGGGTTGAAGGTGAACTCGCAGAACGACCACGTGCGGCCGTAGTTGGGGTCGTCCTCGCTCGCGAACGCCGGCTCGACCAGCGACGGTCCCGGGTTCAGGAAGAAGTCCAGGGTGTCGTCGCGTACGAAGTAGACGCGCGCGCCGAACATCTGAGGCAGCGTCATCGTCACCGCCGCCCCGCCCGCCGCGTTCAGCGGAATGGCGCAGTCGACCGGCAGAGGGGTGTTGGCCTCGGCGGGCGACTCGGGCTTGTACACGCTGCCGTCGGCGCGGAGCAGTACCCAGCGGTCGGTGCCCTGCTCGTGGCCGGTGACATAGGCGTTGACCGACCCGGGCAACGACTTGTTCACCAGGGCGAGTTCACAGGTATCGGCGGCGGCCGCCGCGCGGGGGCTGAGAGCGCTTCCCCAGGCGGGGTAGGTGAGCGCCGTGGCCGCCGCGGCCGTGCCGGTCAGAAACATTCTGCGCGATATCACGGATGTTCTCCTGAGATGTGGGGGGAACGCGGTACGGCGCGGTACGTGGGGGGCGCGCCTCGCGTCTGCGCCCCACTCTCGCCAGGTGTCCGGGACGCGTCAAGAGTTGCGACTGAGAGCGCTCTCAAAAGTTTGGGAGTCTTCACAACCTGACGTCGGTCGCTCACCCACGGCCATCGGCGGCGGCCCCGGCCGGCCACCGGCCCGCTCCCCGGTCGGCCGCCACCCGACATCCGTCCGACGTCCGCCCGTCGTCCGGCTGACATCTGGAGGAACCTCACAAGCGCGAGGGGGGCCGGGCTGTCGACTCGGCCCGCGCGCATCCCGGTTCTGTCCAGCCCCACCAGGAATCCGGGCGGGAGACTGTGTGGAGTCGACGGCGGCTTTTTGCCTCCGTTGTTCGTAGGGTCGGTACATGACCGTTGTGGACCAGACGCCGAGTGAGCCCGTCGACGCCCGTGGGCGCGTGGCCGAGCTGCACTCGCTGCGGGGGCAGGCGCTGAGCGGCCCGAGTGACCGCGCGACCGAGGCGCAGCATGCCAAGGGGAAGCTGACCGCCCGTGAGCGTATC
>NZ_JAAPBF010000414.1 GCF_022695985.1 Streptomyces sp. NP-1717 | reverse complement strand
AATGCGCTCACGGGCGGTCAGCTTCCCCTTGGCATGCTGCGCCTCGGTCGCGCGGTCACTCGGGCCCGCCACGGCCCGGGCCTTGATCACGTGCAGCTCCGCCACATGGCCGTGCAGATCGCCCGGCCCCGTGGCGGCCGGCACGGAGGCAGTCGTCATCGCCATCCCTGGTCCCTTCCTGGGACAAGGCCGGAAATTATCGCCCGGCCTGCTGGAGAACATCCTCGAACCGACTGTGCGGTCGTGTTTCCCGTGGCGGACGGCACACCGTGCGGTGGCAGCGGCTCACCGCCAACTGCCGGGGGCCACATAGCTCCCCGGCCGGCTCCACCACTTCCACTCCCGTGACACCCCGCGCCGGGGCGCCGCCCGCCCACGGGCCCGCAGCGCGAGCAGCACCACCGCCACGGCGGCGAGCTCGTCCTCATCGGCCCGGCCGCGTTCCAGCCGGAGCACCGCAGGTGCGCCCTCCATCCGTGCCACCCCCTTCTTCCTCAAGCCCGGTCATGGTCGGTCGGCTCACTAGAGAAGCGCTGAGGGACCGCTTGAGGCACGCCAAGGATCATCCCGACGCCGGTCCGGGGGAGCGTGAGTCGATCATGCGTCAGGAAGGGCGCGCTGTTTCGGCGTTGTCCGAGGTCCCCCCTGTGAGCGGCCGAAAACAGGCGGCTTCCACCGGGCCTCGCGGCACCGGATAGGGAACCACCCCGTCCACAAGCCGTGCAGGCGGAGTGCCTCGTACCCCTGGAAAGCAAACAGGTCGGTATGTATCTTCGCTGGCCGTACACCAACACCCACAACAGCAGCAACAGCTGCCTGCACGCCAACGCCGCTCAGGGGGAACAGACATGTCTGCGAGCACGTGCCGTGTCACATCCGCGTTACCCACCGTCGGCCACAGCGAGTGCGACACCAGAGCCCCGCGAAAAATCATCGCACCCCGCTATCACCCGTCCCTGACCACCACCGTCCCGAGTCAGTTCGTCCACCGCGCCAGCGTGGCCGAGGTGATGCTCACCGGCTGGGAACGCGTGGACGACCACCGCTTCACCGTCACCGCCCAGTGGCCCCGGGGACACAGTTTCTACGCCAGCGTGGACGGATGCCACGACCCGTTGATCGCCGCCGAGACGATCAGACAGACCGGACTGCTCCTGGCACACGCCGAGTTCGGCGTCCCGCTCGACCACCACCTGCTCGTGGGGGAGCTGGACGTGACCGTACGTCCCGCCCACCTGAGTGTCGGCCCCACTCCCCCCACGCTCCGACTCGACGTCACCTGCTCCCGGACGGAACATCGACGCGGCACCCTGACCCGCTGCCGCGTCGATGCGGAGATCCGCCGGGAGGGCCATCTCGCCGCCACCGGCGGCGGCTCGTTCAGCTGTATCGGCCCCAAGATCTACCAACGGCTGCGCGCCGCGAAGATTCCCACCGGTGATCGCGCACCGGCCGACTCCCCGACCGTCCCCGAATCCCCGCGGGCCGTCGGCCGCACCGCGCCCGCGGACGTCGTGCTCTCCCCCACCGGGAGCCCCGGCCGCTGGCAGCTGCGCGTCGACACCCGCCATCCCATCCTCTTCGACCATCCGGTCGACCATGTGCCGGGCATGCTGCTGCTCGAAGCCGCCCGCCAGGCCACCACCGCGACGCTCGGGCACGTCTGTCTGCCGCTCGCCGTCACCAGTGAGTTCACGCGCTACGTCGAGGTCGGCACGGCCTGTGTCATCGAGGCCCGCCGGCTGTCGGCGCCGGGCACCGGCGGCGAGGAAGCCGTACTCGTGACCGCCGTGCAAGAAGGCACGCCCGCCTTCCGCGCGACCGTCACCGTGGCCTCATCCACCGTGTGATCGCGGGGCCGGTGCCCGGGACCCACCGTGCACCGGCCCTCTCCCGGGCCGCGTCCCGGGTTCCCGCGCGAGCGGGGTGAATACGTCGAGATGATCCACGGCCCACTCTCGGAAGGATCGCGCCTGACGACCCGTCAACATAAGTACGGCGTCCGACACTTGGGCCTTGGCACCCGCCCGCTGCCGCTCCGCGCTCTCCAGCAGTGCCTCCACGACCGGTATGGGCCAGCGCTTTTCCAGGCTCGCACGCGCCTCGTCCCGGCTCAGCTCCTCGAAGCGCAGCCGGACCCCCAGCAACCGGCCGAGCTGCCGCGTCTGGCCGACCGCCGTGAGCGCCCGCGGTCCGGTCAGCGTGTACGCGCGCCCCGCGTGCCCCTCCCCGGTCAGTACCCGTACGGCGACCTCGGCGACGTCCGCCGGATCCACGCAGGCGTTGGCGGACGTCCCGTAGAGCGCGCGAACGGTCCGCTCGGAACGCACGGAGGGCGCCCAGGTAAGGGAGTTGGACATGAACGCGCGCGGACGCAGCAGAGTCCACTCCATCCCGGAGACCCGCAGCAGTTCCTCGCTCGCACGCTGCCACCGGGTGATCAGGTCGTCGGCCCGCCGGTCCAGAACAGCCGCCGCGGACAGTTTCACCACCCGCCGCACGCCCGCCGCACGCGCGGCATCGACGAACCGCGCGTCGTCGTCGCCCCCGACGCGGGTGGTGACCAGGAACACCGTGCGCACCCCCGCCACCGCCCGGGCCAGCGCCCGCGGATCCTCGTAGTCCCCGCCGGCCCTCTCGACGGCGGCCGGCAGCCCGGCGACCTTCGCCGGGTCCCTGGCCCAGACCCGGACGCG
>NZ_JAAPBF010000413.1 GCF_022695985.1 Streptomyces sp. NP-1717 | reverse complement strand
GAGCAGTTCCAGACGGACCGCTCCGTCGGCGTCGATCAGCGCCGCGTCGCAGCGCGCCCCCGTGCCGTGAACCTTCCGGCCCCGCACCACACACCGCACCGAGCCGTGCACCGGGCCGTGCCGGTACACCCTGCACTCCGCGACGGCCATCGGCAGCGTCGCCGCGTCGAGTACCTCCCGCGCCCAGACCAGGGCGAGTTGGAGCGCGCCGTCCACGGCGGCCGGGTCGAGCGGCCAGCACCCGCCCGGCCACTCCAGAAGGCGCACGCCCGCCACGAAGGCCTCGGCTCCGTGCTCCGAGACACCGAGCGGCGAGCGGACGGCGTGGAAGCGGGGACCGTGGAACAGGATCTCCCCGTCGTACAACTCGGCGAGGTCCAGCGGCTTGAGGCCGTCCGGGCTGCCCCACGCGGCGGGATCCGGTGCTTCGGCCCCGGTGTCCAGTACGGCGCGGAAGTGCGCCACCCCGCTCTCCCCGCGCAGCTCCGCCTCCAGCCCCGTCGGCGAACCGGCCGCTCCCCGGCCGCCGTGCACGGTGAGCAGGTGGCCCGCGCCGGCCAGTTCGGGCAGGGCGCACTTCTGATACACCCTCACATCGCGCAGGACGAGTGAGCCGGCGTCCGGCAGCCAGGCGGTGGCCGCGCCCGCGAACCAGTTGAGGACCATCGCCACGGGCAGCACGGCGACTCCGCCGACCGCGTGGTCGGCCAGCTGCGGCAGGCCGTCCGCCCGGACCAGCAGCTGCGCCGGACGCGGATCGCCTGCCGGGGACAGGGCCGCCGGGTCGTCCCCGGCCACCAGGACCACACGGGCCTCACCGGCCGCGCCGTCCAGCTCCGCCGTGAAAGCGGCCGCCCCCCGCTCCAGAGGGATCAGCGGAACCCCGGACCGGCCGAAGTGCCCGGCCAGCGCGGGCGTGACCATGCCGCCGCGCCACGGCCCCCAGGCGACGCACCGCACCAGAGCGCCGGGGCGGCGGGCCTGTTCCGCCGACGCGACCTGGCCAAGGACCTCGTTGGCCATGGCGTAGTCGCTCTGCCCCGCGTTGCCGAACACGGCTGCCACCGAGGAGAACAGGCAGATCACGTCCAGCGGATCGTCGGCCGTCGCGGCCAGCAGCGCGCGCAGGCCGTCCACCTTGGTCGACATCACCCGCTCGACCTGTTCGTCGGTCTTGTCGGCGATCCACTTGTCGGCCAGTACTCCCGCACCGTGCACGATGCCGGTGACCGGCCCCCACACCTCACGTACCTCGCGCAGCGCGGCGGCGAGCGCGTCGCCGTCGCGGACGTCCACCTCGACGTACCTGACGGGGGATCCCGCCGCCTCCAGCGCCTCCAGCGTCGCCCGTACCTCGCGCGCGCCCAGGATCTCCCGGGCCCGCGCCGAGATCCGGGCGGGCGAGGAGTCCTCCGCGCCCCCGGCCGAACGCTCGGCGAGCAGACGGGTGAGCGCCGCTTCGTCGGTGGCCGACGCGAGCCCCGCGGGCTCGGGAGCCGGTGCCGTCCTGCCGAGCAGCGCGATCCGCGGACGGTGGGTCCGGGCCAGGTCCAGCAGCGCGGCGGCGGTCACCCCGCGGGCCCCTCCGGTGGCCACGATCACCGACTCCGAGGTGATCCGCCCGGTGCTGCCGGGCATCAGCGGCGCGGGTACGGTGCGCGGGACGACGCGGGTACCGTCCGCGCGGAGACCCGCCTCCGGGTCGGGGCCGCCCTCCAGCAGTTCCCGCACGATCGCCTCCGCGACCTCCTCGTCGCTCCGGCCGCCCCGCTCGCAGTCGACGGCCTTGACCGGGACTCCCGGCCACTCCTTCGCCGCGGTCCTGGTCAGAGCCGCCGCTCCGCCCAGCCACGCGCGGTCGGGTGCGCGGCCGTCGAGCCCGAAGTCGCCTCCGGTGTCCTGAACCGTCACGAACAGTCCGCCCCCTTCGGCGGCCCGCGAAGCGACCGCGCGCGCCGCGCGGAACACCGACCGGTGGACCTCGCGCGCGTGGTCCGGTGCGCCGTCCCCGGTCAGCGCGCCGAGGTGTACGACCGAGCGCGCGTCGCCGGGCACCTCCGCCACGGCGGTGGCGTCCACGCCGTGCCGCGCCAGCTTCCGCACGACGAGGGCGGTGATCGCGTCGCAGTCGGCGCCGCCGCCCGCCACCACGAGCGGACCGTCCAGAAGTCCCGCCGTCGCCAGGCCGGACGCCGGTGACTCCACCGCGCGCGGCACCAGCCTGGTCAGCGCCGTCATGTGCCCGGACCCGTCACGCGTCGCGGGGATCTCCGGAACGGCGAGGACGGCGGGGGCCTCGGGGATCTCGGGGATTTCCGGGACGGGGGTGATCTCCGGGACGGTGGGGGGCCCGGCCACGGCCGGGGATTCCGGCGCCGGGGCCTCCCGCGGACGGCCGCCCGCGGTGAGCGCCTCGACGATCTCGCGCAGCGTGCGCAGTCCGCCGAGCCGCCCGATGTCGCCCGTCGCCACGTCGCCCACCGTCCGGCGGACGGCCGACAGGATCTCGACGCGTTTGATCGAGTCGACTCCCAGATCCGCCTCCAGCTCCATGTCCACGGTGAGCATCTCCGCCGGATAGCCGGTGAGCCGGGCCACCACGGAGAGCAGCGTTTCCTCCAGCTCGGGCGCCGACAGAGGCGTGGCATCGGCGGCCGGCGCCGAGGGGCCCACCGGGACGGGTTCCGGGGCCCGTTCCCC
>NZ_JAAPBF010000412.1 GCF_022695985.1 Streptomyces sp. NP-1717 | reverse complement strand
CGCAGCGGCGACAAGGGCGGGGACGCCAACGTCGGTGTGTGGGCGCGCGGTGCGGACTCCTGGCGCTGGCTCGCACATGAGCTGACCGTCGACCTGTTCCGCGAACTGATCCCCGAGAGCCGGGACCTGACCGTGGAACGGCACGTCCTGCCCCAGCTGCGCGCGCTCAACTTCACCGTCCGGGGCCTCCTCGGCGAAGGCGTCGCCGCACGCGCCCGCTTCGACCCGCAGGCCAAGGCGCTCGGCGAGTGGCTGCGCTCCCGCCACGCCGACATCCCGGAGGTACTGCTGTGACCGTGCTCCACTCGGCGCTGGACACCACGTCCCCCGACTACGCCGAGCACCGTGCCGAGATGCTCACCAGACTCGCCGCTCTCGGCACCGAGCACGCCAAGGCGCTGGCGGGTGGCGGCGAGAAGTACGTGGCCCGCCACCGTGACCGCGGGAAACTCCTCGCCCGCGAGCGGATCGAGCTGCTGCTCGACCCCGACACCCCGTTCCTGGAACTGTCCCCGCTCGCCGCCTGGGGCAGCGACTACCCCGTCGGCGCGTCCATGGTGACCGGCATCGGCGTGGTCGAGGGCGTCGAATGCGTCGTCACCGCCAACGACCCGACCGTGCGCGGCGGCGCGTCCAACCCCTGGACGCTGAAGAAGGCCCTGCGCGCCAACCGGATCGCGTACGAGAACCGGCTGCCGCTCATCAGCCTCGTCGAGTCCGGCGGCGCCGATCTCCCCTCCCAGAAGGAGATCTTCATCCCCGGCGGCGCGCTCTTCCGCGATCTGACCCGGCTCTCCGCCGCCGGGATCCCCACCGTCGCCGTCGTCTTCGGCAACTCGACGGCGGGCGGGGCGTACGTCCCCGGCATGTCCGACCACACCGTGATGGTCAAGGAGCGCTCGAAGGTCTTCCTCGGCGGACCGCCGCTGGTGAAGATGGCGACGGGCGAGGAGAGCGACGACGAATCGCTCGGCGGCGCCGAGATGCACGCCCGTGAGTCGGGCCTCGCCGACCACTTCGCCGTGGACGAGCCGGACGCGATCCGCCAGGCGCGGCGGATCGTGGCGCGCCTCAACCACCGCAAGGCGTACGCGGATCCGGACCCGCTGACCGTCGAGCCGCCGAAGTACGACGAGGACGAACTGCTGGGCATCGTCCCCGGCGACCTCAAGATCCCCTTCGACCCGCGCGAGGTGGTGGCACGGATCGTCGACGGCTCGGACTTCGACGAGTTCAAGCCGCTGTACGGGCCGAGTCTGGTGACGGGCTGGGCGACGCTGCACGGCTGTCCGGTGGGGGTGCTGGCCAACGCGCAGGGGGTGCTGTTCAGCGCGGAGTCGCAGAAGGCCGCGCAGTTCATCCAGCTCGCCAACCAGCGTGACATCCCGCTGGTCTTCCTGCACAACACCACCGGCTACATGGTCGGCAGGGAGTACGAACAGGGCGGCATCATCAAGCACGGCGCGATGATGATCAACGCGGTCGCCAACTCGACGGTCCCGCACCTGTCGGTCCTGATGGGGGCCTCGTACGGCGCCGGGCACTACGGCATGTGCGGCCGGGCCTACGACCCGCGGTTCCTCTTCGCCTGGCCGAGCGCCAAGTCCGCGGTGATGGGGCCCCAGCAACTGGCCGGCGTGCTCTCCATCGTGGCGCGCGGCTCGGCGGCGGCGAAGGGGCAGCCGTACGACGAGGACGGCGACGCGGCCCTGCGCGCCATGGTGGAGGCGCAGATCGAGTCGGAGTCGCTGCCGGCGTTCCTGTCCGGACGGCTCTACGACGACGGGGTCATCGACCCGCGTGACACCCGCACGGTGCTCGGCCTGTGCCTGTCGGCGATCCGCACGGCGCCCGTCGAGGGCGTCCGCGGCGGCTTCGGCGTCTTCCGAATGTGAGGCTTACGTTGATATCCACTCTGCTTGTCGCCAACCGTGGCGAGATCGCCAGCCGCGTCTTCCGGACCTGCCGCGAGCGGGGCATCGGCACGGTCGCGGTCTTCTCGGACGCGGACGCCGGCGCGCTGCACGTACGCGAGGCGGACACGGCGGTACGGCTGCCGGGCGCCGCCCCCGCGGACACGTATCTGCGCGGCGACCTGATCGTGAAGGCCGCCCTCGCGGCGGGCGCGGACGCGGTGCACCCCGGCTACGGATTCCTTTCCGAGAACGCCGGGTTCGCGCGGGTGGTGCGCTCGCTCGACACGGTGGGGGAGGAGTGGGAGGCCGCCCGCGCGGAGGCCCGCTCGGCGTTCGGCGACGGCGAGGTCTTCGCGGAGCCGTACGTGGAACGGGGCCGCCACGTCGAGGTCCAGATCCTCGCCGACGCGCACGGCACGGTGTGGGCGCTGGGCACCCGCGACTGCTCCCTGCAACGGCGGCACCAGAAGGTGATCGAGGAGTGCCCGGCGCCGGGTCTGACGGCGGAGCTGCGCGCCGCGCTGACGGACGCGGCGGTCGCGGCGGCGCGCGCGGTGGAGTACCGGGGCGCGGGCACCGTCGAGTTCCTGCTCTCCCCGGCGGGCCGCGCGTACTTCCTGGAGATGAACACCCGCCTCCAGGTCGAACACCCGGTCACGGAGGAGGTGTTCGGCGTGGACCTGGTCGCACTCCAACTCGCCCTGGCGGAAGGCGCCCGGCTCCCCCCGTCCCCGCCTGTCCCGTACGGCCACGCGATCGAGGCCCGCCTCTACGCGGAGGACCCGTCCCACGACTGGGCCCC
>NZ_JAAPBF010000411.1 GCF_022695985.1 Streptomyces sp. NP-1717 | reverse complement strand
CTGAGAGCGGCCGTGTGCCGCGGTCTCCGACTCGAATTTATGGTCGGATTCCGGCCTTCTCCTCCTGCTCTCCGGTGACCTGGAGAGGGCCTGCTCTCCTTCTCATGGGGTGGTCACATCCCTGACAAGAGGGATGGAAGCCCCTTACAACTAAGGCGCGGCGCGGGGAGATCGCCGTCGCGGTCCGAGTTGGGCGCCCATGGCCGATTTCGCATTAAGCAACGTTGTTTTCTAAGTCACAGCAGCCTGAAGGTCTTGATCTGAGCGCGACAATCAGCCAGGGTTTCGAATCAGGTCCGCCGGAAGTTCTTCGTCCGACGGGCCATCCCCCCACAAATGCTCACGAGGAGAACCCTCTTCATGACAACTCATAAGCGTGTCGCCCGGATGAGACTCACCGCGGCGATAACAGCGGTGGCAGCAGTCGCCGGCATCACCGCGTTCGCCCCCACAGCGGGCGCGGCCACCCCCCTCGGCACGGTGTACGGGGCCGACGCCAAGGGCGCGGTCGCGGGCAGCTACATCGTGATGCTGGACCAGAAGGCCGACAAGAAGGACCTGGCCGCCGAGTACGGCGGGAAGCTGAACCGCACCTACGACGCGGCCATCAACGGCTTCTCGGCCAGCGGTCTTTCGGAGACCGAGGCCAAGCGTCTCGCCGCCGACCCGGCCGTCTCCAAGGTCGTCCAGAACAAGAAGTTCTCGATCGACGCCACCCAGGACAACCCGCCGTCCTGGGGCCTGGACCGGATCGACCAGACCGCGACCGCCGGAGACAACGCCTACACCTACCCGGACGCCGCGGGCGAGGGCGTCACCGCGTACATCATCGACACCGGAGTCCGCGTCACCCACGCCGACTTCGAGGGACGCGCCTCGTCCGGCTTCGACGCGATCGACAACGACGACGACGCCGACGACGGCAACGGCCACGGCACGCACGTCGCCGGCACCGTCGCGGGCGCGGCCCACGGCGTCGCCAAGAAGGCGAAGATCGTCGCGGTGCGGGTCCTCGACGACGCCGGAAGCGGCACCACCGAGCAGGTCGTCGCCGGCATCGACTGGGTCACCGCGAACCACAGCGGCCCGTCCGTCGCCAACATGAGCCTCGGCGGCGGCGCCGACCCCGCCCTCGACGAGGCCGTCAGCAAGGCCATCGCCTCCGGCGTCACCTTCGGTGTCGCGGCGGGCAACGACAGCAGCGACGCGGGCACGACCTCCCCGGCCCGTGTCGAGGAGGCCATCACGGTCGCCTCGTCCACCGTGGACGACCAGCAGTCGTCCTTCTCCAACTACGGCCCGGTCGTGGACATCTACGCCCCGGGCAGCGACATCACCTCGGCGTGGAACGACAGCGACACCGGCACCAGCACCATCTCCGGTACGTCGATGGCGACCCCCCACGTCGTCGGCGCCGCCGCGGTGTACCTCGGCGGTCACCCCGACGCCGCGCCGGCCGACGTCGCCACGGCCCTGACCGACGGGGCCACCCCCGACGTCATCAGCGACGCCGACCCGGGCACCGCGAACAAGTTGCTCAAGGTCGTCGAGTGACCGAGACGGACTGACGTCTCGGGAAAGCCCAGGACCGGCGGTCGTCGCGCTCTCCCCCACGGGGCGCGGCGGCCGCCTTCCGCATGCCGGAGCGGTCCCGGACGCCCGCCGACCTATCGTGGACCTCATGACGACGACCAGGTACGCGGCGCTGCTGCGCGGAATCAACGTCGGCGGCAGCCGCAAGGTCCCGATGGCGGCACTGCGCGACGTGCTCACCGGCCTCGGCCACGGCGACGTCGCCACGTACCTCCAGAGCGGCAACGCCGTCTTCACCGACACCACCGGCGCCGACGAATCCACCCTCGCCGCCGCCCTCGGCGACGCCATCCAGGAGCGGTTCGGCTTCGCCGTCGACTGTCTGGTGCGCGACGCCGCCTACCTGAAGGCCGTCGCCGACGCCTGCCCCTTCCCCGCCGCCTCGCTCCAGGGCAGACAGCTCCATGTCACCTACTTCTCCGAGCAGGTTGGCCCCGAACGCTTCGCCGCCCTCGACCAGGAGTCCTACCTCCCCGAGGAGTTCCGGCTCGGCGACCGGGCGCTGTATCTGTACGCCCCCGACGGCCTCGGCCGCTCCAGACTCGCCGAGGCGCTGTCCCGGCCCCGCCTGTACCAGGGCACCGTCGCCACCAGCCGCAACTGGAACACCGTCATGAAGCTGGTGGAGCTGACCCGTGGCTGAGTCACCCGCCGTTGTCGCCGCCATCGAGGCCGAGCTGCGCCTCCTCGACCCGGCCGTCCGCTCGTCGGCGGAGCTGATCGGGGACCTTCTCCACCCGGATTTCACCGAGTTCGGCTCGTCCGGCCGGCGCTGGGACCGCCGGTCGATCATCGCGGCCCTCACCGCGCACGACGCGCCCGCCGCCCGCCCCGTCACCACCTCCGACATGCGGGGCGTCGAACTCGCGCCGCACCTGGTACTGCTGACGTTCGACACCGAGCACAAGGGCCGCCTGGCGCACCGGAGTTCCCTGTGGATGCTGACCGGCGGCCTCTGGCTCCTCTACTTCCACCAGGGCACGGTCTTCACGCCGTAGCGTCGTCCGGGCCGCCGACCATTCGGGTGGGATCCGTACCACCGTGCCCGAAATGCGGCTCACGCACCGCTATAAAGGGGCCCGTCACGTTGATCGACTGATGGGTGCTCATCATGCTGAAGGCCGCTCTGCGGGTCCTCGCCACCGCCAC
>NZ_JAAPBF010000410.1 GCF_022695985.1 Streptomyces sp. NP-1717 | reverse complement strand
GCCCCTGCTCACCGAGGTCGGTGCCGCCTTCCACTGCGGTGTGGAGCCCGTACTGCTCACAGGGCTGACGCTCGCGGTCGAGGAGTGGTGCCGCCGGCGGGGCCGGGCGCCCGGCCCGGACGGCCTGCTGGTGGACCTGGAGTCCCACGGCCGCCCCGGCCCGCCCGGGGCCGATGTGTCCGGGACCGTGGGGTGGCTGACGGCCCTGTACCCGGTCAGGCTGCCCCGCACCGGGTGTTCCTGGACCGACGTGTGGAGCGTGGGGCCCGCCCTCGGCGGCGCGCTCAAGCAGGTCAAGGAGGTGCTGCGGGCCGTCCCGGACCGCGGCGTCGGATACGGCGTCCTGCGCCACCTCGACCCGGTCGCCGGGCCCGGACTCGCCGGCGGGGCGACGCCTCAGATCGGCTTCAACTATCTGGGCCGCCTCGCCACGACCCGGGTCGCCGACTGGGGAATCGCCGAGGAACAGGCCGCCCCGCGCGCCCGGCCGTCCGGAGCCACCGGCCGCCTCGGCGCGCACCTCCTCGACATCAACGCACTGACGACCGACGGCACCGAGGGCCCCCGGCTCACCGCCGCGGTGAGCTGGACCGCCGGTCAGCTCACCGAGGCCGAGGTCCGGACTCTCACCGACCTGTGGTTCGCCGCCCTCGACTCCCTCGTCCTGCACGCCCGAACCCGCGGCGGCGGCCGGAGCCCCTCCGACCTGCCACTCGTCCGGGTCGACCAGCCGGAGATCGACCGTCTGGAGGACTCGTATCCGGACCTGGCGGACGTCCTCCCGCTCACGCCCCTTCAGGAAGGGCTGCTCTTCCACGCCCTGTACGAGCCGAGCGCCCCGGACGTCTACCAGGCGCAGTGCGCGGTCCGGCTGCACGGCGCCCTGAAGCCGGACGTCCTGCGGGCCGCCGCGACCGCCCTGCTGACACGCCACCCCAACCTGGGTGCCGCCTTCGTCCACCACGGTCTGCGCCACCCGGTCCAGGTCATTCCCGGCTCTCCCGCCCCCGGCTGGCGGGAGATCGACCTCACGGGCGTCCGCGACAAGCGCCGCGACCGGGTCCTCGACCGGCTGGCCCGCGCCGATCTCACCCGCCGCTTCGACCCCGACCGCCCCCCGCTGATCCGCTTCACCCTCGTCCGGTGGGGCCCCGACGAGCACCGGCTCGTCCTGACCAACCACCACCTGGTGATCGACGGCTGGTCGTTGCCCGTACTCGTGAGGGAACTGCTCGACCTGTACGCCCACGGAGGCGACCCGGACGCGCTGGACCCGCCCACCCCCTACCGGGACCATCTGGCCCTGCTGGCGACCCGTGACCGGTCCGCGGCCCGCGAGGCCTGGCGGACCGCCCTCGCCGGACTGGGTGAACCACCGCGGCTCACCCGCCCCGTCCCCGAGGCCGTCGAGAGCGCCGCCACCCTGAGCGCGGCACTGTCGGACACCACGACCAAGGCCCTGCGCGGCCCGGGCGGCGAGGGCGTCACCCTCAACACCGTCGTCCAGTTCGCCTGGGGCATGCTGCTGGCCCGCCGGACCGGCACCCTGGACGTGGTGTTCGGTACGACCGTCGCGGGCCGCCAACCCGAACTGCCCGGCATGGAGTCGATGATCGGCCTGTTCATCAACACCGTGCCGGTACGACTGCGCCTGGACGGCACGCGGACGGTGGGCGAGACGCTGCGCCGGCTGCGGGACGAGCAGACGCGGCTGCTGCCGCACCACCACATCGGGCTGAGCGAGATCCAGCGCGCCCTGGGGCGACGGGAGTTGTTCGACACCCATCTGGTGGTCGAGAACTATCCGCTGGACCCGGTCTCGCCGGAGCGCCCGGCGTCCGGCCCGCGGGTGGGCGGGGTGGAGGGCCGCGACGCCACCCACTACCCGCTGACCCTGGTGGCGTTCGCCGCCGACGAGCGACTGCGACTGCGCCTCGACCACCGCCCGGGCGCCCTGGCACCCGGAGCCGCCCCCGGCCTCCTCCATGAACTGACGTGCCTGCTGGACACCATCGCCGCGCGGCCGGGACAGCCGGTCGCCGATGTCCTGCGCGCGCGATTCCGCAATGACGACCGATACCGAGAGGAAACACCATGACCAACCCGTTCGACGACGAGACCGGGGTCTTTCTGGTGCTGGTCAACGACGAGGGACAGCACTCCCTCTGGCCGCGGTTCGCCGACGTCCCGGCCGGCTGGACCCGTACCTTCGGCCCCGACAGCCGCGGCGCCTGTCTGGCGCACATCGAGACCAACTGGACCGACCTGCGTCCGAAGAGCCTCATCGCGGCGACGGACGGCTCTGCCAACTGACGAGAGGGGCCCGACGGCACCGGTACACCGGCGCCGTCGGGCCCCTCTCACACTCCTCGGCGACCGGCCTGACCCGACCGGGCCGGTCGCTAGGCGCCGTGGACACCCGGATCGAGCACGAAGCGGACCAGCTTCACGCGTCCGTCGTCGGCGAACTCCCCGAAGGCCAGGATCTCCTGCGTCCGTGACGGCTTTCCGTCCCGGCTGGTGCTGTACCGGGCCGCGAAGCGGTTGCCCTCGCGCAGCGTCCGATGCACCTCCACGGGGTAGCTGTGGCCCTGCTTCCGCCCCTCCTCAAGTGCCCTGACCACGGCGGAGCGCTGCATGAGCTTGCCCCCCACGTGGTGCTGCGCGTCCGGGGTGTGGAAGTGGTCGTGGGCCTCGGCCACCGGCACCCCCGGGTCGTAGCCGGCGAGGTAGTACGCCCGCAGATAGTGCGCAGGGCCTTGGTCG